>JANQKI010000207.1 GCA_028281165.1 Opitutaceae bacterium | reverse complement strand
CAGGTGGTCCCCAACTGCATCCCATACCGCCTAAAGGCGGGACTCCAACAGAAACCCTAAAAAGAAAGCTACTCCAAGACTCCCTTGGTCCGGTAGAACCACGTACTACCGCTGGAGTGTCGAATTCCGAGCTCGTCCAAGTCTTCGCCTAGCGCCGTTTGACTCAATTCCAGTTCGCCCGAGCTAAGCGTCCAAGCTCCGCTCTGGAAAATCAATTCGGTGGACTGCCATGATTCGAAATCTGTCGTGTATTCAAGAAATACACGCGCCGCGCCTAATTCGCGATCAAGTTGAATAACGTAGGTTTCTTCGTCCATTGCGAAAATGCTCGAGTCTCCGCCCGCCACGGGATTTACTCTCGCTACGTATTCCAGCAGATTTGGCAGGCCATCGCCATCCGGATCTTTTGCCGCTAGACGCAGCGACTCGTCCACGCTGGACAGATTCGCTTCCACCCAAAGCTCCCATTCAGACATCGTTTCCACATCCACCACAACAGTACTCAGCGATCGAGCAGGCAATACCAGCGCCTCAGCCGCATCCAGCGTTCCCTGGAAGCGCAGGTCGCGCTCGCGGTCCGAGAGATACCACTGACTATCCTGAAAAGAGATCCCATTCACACTGGCCTCGGCCAAACGAACCGCCTTGGATTCGTAAGCGTTATTCTGCAAAACCAGAACCAAGCGATCATTCTCCGGAGAAACGTAAGCCGATCCCATGATTCCGTCGTAATCGTCCGCATCCGAAAGATCGATACGCTGGTATCCGGGTCGGATAAAGCGACTGTAGTTGCCCAGCATCCAAAGCGTCTTTTCCGGGCGATGCGTCCCGCCCGATGTCAGATCCGTCCCGGAGTCCGGAATGAGCGTCATCAGCAGAAAGCGATTCATGTGCCCAAACTGAGCCTGCTCCGTACTGGTCCAGAACGCCCAGGAAATCGCATTGGCAATGGTCAGATCGGCATGCATGACTTTCGCCATGAAAAGGGCGATATCGGTTTCGTTCTCCGGCTTGTCCTCGATCACATTTTCCAGGCCTAAAAGACTGTATTCAGTCTGACGCAATGGAATGTTCCACCGGTCCAGCTCGTTTGCCACGCGTTGACGCGCGTCTACGATTTGCGAATTCGTATTTATCGTCCAATAAGAATGCGCCGAAAAGCTCTGATCGAGCGTATCCAAATTTCCGGTATAAGTAGAACGCTGCGGATCGAAGAAACTTTCGATATGCCCTACTGTCTTTCTGCCGCCGGGATAGGTATAATCATACTGGCCGCTCTCGTCGATCGTCTGCTTCGCGGTCACGCTATTCGCTTGCAGAGCGGTATCCAATTCCTGGGTAATATGGGCGATGTCGCTTTCCTCCCAGTGGGAGCCTTCCTGGGAATCGCCGCTCCACGCGTACTGCGGTTCGTTAACCGGACTGATGAAATCGAAGGGCTTCCCTTCATCCTGAAAATGCTTCAGCACTGTCGCCAGAAAAAAAGCGAATTCGTCGTAGTGCTCGTCCTTTAAATTGGTCACTCCATTCGTTCCGTGGGCCAGTCCATTCTTCGTATAATAGACCGGAGCGCTGTTGGAAAACGCTGTGAAGCTAGATACGCCGTACTCATGCGCCTTGTCCAAAAACCACTGCTGCCCGAGTTGCTTGTTCCAATCGTAAGTCCCATTTTCCAGCAGGAAACACTCCGTCCGACGCGGCACATTCACGATATCGCTGGCATCGCCCTGCTCCGCGCTGCCGGCCCCGATATTGAAGCGCCAGCCGGAAAGTCCGATTCCTTCCGGATTCCCGGACTCGTCTGTATCCAAACCAAACAGACGTTGCGCCATAAGCTCCTTTTCGCTATCGGACCAGTGCTTTCCCACGAAGTCCATATTCCAGGCGTCCGAGGCTCCGAAGCTTTCGATCGATTGATGTTTGGTTGACAGATCGACTTGCAGCTCCATCGGCGTTACCGAATTGAAGTTGGCGAAATTTCCCGCAAAGTAGGAGCGGTTATACTGATGATTTCCCAGAGCGTTGTCCGGCATCGAAAAGTCGTTTCCGGCCGATTTCCAAACGGGAATGACACTGCTTCCCGACGCCACCCAGTCAGCTCCGAACGAAGATGCGCGAACATTCGGGATACTGTTGATAAAGGGATCGCCTCCAGAAAAAACCTCCGCCGCAATCACGTAGGTCTCGTTCGCCACCAGCCCCACCGGTGTATCCAGCTCTACCCAACGGCAATTGTAATCGAGAAGGGCGCTTGCGCCCGCGGGTACATTAGCTTCGGCCACCACCGCGCCCGAGCTTGCCAGGAAGATGGCTACGCGATGACTTTGGATCAGTCCGTCAGCCCCTTCGTCATAGAACCCTAAGTGTGTCACTTGCATAGCGGATGCCGCGACAAAACGGGAACCCACAATCTCGTTGGTATTGCTGCGATCCTCCCCGGGGTTATGCCTCATGAAAGGATTCAGCACCAATGTATCCGAAAATACGTTACAGATCAACAAAGCGAAAGCCGCTACCAAGAATAGATGCGGAGAACGTCTCGATAGTCGCTTTTCTGACGCAAGTGACGTCATCAAACTCCCTTTAAGAAGCAATCTAGCGAACCGGGCGAATCAAGAACCGGTAGGCGTAGTCTTTCGGCGGAATCTGGTACTGTTCCAGCGGCTTGTGCCCCCAGCTATTGTCGCCTCCGACTCCCATCTGAGCGTAGTCTATATTCACATTCACCAAATCGCGTTTCTCGATGTCGCTGCGGTGGCGATGCCGCTTTTCTTCGCCTTCGTCGAAATCGCCATTGTACTGATGGTGAGCGCTGAAGCTCAGCAGGTCGCTGGTCGCCGCAAACATTAGTCCGTATCCGTTCTTATCTTCGAAGCGAGTCCAGCGAACATCGGTCTTGTATCCATTTTCTTGCGGTCGTTCGTAAGCGAAATAGAGATCCTCGACATCCGCCTCGTATTTTCCCACGAAGGCCGCCGTCTTCCGGTCCTGATAGTTCTCGAACGGTCCCCGACCATACCATTCGATATTGCTCAAGGACTCCTGCAGCACTAGGTTGACGCCGAAACGCGGAAGCGGAGGCAGTTCCGCATCCACGCCGCTTAGGGCGGTCGCTACTTCGATCTCGCCGCTCGCGCCGATCATGTAAGTCACCTTGACCTGGGCGGACACCGCGGGAAGTTCGTAAACCGACGTCACCAAAATTTGGTTACTTTTTTCGTCAGAATCGAAGCTGGACAGCGTTTGGACTTGAGACGCTTCCTTCCATTGTTTCCAGTCTCTCTGCATATGAAAGCCGAAGTCGTTGTCTGTTGGCGCTCTCCAGAAATTGGGTTTCAGGCCCTCTTTGAGAAGTTCGCGACCATCCAGAATATAGCTCTCCAAACTACCGGTAGCAGAGCTAAAGACCGCGGAAAACCCTTCACCCGAAACGACCACCCGGTCGGCTGACTTCGAAACATTCAACTTCCCCGCAGCTGTCGAATCGAATTTCGCGAACGCATAGTCCGAGAGCGCGAACTGCTCTGCCGCGATCTCGTAGCCCGCATCCAGCAAGGGCTGATCTTCTTTCAAGCGAGCCCTCACCGTCACCAGCAATTCGCCTTTCGTGGGATCCAAGGCAGGCAAGGGCAAGGAAACCCTTTCGCTTTGTCCCGCCGGCGTATCCAAATTCTCAAGCACCCCGGAAGCGACGGGCTCCCCATCCCTGGTCAAGGTCCAGGAAAATTCGAATCCCGACAAGTCGATAAAACCGTATCCATTGTAAACTTCCACGCTGCTATTGCCGGCATTGAGATCGTTGAATTTGATAAACTGATACACTTTCTTCACTTCGAAGAGCGAGGGATGCGGCGTGCGATCGGCATTCACTAATCCATTGAGACAGAAGTTATAGTCGTGCTGGATATGGCGGGCGCCAAAGTCGCCTCCGTAGGCCCAGTATTCCCGGCCGTTTTCATCCTGGGTCAGCAGACCCTGATCCACCCAGTCCCAAATAAAGCCGCCCTGAAAGCTGCGGTGCTTCGGATCCTCGATGAAGTCCCAGTAGTCCTGCAGATTGCCCACACTATTGCCCATGGCGTGAGAGTATTCGCACATGATGAACGGCTTCGGGGCGCCCATGTCCTGAAATTGCTGCATGTGATGCAGGCGGGCGTACATGGGTACCGTCAAGTCGGAGTTATCGTAGAAGACGGCCCCTTCGTATTGAACGGGTCGCGTGTCCTGCACCGACTTCAGGTAATCGTAGGTAGCAAACATGTTCTGGCCATTGCCCGCTTCGTTGCCCAGCGACCAAATGATGATCGAGGGATGGTTCTTGGAACGCTCGTACATGCGGATCGTGCGATCCATATGCGCTCCCTTCCACTCCGGTCGATACGCCGGGTGCGGTCCTTCGTCGAAGGGATCCTGGTTGGTCGTGCCCATGCCGTGCGACTCGATGTTGGCCTCGTCGATCACGTAGAAACCGTACCGGTCTGCCAGCTCGTAGAAATAGGGTGGTTTAGGATAGTGGCTGCAGCGAATGGCATTGATGTTGGACTCCTTCATTCTCCTCATATCCAGCTCGTAGAGTTCTGGAGATACGACATGCCCGTTCACCTCGTGGTGATCGTGCAAATTCACGCCTTTCAAGTAAACCGGGATGCCATTTACCAGAAGTTGCGCATCCATTATTTCGATACGTCGAAATCCTACCTTCATCTGCATTGTTTCCGGCTCGCCGTTTCCGCTGTCGACCGTAACGAGCAAGGTATACAACTCGGGCGTCTCCGCCGTCCATTTGCGGACGTTTTTGATCGTCTTCTCAAAGCGCGCAACAGCATCCCGGTTCACCTTCACCGATTCGCTGAAACGCGCCACTACGCGTTCCCTATCCAGCAATTTGACGCTTACCGCCACTTCGCCCCTTTTCGAAGAGGCGTTCGCGAGATCGAGCTTCAGGTTAAAAAGACCATCGTTGTATTCATCATCCAAATTCGCTTCCACTTCGATGTCCGCCAGCGTCAGAGGATTAGTCGCATAGAGCCAGACATCCCGTTCGATGCCGCTGAGACGCCAGAAGTCCTGGTCCTCCATATAGCTCGCGTCGGACCAGCGGTAGACCTCCACGGCCAAGGTATTTTGCCCATCCACCAAATAGTCGGTCACCTTGAACTCCGCCTCGGTCTTGCTTCCCTCGCTGTAGCCGACGCGTTCTCCGTTCATCCAAACATACATCGCTGAGCGAACCGCGCCGAATTGCAGGTACACTTGCTTGCCTTCCCATGATTCCGGCACAGTGAAAGTCCGGCGATAGCTGCCCACCGGATTCCAGGAATGCGGAATGAAGGGCGGGTTCTTCGGAAAGGGATAGATGAGATTGGTATAGATCGGCAGACCGTAGCCTTGCAGCTCCCAGTTGGAAGGCACTGGAATCTCGTCCCACTTCGTATCTTCGAAATCACTACGGTAGAAATCGACCGGGCGATCCGCCGGCTTGCGAACCCAGTGGAACTTCCACATCCCATTAAGCGACTTGTAGAAAGCGGAATCGCCGCGATCGCCTTTCAAGGCCAGCTCCTCGCTCTGGAAACGCGTGAAATTCGCCCGAGCGGGTTCGCGGTTAATCTGGAAAACCTCTGGATTCTCCCACTCGAGAACCCCGTTCCCGAGCGCATTGGCATAAAGCGCCAGCGATGCGGCGCTCCAAATCAGGTGGAAAAAACGATTACGAGAAAAAGGTGAGCGAGTGTGAAACAACGAGTTCATTTGAAAACAAGTGATTAGATAGCTAAACCGCGCCCTCATTCTTGAGCAGCCGCGCGGGGATCCCTTCCAATTTATCACAAACACCCGCTCGCATTCTTCACTCATTTGGGGGATTCTGTAAACTTGTCGTCATCCCTATAATCGGCAAAGCAAGATCCTAAACGCGCAAACCCCATGATTTCGCCACTCAGAAACCTGATTGCTTTTCTTTTCGCAAGCTCAGTTATCTTCACTGCCCACGCATCCAAGCCACCTGTGGTGAGCCCGCAAATCCTGAGTTCATCGAATAGGTCGAACCCAAACATCCTTCTCATCTACATCGACGATCTCGGCTGGAGTGATCTCTCCTGCTACGGCAATGAGTTCACCGAAACCCCGCACATCGACCGGCTCGCCAACGAGGGAATCCTCTTCACCCAAGCCTACTCGGCTTCGCACATCTGCTCTCCCGCTCGCGCCAGCCTCATGACAGGCAAGACTCCTGCTCGGCTCCACATCACCGACTGGATTCCCGGCCACGATTTCCAGCACGAGAAGCTTCGCATCCCTGACTGGCAGCAATCCTTGCCCTTCGAGGAGATCACCATCGGAGAGATGCTTAAAGAAGCCGGCTACACCACAGCCTGGATCGGCAAATGGCACCTCTCGGGACTCCCTCAGGAAGAACGCGACCGACCCGACCGAGATCACCGGACAAGCAATGCCCCGCTCTACCACGGCTTCGACGCTGGAGGGCAAAATTGGCGCTTAAACGGAGACGAGAACCAAGACGACCCCAAAGGCGTGATGACCCTAACTAGAGAGGCGCTCGCTTTCATCGCCGCCGCCAAGGAACAACCCTGGTTCCTCGGCCTCTCTCACTACTCGGTTCACACGCCCATCCACTCCAACGATGCCGTCAAAGACCGATACGAAAGCAAGCTTTCCTCAACGGACGGCCCAACACCGACCCCAAAATACGCTGGCATGCTAGAAGCGCTCGACCAAAGCGTGGGCCACCTCATGGCAGAACTCGAAAAACGTTCGCTCGAAAAAAACACCCTCGTCCTTTTCTATTCCGACAACGGCGGCTTGGACCGAGGAAACGGAACTCCGACCACCAACGCTCCCCTCCGCGAAAGCAAAGGCACCCTCTACGAAGGCGGCACCCGAGTCCCCTTCATCGTCCGCTGGCCAGGCAAGATCAAAAGCGGCACTGTATCCGAAGAGCGGATATCCACTTACGATTTCCTCCCTACCTTTGCCGAAGCGGCTGGGATCGATACACTCCCTGAAAACCTGGACGGTATCAGTTTCCTTGCCACTTTGCTCGAGCAAGCGCCGCTCGCCGAACGTCCTCATTACTGGCATTATCCTCATTATCACCAAGGCATGCCCGGCAGCAGTATTCTCGACGGCGACTACAAACTCATCGAATTTTTCCACGACAACCGAATCGAACTCTATAACCTCAGCGAAGACCTCGGCGAACGCCATAATCTGGTCGAGGAAGAACCAGCCAAAGCGCTAGAGCTTCTGCAAAAGCTAAACGCCTGGCGCTACTCCGTCGGAGCTCAATTCATGTCGCCAAACCCCAACTACGACCCGGCAAAAGCGAAACGGAGGTAGCGACCCATCAGAATCGCTCTAATGGCGGTTGCTTACTAGATTCGGTTCTTAGCGGTCATGAGATACATGGCTTCCTCGTTTTCGCGTCCGGAGTAGACGCGATTTGGCTTCCAGCATTTATCGATATCAAAATTGGGCAAGAACAGTTCTTCGATTTCGTCATTAGATGACGAATACGGCGGACCATTATCTCTTTCCAAGTCAGTGAAAAAGACACCAAGGATATGACCACCTGGTTTCAGGGCTCTCTGGGCGGCCTCCACATAGGCCAGGCGTTGATGGGGTTCTATGGCGCAGAAGCAGGTGTGTTCGAATATATAGTCAAAGCGGTTGGAGGGAAGACCGCTGTCGGGATCGAGGAAATCAAGCAGCTTGTACTCGAGTTTTCCGCTGCTTGGGGTCGAGAAGTTCTTTGCCTTCTCCAGGGCAGTAGGAGAAATGTCGATCGCTAGGACGTCGCAGCCATTTGAAGCGAGCAGGCGGGCATCGTGTCCCAGTCCACAACCTGGCACAAGAACGTGGCCATGAATTTCATTGTTTTCCAGGTATTCAACGAGTGGAGGCGCAGGTTCTCCTCTTTCCCAAGGCGTATCGTTTTCCTGGTAGCGTTGATCCCATTCCATCTTCTGTTGGTTGACTAAGTCTGCTCTCGCATTCAAATATTAACGACGTTCTCGAAGCCTTCGTACTTGTTTTCGAGTTCGGAAAGGGTGTCGGAATTGAGGTCTGGAATTTGAGCTACCGCCATGTTGCGGTTGACTTGCTCCGCCGTGCGAGCGCCAAGGATGAGCGTCGTTACTTCAGGCGGCGCTAGGGCGAATTTGATGGCGAGTTGAGCGAGCGTTTCGTAGGGTGGCTTGATGTGTTCTCCCATAATTCGTTGGGCTTCCTCGTGAAAACGTTCGATTTGATCGGCAGACCAGCGGACTCGATGATCTCCTTCAACAAAGGTCGAGTTGCCGTTGTATTTGCCGGTGAGAAATCCGCTTTCAAGGACCGTTCGAGCAATGATGCCAACGCCTGCTTCGCTGGCTTGCTCGAATATTTGACGGTTACTCTGGCGGAAAATGCTGTAGATGATTTGTAGAGCATCAACCTTTCCTGTATCTATGTAAGCTCGGCAAAGCTCGGCCGTGGTCTCCGTAACGTTTGGGCCTTTTATAGAAGCGCCGATGGCTCTAATTTTGCCTTCTTGTTTCAATGCTTCCATTTCGGAAAGGGCGGCGTCGATTACTTCTGGTTTTTCAGGCGGATCGTGTAGCTGGTAAATATCGATGTATTCAGTTTTCAACTGTCTCAAGGACGCCTCTAGATCGTATCGGATGTTTGGGATATCGCTCATCTGGCTTCCGTAAACTGTCTTAGTCGCGATGACGACATGGTCACGGTTTCCCATTTCTTTTAGCACCACACCTATCCGTCCTTCCGATTCATCGTACATGCGAGCGGTGTCTATAAAGTTCCCACCCGATTCTAGGTAGGCTTTGATGGCAGCCTCGGCTTCCTCTGAATGGACTGCTCCATAGCGTAGTCCTCCAATAGCCCACGCTCCAAAGGCTAATTCCGCTGCCTCAATACCAGCTTTTTTAAAACGTCGTTTTCTCATAGGGTAACAATAGTTGGGCTGAAGATTACTAAATCGGCGCAGGAGGTGAAGTCTTTTCTATTCAGGTCCTTGGAAGCCATCTCAAGAATGGTCATAGCCCTCGCTCAAACCTGATATGCCTTCTAGGGCGAAAGATGTTCGTTTGTGGTTGACAGTTTTAAAGCGCCTCACATCATAGAACTTGGTAGTAAGATTTGTATCAATTTTATTGATACTTTTTCTTGATTTACTGTCTTTATAGCTTAAGTTCCTGCCCTGTTGTTGCGGATACAAACAGGGATTAAGGCCTTTCAAAGGCATTTTGGAAGAGGAGAGATCAAGGCTTGAGGTCGTTTGCTTCGACTGAAGCCGCAGGTTATGAAAGCCGAACGTTCGCTTGCTATCGCCAAAGCGGAATCGCTCATAGAACTATCTCGATCCAATCGATCATTGGCTGAGACTACTTTTGGCGCGTTGTCTTTTGATGAGCAGCTTCAGCTCGTGTCTCAGGTTAATGCTGAGGACCGCAAGGACCTACTTTTTCTAGCTCGTGATTGCGCGAAGCTGGTTCGGGCGTTGCCAGAGGACGGATTGTATCTATCCGTCAAATCCGGGACTGATATTGAATCCATCATCCTGTTGGAATTGGGAAATAAAGATCAGCTGATGTACTTCTTTGATATCGAGTGCTGGGATGGCGATAGGATTGATCAAGACCGGTTCGGCCGTTGGATCGAGTATTTCATCGAGTGCGATGACGACTTGATCGGAAGCAGCTTGCTGCAAATCGCCCAGGAATTCATTGTGGCGGCAGCTAGTCCTCGAATTGCTGATACAAAGGTTACCGAAGAGGAGCTTCAACTGTGCGACGATATGGAACGATCCTATATGTTCACGCCAGAGGACTTCGATTGTACAGATGATCTCACCGCTCAATTTCTAGAATTGCTTTGGATGTTGGATGCGGATGTTTTCAGGGAGATCGGTTCGCTCATCGTTCGCGATGTCGATCTGGAGAATGAGGTCCTGGAGCGGCGGAACCAGAGATTGGCTGAAAAACGATTTCCGAGCAGGAGCGAAGCGGAATCCATTTACGAGAAGGTCGATCTCAAACACTCTGAGAGCTTTTCTGCCAGCAGCCAAGAACTCTCCCCAATGAGAGAAAGCCAGCCGTTACTCTATCGAGTTCTGGAGATACTACGTGTATCCAAGAACTGCCAACAAGATGTTTGCGATCAAATCAAGGATTCGCTCATGAATATCGTTAATCAAGTCTCTGTTGCCGATGGTTTGGCTGCGTCCGGTGAGAATCGTCAATTCAAGAGCTTAAAAGCCATCGTGTACATTAGTCTAGGACTGGACTTTGAAAGTAGAGGCAATCTGAATGATGCGGTCGATCTAGCTGTCTTTGAAAAAGACCTTAGACGTTTTTTCCAAATCGGCTTTACTCTGGTTTCAAAACTGCAGGAAAGCACATCCACATTAAGCCGTTTCTCAAAATATGAGGATTTAAACCATCTAGATCCTAGCGATTTGCTGACTTTGCAACTGGCTCAAGAAGACGTTCCTTATTTGATCGATGAGGATGGGCTAAAAAGAACGGCGTACTCAATTTCGACTCTCAGTCTAATTGAGAAGCGTGTATCGGAGATCAGTGACCTCATCGCTCAGCTAGTTGGCCATTGGCCAAATTAGGTCCCGCAAGCGGGACAAAGGCTTCTAGGCTTTGGTTTTTATTAATTCGTTATTATAAAGGCGTTTTATTTCCATCTTCGGAGCGCCGAAATTTACTATTAGACCCGTCTGCAACCTTGAGGCTTTTAGATAGTTTAGGACCTGGGACTTATGGCTAGAATCGAGAACTGTGACAGCTTTTAGTTCTAAGATAAGTCTTTCTTCAACGAGTAAGTCCGCGAAGAATTCGCCAACGATAACACCTCTGAAATAGACGGTCATCGGGTATTGGGCTTCAGATTTCATGTGGGCGTGGACTAAGGCGATTCCTAAGGACTTCTCATAGACTTTTTCGCTAAACCCGTGACCGAGTTCGTTGTGAACTTCGTAGCAAACTTTAATGACGTTTTTAACAAGAGTATCGATTTCCATAAATCAATTTATGAATTCATTCTTTGAATACTCAATTCTAAATTTCGAATCCGCTCTACATACCCTGCGGTTTCTGCCGCAGGGAGGAGCTTTTTCGAGCGAGGCGATTTCATTGTTCTTTCTGGTGAAACCAGAACCTATTGGCGAGCCTTGCTCGGCACTAGACCGGAGGTCGATGACATCATCGCTTTTTAAAATCGAGGAAAGCGTTCAGCATCCGCCTGTCACGGTTATCTGTTACGAAAAGAGGGGCTAGCTTTAGCTGCAAGGGCTAGATTGGGGCATCCCTCAATCTATGAATTATGTGATGGTGAAACGAATACTTCGTCAAAGAAAAAGTCCCCCGTTTCCCGGGGGACTTCGATTACCCATTCTCCGCTGTTGCCCAAAGTTTTACGCTTTCAATGCTTTGGCTATTTTCAGTGAACCGACCCAGCGGTTGATGAGTTCCTTGACGTATGGGTGTTCCTCGTTACGTAGGTTAAAAGAGACTACGTTATCCATGAGTGTCATCTTTTCGGACCCGTCCTCGATTAGGTTGCCCTCAAGATCGAAGACTTGGTAATCGAGAGACAGACGAGCGGGGTAGGTTGGCCTGATACGGCGGGCATCGGGCATGACGCGTCTCCACGGCTCGAAATCTCCAGCCAGATCAACGTTCTTGACGACCACGTTGACAATCTTGTCGTCCCCGACCTTGTCTTCGAGTTCTTCGATCATGTATTCAGCGATATCTCTAAGGATATAGTTTCTATCCCCCTCGTTGGGAAAGTCGCTGTAGCTGACGTCGGAGAACTTCTCTGGATTTTCGAAGGCGACGCTTACGTCGGCGCTGCTGCCGGTCGCGATAACGATTGCTGTGAGGATACTGGCGATAGTGGTTTTTGTTTTCATGATTTGGCTTTTTTGATGGGTTTTAGGTTTAGTGTCTTGTTTTCTGCCACCACTATTGCAGTGTCTGTGCCAATCTCATTATATCGTTTTTAACTATTTGATCTATAATAGCTTATGAAAATTTATCTCTGTATTTCCCTTTGTTTCTAAATCGAAAAACCGTCTTGGAAACGGGATCTCGTTTCGTTGAAATTTCTTTCGTGAGGCAGAGGCTGACATTTCACTGGAGAGCTTCGTCTAGTTGACTCTTGTCGTAAGCCGGAAGTTTTTGAAGAATAGGCGTTATGATCGGCTCCAGCTCGCTTTTCCGCTCTTTGCTTTGGATCACCGTGATTTTCCTTCTCGCGGCGTTTATTTACCTGAGCTGGGTTACTCGAATCCTATCTCCGTACCGCGACATGCCCACTAACCTGGAGGCGTTTCTCGAATTCTCGGTCGAGCCTGAAGGAGATGGGCTTCCCATTTCTTCAATCGAAGAACTTCAGGCTTTAGAGTTCAAGCCGGTCAGCGCGTGGCCGTCCAGAGGGGAGTTCAATCCAATGAATGTCTATTGGTTCCGCTTTTCGGATACTGATCTTTTCGAGCAAGCCAATTCCAAAGATTCCGTGATCGAGCTGCGAGAGGGTAGACGCTTCTGGATCGTCCGGTCCATTTCGCTTTTCGTTAAAGACGGAGACGAATTTGGATTGTCACATCGAATCGACAGCGAATCGAAAAGGGATGAAAAGGTGAATCAGTCAGGTGGATACGTGCTATCAGTTGACCATAATCCATCTGTTGAAGGCGAAATAGAATATTGGATACGAATAGAGCCACGCAACTATTTCGATCCCGATTTTCGCTTTTGGAAGGAAGGATGGCAGCGAGACCGTTTCGAAGCGAAGCGCAGCATGGTTTTTCTCCTCAGTCTGGGCATGTTGCTGGCCGTCCTGCTTGTCGTTGGCATATTCGCGATCCGGCAGGGGTCTCCTTTATTGGGCAGTTATTTCGGGTATCTCGCATTGGTTGTAGTCATTCTCTCTGGTAGTTGGCAGGCCCATACAGGCAATTGGATTTTCTGGCCGCAAGGATCGTTCTCCCAGTTCGCTCCAGTGATTTTGCTCGCCGCCACTTTAGCGTATGCCTTCCTGTTTTCCTTTACTCGTTTGTTCCTGGGAATTGACAGAAAACAGTTCGAGTATCGCTTGCTCAAGATTGCTCATGTAGCCAATGTTGCTGTCTTGTTTGTAGTTTTCGCAGTCCTGATGCTCTTCGATGATACAATCGCTCTTGACGTGATCGCTATACGAGAAATCAGCTTTGCAGCTCTGTCAGTCGGAATCGGTCTAAGCAGTCTGAGGCGCGGGAGGAAAGAAGCGTATGTCTATATTCTCTCCTTCTCGCTCATGGTAGTCGTGACGGTAGTTCACCATTTGATACGTTTAGGCGTCGTATCCGAGTGGCCCCATCCGCTTTCCGAACTGCCCGTTGTTGATGTTGGCGTTTTATTTGGAGCCTTCTTTCTCGGCTTTGCTGCTGCAGATCGCATGCGCGGCGTCCAGCTTGAGCGTGACGAAGCCAAAGAGGAGGCCTTGCGAAACCTGGAACGCCTTAAATCAGTAGAAGAAGAGGCCAGGATCGGCTTGGAAAAGAAGGTCGAGGAGCGGACACGGGATTTGAGTTTCGAAGTGGAACGGTCGCGAAATGCGGAGGTCGCGCTTGAGAAAGCCTTGCGGAGTTCCGAGGATGCGAATCAGACCAAAGCCGCTTTTCTAGCTAATATGAGCCACGAGCTTCGCACTCCGCTTAACGCCGTGATTGGCTACGCTCAACTGATGGAGAGCCCTTCTTACGGTCAGTCCAAGACACGTAAAGCCATCTCCGTTATCCGCAAGAGCGGGCAGCATTTGCTGGAGTTGATCAATGATGTGCTGAATCTTTCCAAGGTCGAAGCCGGTCGGGTCGAAGCGGAACCCGAGGGATTCAATCTTATCGAGTTGCTCGAGGAGCTAATAACCATGGTTCAAGTGAATGCCGAGCAAAAGGGACTCGCTATCACTCTTGAGCGCAGCGAGGATCTTGCTTGTTTTGTGGATGGCGATCGCAGACTTTTGCGCCAGATTCTCATCAACTTGCTCGGCAATGCGATCAAGTTTACGGACGCTGGGCGCGTTACGCTGAAGGCTTTTCCATCCCGATTCGAATCGGCTCACGTGGAGTTTGAAATCGTGGATACAGGTATTGGCATAGCGGATGACGCTTTGGAACGTATTTTCGAACCCTTTGCCCAGAGCGGTAATGAAGGGGCGAAGGGGAAAGGAACTGGCCTGGGCTTGGCGATTAGCCGAAAACTGGCTAGGGCCATGGGCGGGGATATCGTGGCCACAAGCGCAATAGGCGAGGGAAGCACGTTTCGCTTGACCTTGCCGCTACCGCCCTCGTCTGACACTCCAGAAGCGAAGAAGACGAGTGAGGAAGAGGATTTGTCGTCGATTATCGGATACGAAGGAAGGGTTCGGAGTATTCTTATTGTGGATGACGAGGCGAGTAATCGAGCCGTGGAAAGAGACTTGCTCGAATCTCTAGGCTTTGACGTCGTTGAAGCGAGCAGCGGAGAGGAAGCTCTGAATTTTCTGCTAGAAACCGTTCCGGACTTGGTGGTGATGGATATCCAGATGCCGGGGATGAATGGGTTGGAAGCGACGTCTCGGATTCGCGCGACAGACAGGCTGAAGGATCTGCCTGTGGTCGCTTGCTCGGCTAGCATAATGGGGGAAAGCCGAAAGCGATGCTTCGCGGCAGGATGCGACGCGTTTTTGGAAAAGCCACTTCTGCGGGAGGTTCTCATCCGAACGCTGAGCGAGTGTTTCGAGATCGAATGGAAGCGAAGAAAGGCGGACCAAGACGAAGCGGTTAAGCCTGCGGAAGACGTGCGCTTCCCGTCGATGGATATATTGTCTCAACTAAGGTCGCACGCGGCCTCCGGCTATGTGGAGGGCGTACGTTCGGTTCTCAAGTCGATCTCGGAACTTGAGGAGAACGGGAAATACCAGGGATTCACAACATTGGTGGAAAGCAAGTTGCAGGAGTTCGACCTTGATGCGATTGTGGCTTTAGCCGATGAAGAGGATCATTGAGCCATGTTCCTGAAAATATTGTTTTATGAAGCCTTAGTTTGCCTGCAGATTTAATAATAACAGTAGAATGGATACATTCGAGCCAAGGGGAACGGTAATGATCGTAGACGATACGCCTGCGAATATCGGCGTGTTGTTCGATAGCCTTTCGGATCTTGGATACAAGGTTCTCGTGGCGAAAGATGGAGAGAGTGGCCTGTCGAAGATAAGGCAGGAGTTTCCCGATCTCGTCTTGCTCGATGTCATGATGCCTGGGACGGACGGATTCGAGGTTTGCCGAGAGTTGAAGAAGGATGAAGCGACGAAGGACATTCCTATAGTTTTCATGACAGCTTTGACCGACACGGAGGAAAAGATCAGGGCTTTTGATGCGGGAGCTGTGGATTATGTAACCAAGCCATTTCAAACCGAAGAGGTGAATGCTCGCGTGGAGACGCATATCCGTATGCGACGGTTGCAGGAAGATTTGGAAACCGAGGTGGAGTGCCGTCGTCGAGCGGAAGACAAGCTGAAGGTGGCCAATGCGGAACTTGAAGAGAGAGTGGCCGAGAGAACCAAAGATTTGCGTAATGCCTTGAAGCAGGTCGAGAAGCTAAAGGATCAGTTGCAAGGTCGGGTGACTCATCTGGAAGAGGAGATCAAGCGCGAACACAATTTCAGCGACATGATTGGGAATAGCGCCGGTCTGAAAGAGGTTCTGCAAAAAGTGGAGCTTGTGGCCAAAACGGATGCGACGGTTCTGATCACAGGCGAGTCGGGTACAGGCAAGGAACTGGTAGCTCGCGCGGTGCATGCGTCGAGCGATTTGAGCGAGGGGCCGCTGATAAAAGTGAATTGTGGGGCTATACCCGCGAATCTAGTGGAAAGCGAACTGTTCGGACACGTGAAAGGATCTTTCACCGGCGCCGTCAAGGATCGGCAAGGCCGCTTCCAGCTTGCTGATGGAGGCACTTTGTTCCTCGACGAAATCGGAGAACTCTCCCTGGATGTCCAGGTTAAGCTGCTGCGCGTTTTACAGGAGGGAGAGTTTGAGCGTCTTGGTACAGCGGATACGATTAAGGTCGACGTCAGAGTGATTTGCGCGACGCATCGAAATTTGGTGGAGCTGGTTGAAAAGGGGGCCTTTCGGGAGGATCTCTATTACCGGCTAAACGTCTTTCCTATTCAGAATCCGCCGCTTCGCCAGAGGAAGAGCGACATTCCGCTGTTGGCTGATTACTTTCTAGAAAAGTTCGCCGCCAAGTTCGGGAAAGGCCCTCGTCGATTCGAGGATTCGGTAATTGAAGAACTGAAAAGCCATAGTTGGCCGGGAAACATTCGCGAGCTGCAAAACGCGGTAGAACGGGCTGTTATTCTCTCTAAGACTGAAGTGATCGATTTCGCCGACTTCATCGATGCTCGAAATCCGGCAAAGGGGCAAGGGCCTACGAGTTTGGACGAGCTAGATAAGTTCGAGCGAGAGATTTATCTGAAAGTTCTGAAGCAGGCCAATTGGAAGATTGGAGGCCCGGAGGGGGCGGCCACTTTGCTTGATCGACCGGTTAGCACCGTGCGGGATCGGGTGAAAAAGCTAAGACTAGAGCCAGGATCGTCATAGAATTTAGAATACGAAGAAGATGAAAAACCCCTGGATCGCCTCTTCAGCGACTTCCAGGGGTTGCGCTATCTTCTCTTCTTCGGTGATGAACTCTCAAGTAGCCTGCGGTTTCCTTTCCGCGGACCGCTGTGTCCCAGTGGTAGTTCTATTGATCCGATAAAAGACGAGCGATTCCAAATCCGGCGGGAACCCCCGGCATTGCGCTTAGATTAGGTCTTACCTCTCTTCGCCTGTCGGCTATTCTTCGACTGAAATGGCGTCGAGGAGAGGCTAGAGCTTGGCTGCGTTTTTCTTGTTTGGCTTGAAGTTTGAGGGCTTCGATTTCTTTGGTTGCTGCTTTAATGGCGTTTATGATGGCTTTCGTGATTTTCATGATTCGAATTGATTTCATTGGTTAGTTTTTTTGGTGATGCCATTCATTTGCAGCCTGCGTGCCAAATATCTTAAAAATACTTAAGACATTGATAACCAATAGAATAAAAATTTTAAGCTCAGTGTTATCGTCTTCGGAAAAAACGGGATCCCGTTAACGAATCGGAAGTTCGACAGCGAGCTACCTAGATGTTTTGACGCCTTCCGGCATAGTTCTCCGGAGGGCTTTCCGGCTTTACGATTTTCTATTAGCTCCCGCTAGTTAGACTCTTATTGGCTAGCGATGCTTGGAAGTGGGACGCTCGATTTAAGGAGAATAGCTTAGCCAGAATTAACGGCTAAGAACCTAATCCTTTCAGGAGCAAACCTTGCCTTAAAACCTAAAAGTTCTTGGCGTTTCCTTATTCTTCTATGCCGAACTCTTCTACCAGCTTATCGTATTCCGCTCGGGTGATGTTGATCATCCCCCCGTGTTTGGCCTTTTCGGGAACCTTGTAGGACATGGCGATTGGATTTGTCCAAGGACCTTTAAGGGTAGGGGCCACGGCTAGTTCGTATCGAATAGCTGAATACCTTTCCGCATAAACCATCCAGCCTTTGCCGCTTGGATTAACAATGGCGGTCGGAGCTTCGCACCAGTTGGGCAAAATTTTGTCGGTCGGTTCAATCCATGGTCCGTCGAGCGATGGAGCCCAAGTAACGCGGACGGTTTTACCCGTTGTATGAGTCGGGCCTACAATGCCTTCATCTTTGATAATGGCGTAATATAAATCGCCATCTCGTCTGAGAATGACGTCTATGGTTGGCAGATCGAATTGAAAAAGCCGTTTGGGATCGGAGAATTTTTTAAAGTCCTTCGTCGTTACGTAGAGCGTTCGCATGTTGCTCCACCGGTGGTTGCCAGGCGTTTCCTCTCCAGGGTAGGGGCTTCCATGCCAGGTGATGACGAATTGCTGGCCCACGATATCGAAGAAAATTTTAGGAGCGCCTCCTACGTCGCGTGGCGTGTGGTGCTGAGGAAGAATGTTGAAATCAGGCGCGTAATCCGCGTGCAGCTTCCACTCAATGAGATCTTTCGATTGCCAGATGCGCATCACCTTCCTGTCCTCGTCGTTTCCGATTAGATAATAAGAGCCATCTGGACCTTTCGTGATATCGGGATGCCCGCGGTAGTCGTCTTTGACTCGTTTGCCGCCGTTGAGCGATTTCCAAATCATGCCATCGAGGCTTACTGCGTAGTAGAGACGCCCATAGTCTCCTTCCATCATGTGAGCAAACAAGCAGGCTCGTTTTTCCTTGTCCGTCTGGTCGCCATACCAAATGGCTTGAGCGGTGGTGGAGAAAAGGGCAGTCAGTAGTAGAAATAGCGATACAGAATGCTTCATAATTCGTTGAGGTTGATATCCATTAAGAAGATATACTTCCTTTAGGTCACTACTTTATCGCTTTTCTATTAGCTAAAAAGGGGGGTCGCCTTTCGAATCTATCCTTTAGATCTTACAGGTCTTTTTAATAGTATTTGCAGCGAGCAGGTGCGCTGTAGCGATTCGATATAGGCATCTTCGGCTTCGTAATTGAATTCCTTGGACTCGATTTTGTCAGGAAGGTTCTCCATTTCCCATTCGACCGTTTTTCGGTAAGCTTCATTGGGGGTATAGGTTTCGTGAAACCCCAGTCGGGTTCGGATCTTGTCGGAGTTCAGGATCCAATGCTG
>JANQKI010000148.1 GCA_028281165.1 Opitutaceae bacterium | reverse complement strand
GAGAAAAACGGCGGTTTTATGTGCTACCTTTATGATGACGGTTCGGTGGAAAACGATCGTAAAGACATTTGGTACCAGGGACGAGCCATCTGGGTGTATTCATTTCTCTATAACAACATCGACTCCAATCCCAGGTGGCTGGAGATAGCCCGCAAATCGCGCGACTTCATGGTGGCCCATATGCATCTCGGCGATGGTACCTGGCTAAATACAGTGGATCGCTTAGGTAACCCGACCGATAGCATCGCCATAGACCGCTCGAACAATATTTATGGCGCCTTGTTTGCCGCAGCAGGACTGGTGCAATACGCCAAAGCGGCGAATAGCGAGGAAGACCTCGAATTGGCGAAACGCTCTATTCGCAAAGCGGTCGAGCGCTATGAAGACCCTGAACATCGAGGCATTTCCGCGCCAGGGATCGATACAGCTGGCCTGCGCGCTCAAGGCTGTTCGTTCATGATGGTCTGGGTGGTTCCGCAGCTTTTGGCAATCGACAGCGATCCATGGTTTGCAGCATTGGTCGGCCAACACCTTGACTTGTTGGCCAATAAGTATTGGAATTCCGACTACGGTATCTCCAACGAGATTCTGATGCATGACTATTCGCGAATACCGTCTCTGGCCAGCCAGATGGTTCCCGGACATAGCATTGAAGCCCAGTGGATGGCGATGGAGGAGGCTCTTCGACAAGGAGATAGCTCGCTAGCCGGCTTGTTCAGAGAACGGATGCGTCGTTTGATCGAGATGAGTTGGGACTACGTATTCGACGGCACTTGCGATACGGAGTATAATGTATTCGCTTTGGAAGGACATCCCGCTGGTCCGGCCTTGGGAATCAAGACCATGTGGGCTCAAACGGAGGTGTCGATTGGTTGTATGATGGCTTGGGAGAGCGCGGGCGAAGTTTGGGCCCAAGAGTGGTTCGAGCGTAGCTGGCGGTTTCTGCAGCGAACTATGACTACCGATCATGGGGTTTGGCGACAAGCCGTCGACCGCCACGGAGCGGATAAGCAGCGACCTGGCATTTCGGTTTATCGTAAGGGCAACTTTCACCAACCTCGTTGTCTGATGCTGCTGATCCTGATGCTCCAACGCATACTCGCCCGAGATAACGGATTTGTTGAGCCTGACAAACAGGGCTGACTACGCTGGCTATGAAAAACGTGGAAGCGGCGAGCATTCCTTCCGAAGCCAAGCTATTCGATTTTCAGGTCAATGGCTTTGCAGGCGTTGATTTTCAATCGGAGTCGCTAGGGCTCGAGGAAATGAGGCGCGCGGTTGAGGCCTTGCATCGCCATCGCGTGAAGGCGATTCTCTTCACCCTAATCACGGATAGCATAGACGCTTTGTGTCGCAGGCTAGAACGTATCGAAATATTGAGGACGCAAGACGAGCGTATCGCCGCTACGGTGCGTGGCTATCATTTAGAGGGACCTTGGATATCTTCCGAGTCCGGCTATCATGGAGCTCATCCGAAAGAACATGTCCGGAAACCATCGCTTGAGGACTACAAGCGTTTGCGCGATGCGGCGGGCGGCAATCTGAAGCTGATTACCCTGGCTCCCGAAGTGGAAGGCTGTCTTTCGATTGTGGAGATGGCTACGAAGGATGATATCCGTATTGGGCTGGGCCATACAAATGCCTCTGAAGAGATGATCGACCTGGCTATTCGAGCAGGGGCTACGCTAGCAACCCATCTCGGCAATGCGGTACCATCGCAACTTCCTCGGCACGACAATATAGTCCAACGCCTGCTCGCTCGCGACGAGCTGATCGCTTGCTTGATCCCTGATGGCATTCATCTGCCCTCTTTCGTCCTCAGGAATTTCTTCCGGGCGAAAAAGAAGGGTAAGGTATTTTTCACTACGGACTGTATGGCGGCGGCCGGGGCGCCGCCAGGACTGTATACGGTTGGCCCTCACTCTATGGAAGTCGGCGAGGATGGCGTCGTCCATTTGCCCGGCGACGATCGCTTTGCTGGTTCCTCGCTCACTATGGATCGCGGCTTGGAGAACATCATAGCCTGGCTTTCGCTAGACAGGACGGATGCGGTAGCGATGTGCTCTGTCTTGCCAGCCAAACACTTTGGAATCGATTTATAGACAGCGTTATGAATTCATCCCATTCTATGCCTTCTCCCATCAGGGAATTCGCTTCGGACGCTCTGCAAGCAGCCGTGTTTGCCAACCGGCATGATATGGGGAGAGCTGCTGCCACTTACGTCGCGGAATACTTGCATGGCCTGCAAGCGCATCGCGACGAGATTCGTATGGTCGTCGGTAGCGCGCCGTCGCAAGACGAGTTTTTCCAGCATCTGACCGGGTCGCCTTTGAGTGAGACGGTAGACTGGCAGAAGGTTGTGGCGTTTCACATGGACGAATACATCGGTCTCGCGGCCGATCATCCGCAGAGCTTTCGAGCCTATCAGTTCGAGCATTTCGTTTCGAAAGTTCCGCTAAAAGCATTTCACCAGATTCGAGGAGAAGCGGCGGATCCCGAGAAGGAATGCCGTCGCCTGAGCGACTTGCTGACGGAACGGCCGATCGATTTGGTTTGCTGTGGCATTGGGGAGAACGGGCACCTGGCCTTCAACGATCCTCCCGTCGCGGATTTCGAAGATCCGAAGTGGGTTAAGATCGTGGAGCTAGACGATATTTGTCGTCAACAGCAGGTGAACGACGGCTGCTTCCCTTCGATAAGCGCTGTGCCGACCAATGCCATTACCTTGACCCTGCGGGTCTTTGTCAGTGCGGCGAAGCTGAGCTGCGTTGTTCCAGCAACGACTAAAGCGAAGGCCGTAGCCGCGACGATCAACGGGCCTATTTCAACAGCCTGCCCGGCTACCTTAATGCGTCGTCACCCGGATGCTCGCCTTTTCCTCGATTCGGATGCGGCTGCTTTGCTGTGATGCTACCTTGGACTTGTTTTAAATAAGGCTCATCGTTTTCGCTTCGAATCAGCGATTACTTTTATTTAAGATATGCCTTAATCAATGAACGTCTGCCAGGTGGGGAGTCGAACAAGCTGCATCTCGTAAATCGCTTCGTTGGTTTCCTCGGGCGCCGCTTTGGCCCTGGCCACTTGGATTTCCTTCATGCGTTTGGGATCCACTGATTCGACCCAAGCCACTGTATATAGGTGATCGTCAGCTCCAATCGCTATGCTTTCCGTATGAAAAATGCGGCGCCCCTTCTTGGCTACAAGCATCCCGTGATCCCGGTATTCGCCCTTATCTATCTTGTATGTGATCAGGTGAACCGAGGAATTCACATCAAACCGGCCTTCCAACGGGATCGGAGGCCCATGAGCTAGATAGATAAGGGTATTCTTAGGACCGAGCATGAATCCCAGCTGGGAGCGATAAGGATTACGCCGCGTATGCCGATCGACGTTTTTGGCTCGAATCGAGCCCACGGATCGCAAGGTTCCAGCGGATGGGTCGAATTCGAAAAGCTGTGTACTGCCGCCCTGAATGCCCCAGAAGCTTTCGGTGTCGGGATTCCAAAGGATCGTTCTCCAGTTCTTCCAGAAAAAGTGCGTTTCGTTGGGCGCTTTGAAATTCGCATCCTGAATAGGTGGAAGTTGATTCAGGCTAAGATTCTCCAAATAAGAAACAGGTCGTTGTTTCCCAGCCTCGAAGCGCCAAATGCGTCCGGTATCCGTTCCGCCATACACATTTCCCTCGTCATCGATACCAAGCCGACGACAGATGAAGTTCCATTCGTCGGGCAAATGCCCCCATTCGCCTCTGCCCTGCACCGCGCCCCAATTCTGGAGCAAGCCTTGGCGAATGTTATAGCTGACTAGCAGGCCGGTGGGCCACGTCAGGCCGAAAAGCGTGTCGCTTTTCTTATCGACGGCCATGGTAATGATTCCTTCGTTGGAGAGTTTGAGCTGTACCAAATCTTCGAATACATCGTTTTTCAAGTCGTATCGCATGAAGTGACCTCCGGGATAGGGAGCGCGTCCCCCTTCGGGGTTCATATTGGGCAAGCTCCCTTCATAGTTCGAGGTATGGGTAGAGAAATACAGAAAGCCCTCGTGTTCGATTAGCGGCGTGTGTATCTTGCCATGCCGAACCCTCTTGCCAACGCCATCGTCGAGGATATCGCCGAGATCTCCGAGCAATGTGATGGATTCCTCGCTAGGATCGAAGCGAAAGATGCGAGCCGACGAGTCCGTGTGATGGGTGCCAATGGTAAAATAGAGCATTCCATCGGAAGCGGCGTTCAAGCTGTGGTAGTTGGAATCGCCCTCCAAGTAATTGGGATCGAATAGTTCTGTTGGAATGGTCTGTTCCAATTTTCCTATCGAGTACCGCTCGGCTCTTGTCGCGAAAATCAGAACAAAGAAGGCAAGAATTCCTATTATATTTAAATTATGGATACGTATCACAGAGCAATGCGTAAAGTTTACAGGAGCGTCCTATCTTATGCCTGGGAAATCCAGTAGACGGATAGAATGATTGCCGCGACGCAGGCCCACCCAGCGGCGAAGCCGGTAATCGAGCGTTTGGAAGGAATGCCGATTTCCCATTCCGTATTTGGAAAGAGAACACGACGCGGGAGGGTTTTGACTCCGTCTGGCAGTGTGCAGGGCTCCTTGGGATTCGGCTCTTCCTTGATGACGGGAGTACGCAGGAGCGTGTAGAAATGCTCGAGTTTCGTGGACTCTGTTTGGCGAGTCATAAGACTGACAAAAAAGCCTACTACGAAGCCGATAGTTAGATAGAATATCATTTGCCAGGGAAGGCTAATGGCAGTTTCACTGCTCGAATGGTCGAGAAGACGAAGGGTGTCGGCTCCTGGCATTTCAGAAATCCAGAGGGCGAAAAAGCTTTGCGAACCGATCCACCAGGCGACGAGAGCGCTCAAAGTGGACGCCCATGCGGCAGCTGGCGTTGTTCGTCGCCAGAATAGGCCCATCCAAAAGGCGATTCCCATCATGGACGCGATTTTCCATAGGATCTCTAGCCCTTGGACGACCCCAGAGAGCCAATAGGCGTAAACGACACCCAGAGCGACAACGCCTACGGAAGCGAATCTGGCGGTCCAGAGATAGTGTCGATCGCTCTGTTTCGGCTTTGCCAGTTTGTAGACGTTCCGTGTGAAAAGAGCGGAAGCCGCGATCATGAAGGAATCGCAGGAGCTCATAACCGAGGCTAAGAGTGTGGCGATGAAAAGGCCCAAAGCTCCCGGTATTATTTTGGGTAGGAATTCGTTTGCCAGCAGTCCGTAGAGGTTATCGGGCTCGATGTCCTGGCCGACGTAGAAAGCGACGCCAGCAAGGCCAGTCAAACACCACGCTACGGTGCAAATACGCTTAGTTAAGCTTCCTACCATGAAACCGAACTGACCGTCTTGCTCTGTCCGGCCGGCTGAGCAGTTGGCCAGGATGTGTGGTTGGGTGACGATGCCGATGAGAGCGTTAATAGAGATCACGATTATGTAGAAGACGCCGATCCCTGCTGGGGCGGCGAGGGAGAACATGTCCGAGTTGGCGATCGTCGTTCGCATGCCGTCAAGCCCGCCTACGGCGCCTAGTACGAATGGCAAGAGGAGGAAGGAGAATATGATGGTAAGGATGCCTTGAACAAAGTCGGTGACAATGGCCGCTCCCAAACCGCCTGTAGTTCCGTAGGCGACGAAAAGAACGGTCATGAAAAGGATAGCGGTATCGGGAGAGATGCTTCCACCGCTCGCTCCCGCAATGACCGCCCCCGAGCCTTTCAACATCAGTCCAATGGTGGTGATCATCATGGCGATGCTGATGATGGCGTAGAGCATGGCTACGCTTCGGTTGTAGCGGAGCTCGAATATATCGGCAGTGGTCAGAGCCCTGAAGCGCCGCATCATGGGAGCGATGAGCCAATAAAAGGGCGTTCCGAACAAATAAAGCCATTGGTACCAGATGCCCGAAAGCCCGCTTATGAAGGTTTTGGATGCCACGCCGACCGCTTGGTCGGAATGCGTACCGCTGCCAAAGGCGTGCATGGTCAACATCCATTTGCCGAATCTACGAGGCATAATGAAATCGCTCATGCCTCCGATCTTCCTCATGGCCAGGATGCCTAGAAAGGTAACGCCGACAAGATATACGACGAGCACGAGAATATCGATGACGCTGATGCCTAGCATGGGGCCACTGTGAAAGGTTTTCGTCTGCGTGGGGACGAGCCTCGCTAAAGGCTCGTTGAAGCGTCCTAGGATCGAAGAGAAAAAGCGATTCTATAGCGGCGGCTATGCAGGCTTACGGTAAATTCTAACGAGAACCTGTCACGAAACCTCGTATTCTTTTGTCGAGACGTGGCTGGTTGGCGAAATGCTGGTCTCTTGTCTTGTTGACTAAAGAAATGGACGCTTGCCATTGCCAATCAAACATTCATTTTTGCCAAGTTTCCTGAGAAGGGCCTGTAGCTCAGTGGTTAGAGCAGGGGACTCATAATCCCTTGGTCGTGGGTTCGAATCCCTCCGGGCCCACCAGCTTTGAGGGTGAAGAGTGAATGGAGAAAGGTAAAAGGCTTGGCTTGTTTTCGATCTGTTAATGGAGGGATAAGAAGCCACGAAGTGGGTTTGACGGAGCGTAGCGGAGATGGGTCCTGCGAATTGCAGGAGGGCTGAGCCCTGAGCGAAGTGAACCAATCCCTCCGGGCCCACCAGCCTACGCCAATTGTGTCCGTCGTAGCTCGGCGAAGTTGGAGGCTGCGGCTGGCAGATCAGCCGCTCTGGTTAATTCTATTCGAGAATCGTCTCGATGGGGCAGTTGACGGTGTTGGCCAGAAAGCACTCCTCGTGAGCTTTGTGGTGTAAGGATTCCAATTGCTCCCGTGAAGGGTCTTGGCCGTCGGCAAAGGTGATTTTCGGATGAAGCTCGACTCTGGTGATGGCCATTTTGCCGGCATCGCTTTTTCCCAAAAAGCCGACTGCTTCGTCCTCGTATCGATCGACAACGATTTTTTGAAATGCGGCGAGGGCCAGAAAAGTGAGCATGTGGCAGCTTGATAGGGAGGCCGTAAAGGCCGCTTCGGGGTCTACCTTCGACGCGTCACCCAGATAATTGGCTGCCGCTGAAGCTTCAAGCGAGGCTCCATTTTCAAATGTCCAAGTGTGATTGCGAGAGTAGCTTTTATAGTCGAAACCCGCTTCGCCGCGTTCCCAAACCAAAGTCGCTTTGTGTTCTGACATGATTCTCCTTGTCGCTCTTAGCCACCATCGATTCCCAATTCAGTCAAACGCGAAATCTCGTTGGCTAAAGTCTCAGAGCTCGACCGTTTTAGCTCTCTTCAAGCTTCCTCTACCGCTTTGTTAAAAAAGGGGTAAAGCTCCTCATCCTGGGTAAATTCTAAGCTAAAGGGGGCTGGAAGCCGATAGTTTACGATGAGTTTATGAGTGATTCCCGCCCAGAAAAATGCTCCCAGTGCACGAATCCTTGCACGATTCATTTGACGCAGATCGTCGATGGCAACTGCGCGAAGGTCGACATTTGCCAAGACTGTCCTATGGCGAAGAATACTCTTTTGCAGGGATCCTACAATCTGGTAGCGGATCTTGAGATTGAGAAGCTACCTGAATCGCCGCTTCTGCTTGGAGCTGGATCTTGTCCCGCTTGCGGGTTTACCAAAGAGAATTTCAAGGAGCGGGGACGCTTGGGATGTTCCTATTGTTATACCCATTTTGAAAAAAGCATCGAGCCGATCTTGGATAATATCCATAGGGGGACCGAACACGTAGGAAAGTATCCAAAAAATCATGTCGTCATAGAACCGCAGTTAAGCGTGGAAGATTTGAAAAAGCGTTTGAACGAGCTGGTCTTACGCGAGGAGTTTGAGGAAGCCGCCGTTGTTCGGGATCAGATTAAAGAGCTGGAGGCTTGAACGTAGATTAAATTTGTCGCTGGGTTTTCAATACAGGTCTCGATTTAGGTTTGCGGTCTGCGATATTTAATTTTCGGCATGTCCTAGGCATGCCGCTACAGTTGGAAATTGTGTTGAGGCGTCTCCAGTGACGGTCTGTTCTTTTACGATTAATTGAGACTTACGTTCTTGTAGTGGCAATTCTAGGTTGTTTCTTAATGGGGCCACATGCTCGACAGTAAGCCAGTCAATCGCCGACCCTTTCTGCTAAGCCTCGCAGGCTTGGTTTTTTCGGAGGCGCTTGGCAGTAGGCTCCTCGGTTCCGATGAAACCTTTAAAATCCATCGCATTCGAAAAGGAGATACGCTTTCCGAACTGGCTCAAAAGTATGGAACGACAGTAGCGGCGATTCGGCGAGCTAACGACCTGAAGAACAACAGAATCATTGCAGGGCAACGACTACGAATTCCTGTTAAGAATAAGGGAGGATCTGACTTTCAATCCATCACGAAATCTTTGCCAATAAAACCAGGCCGCTGGAAGTTCGTCGTCACTCACCATAGCGCGACGCCAAACGGCAATGCTACGATCTATGGCAAAAATCATTTGCGACGAGGGATGAGAGACGGGCTGGCCTATCATTTCGTTATCGGTAACGGGATCGATTCTGGCGATGGGGAGATCGAAGTAGGCCCGCGCTGGTGTAAGCAGCTTAGAGGCGGGCATGTCAAATCGGCAATCTACAACGAATATGGCATTGGCGTTTGTTTCGTAGGCAACTTCATGAAAACGCGTCCAACCAAAAATCAAGTCGCATCGTTCCATCGCCTCATGGAAACATTACGAGCTGAAGCTCTTTCCAGTGACTATACCCTAACGGCTCATAAGCTTATTCCCAACGAGCAAACTGTCTGTCCTGGGCGCTATTTCCCGCTTGAGAATTTCTTAGACACTTATCGCGCTTGAGCGATTTTTGGATACGGGGTGATCCCCTTCTGGTTTGCGTCAATTCTCTGTCAAAATCCTTCTTGCGACTGAAGTTTGACATGAAAAGAGCCATTTAAACATCTAATATTTCTGACTCCACGGCAATGGCTGATACTAAGAAAATAGTTCTCATAGAAGATGATCGCGCGTCGTCTAGACTGATGGCCACCTTTCTTGAAAAGAATGGCTACCATGTTTTCGAGAGTCATGAAGCTCGTTTTGGGATAGAGCTGACTTTGAAAGAGAAGCCGGATCTTCTCATAGCAGATATTCTACTGCCTGATATGAAAGGCTCAGATGCGGTAAAAGAGCTTAAAATGTCTGCTACGGGGAAAGACCTAAAGGTGCTTTTCCTCACCTCGCTTCTTAATAAAAAAGCGGGCCCTGAAACCCTGACCAATCTTACCGTTGAAGGTCTCCAATACCCAGCCTTGGCGAAGCCTTTCAAGGCTGACAAGCTGATCGAAGTTATCGATAATCTTATCGGCGAAGGGAAAAACTAGCGTTCAAGCCTTCTCCAGCATTATCACGCATTCGAGGTGTTTGGTCTGCGGAAACAGATCGAAGGGCTGGGTGTCACGAACCGCATATCCTGCCTGCAATAGTAGCTTCAAATCGCGCATTTGCGTGGCGGGATTGCAAGACACGTAAACAATGCGGCGAGGGCTGAAATCTGTCATTTGCTTTAGAAAAGCCTCGTTTGATCCTTTCCTTGGAGGATCGATGATGACAGCGGATTCCTCTCCAGGAAAATCGACTTGCTCGAAAATGGAAGCGGCGTCACCCACAACAAAAGACGCGTTGCCGATGGAATTGGCTTCCGCGTTTTGAATCGCGTATTGTACGGATTGTTCGGATACTTCGATACCCACTGCTTTTTCAAAGCGACTTGCGCTAGTAAGGCAAAACAAGCCACTTCCGCAATAGGCATCTACGAGGAACCGAACTCCTCCTTCACTGGCCTTGCTTGCCACATAATCAGCAAATATATCCAATATATGGGGATTATTTTGAAAAAACTCTCCTGCTGGAAAAGAGAAGACAAGGTTGCCAACTTTTTCGCGGATAATCGACTTGGGATCGGCGCTGATGCCATCCAGATGTTCTCGTATCAGAAGGGTGGCGCCTTTTTTGAATGGCTTGGCCAACTGCTTTTTCCGAACCTCATCTTTCAGCTCTAGCAGCTTCTGATTCATGGCTTCCGATACAAGCGGACACTTTTCGATCTCTACGTAACTGTGGCGCGATCCAGCTCTAAGGAACCCGATTGTAACCTTGTTATCTTTCTTCGGCTTGGGGAAATGAGGGGTTAGTTTCGAACGGTAGCCGAAGGTTCGGGGCGAGGCGATGGGGGGATTAACCTCTGCATCGATTCGCGCCATGTGCCAAAGAAGCTCCTTCACTTGCCTGGCTTTCCACTTCAATTGCGATTCGTAGTTTAAATGCTGATACTGACATCCTCCACATTGCCCAAAGACGGGGCAAATCGGATCGATGCGATCGGGCGACGGACGAAGGACTTCCACCAGATCCGCTTGGGAGAAATTCCTGTCGTTGCGAAACACCCTTGCCCGTATTCGTTCTCCAGGCAAAGCGTAGGCAACCATGACCACCCAGTTTTCATAACGTCCTAACCCTAGCCCCATATTCGTCAGCGTATCGATTTCCAGTTCGATTTTCTCGTGGTATTGGAAAGGGTCGGGGTGAAATCCCCTTGGGGCTTTGTTCGCTGTGGGCGATGTCATAAATGCGCTATCACGTTCAGAAGACCTCCTCTCTCGTTGAACTGTTGATTTAAGGCAAGCAGCGAGATAGGGTTGCTCATTTATTGGAGCATTCCAAAGCTGTATTGACTTCGGTCTCTGGGCGCCCTTCGTGAATCATCAGTCATGACTATTTTGGAAAAGCGCGATCAATTAGTGGAGGAGCTGATGCCGTTCGAGGATCATTTCGAGCGCTTCGCTTACATCATTGATCTTTCGAAATCGCACCCGCCACTCGACGAAAAGTACCGGATTGACGCTTTTCTAATCGAAGGCTGCTTATCGCGGCTATGGATTTTCCCGGAATTCCGTGACGGGAGGTGCTATTACACAACAGACTCCGATGCTGCTATCACCAAGGGAACGGCGGCTCTGCTTTGCGAATTGTACAGCGGTGAGACGCCGGAAGACATCGTGTCCTTGGAGCCCGATTTTCTGGCCGAAGTAGGCATCACGCAGCACCTTTCTCCAAACCGCCGCAACGGGCTCACCAATGTGAGAAAGAAGATTAAAGCTTACGCCGAACTGTGCTTGAAGAATATGGAGGCATAGGCCTTTGGGCTCTTATGCCAACTCCAGCTTTGACACAATATCCTCTAGCTTTGGGCGTGGCCGTTCGCTTGGCGGCTCCTTTTCGCTCCCGATGTAGATGAAGCCTATGATTTCTTCGCTGCGTGGAATGCCCAGATAATCTTTGACTCCGTTATTGTAGGCGAACCATTCGGTGAGCCACTGGCTGCGATAGTCGAGGGCGTCGCAGGCGATTTTTATGTTTTGGCAAACCACGGCTCCGGAAAGGATCTGTTCGCTCCTCGGAGCTCGATCAGAAGTGGTTTGGGAAGAAACAATCAAAAGAAGCGGAGCGTTTTTCGGTTCTTTGGCATTGGTCTTTTCTAGGCTTGCTGGGTCGCCTTCGTGCAGATCGGGAAGGCGGGCATGAAGCTTATCTTGTGTATCTCGATCCGCAATCTGAATACGCCAAGGACAAATCCCCTTGTGGTCTGGAACGCGAATAGCGCAGCGGAGAATGGTGTCCAGCTCCTCTTCGGTTGGGCCCGGCGGTACGAGGCGCATAGCTACTAGGGATCTGCGGTTTAGAAGAAGATCGATAGTTTCGGGAGAACGCTTCATTGCCAGCATACAGGAGAAGCTTTGCTATCGGATCAAGAATAGGTATGCCTATTCTATTAAAACATGGAAGCAACGGACACAGACGCGGCGTTTATGGATGCGGCAATCCAAGAAGCGAAAAAAGGCGATCCTGCCCTCACTTCGCCCAATCCACGCGTCGGGGCGGTCATCGTGGAATCTGGGCGCATTGTAGCGCGAGGCTACTTCGAGCGAGACGGCGAGCCACATGCCGAAAAGAGGGCTTTGGAAAATCTTGGACGTAGGCCTCAATCAAATGCTGTCATGTACGTTACTTTAGAGCCTTGCTCCACAAAAGGGCGGACGGGAGCTTGTACGGACGCGATTATTCAAGCGGGAATTACCAAGGTTTTTATCGGGGCGACAGATCCTACGCCTGCCCATCGCGGTAACGGCCTCAAGGTTTTGCGAGAAGCTGGGGTTGATGTGGTTTCTGGTCTTAGGAAACAAGAATGCGAAGCCTTGAATCTGGGTTTCCTAGGGAGAGTATCGTAATGAATCCAGTTAGGTGGATTGGCCAGGGCATGTCATGGGTCGCCATAAAACTGATACGTTTTTACCAAATCGTTCTTTCTCCAATGAAGTACGTTTTGCTCGGATCTTCCGCAGGGTGCCGCTTCCAGCCTAGCTGTTCGCACTATGCCATTCAGTGTTTCCGAACGCTTCCTTTGCATCTTGCCTTCTACCACGCGACGCGACGCATACTGCGTTGTCATCCGTGGGGAGGCTCTGGATACGATCCGGTGCCGAAACGAATGTGTTGCGAAACATCTAAATCATCACCGCCTAAACACTAGAACGCGTTCTTCCACATCATCGATTCCATGGGACGAGGGGAGCGGATGGTGTATTTGGCTGAACGTTTAGAGTTGTAGAGGGTTTCGACTTCTCCCTCCACGTTGAAATAGATGAGCTGCCCGATTGGCATTCCGGCGTAGACCCGTACTTGTTGCGCTACGGAAATCTCCAAGGTCCAATGATTGCAGAAGCCCACGTCGCCCTTTCCTGCTGTAGCATGAATATCAATACCAAGTCTGCCGACGCTGGATTTTCCTTCCAAGAAGGGCACATGTTTGTGCGTTTCCGTGTATTCGAGCGTCGAACCCAAGTAAGTCTTGGTCGGTTCTAGGACGTAGCCCTCCTCCGGTATCTCGAAATGCTCAATCTCATTGTGCTTGCGGGCGTCCAGCAATTCGTCGACGTAGGTCGCTAGATATGGGCTCAAGTGGACGTCGTAACTATTAGTGCCCAAAGCCTCGCGCTTGAAGGGAGTGATGACGATTTCGCCTTTTTCGATCGCTTCGAGAATAGCCGTATCCGTAAGAATCATACTTAATTATCGAGCATCGATTTCAGGACGCTTGTCAAGCGGGGAAGATTGGAAGAGGTGATCCCCGCCACATTCATCCGGCCGCTTTCCACAATGTATATGCTGTGCTTCTCCCGAAGCTCAATAGCCTGCTCTTGAGTCAATCCAGTGAAGGAAAACATCCCGTTTTGTTTTTCGAGAAAACTGAAATCCCGATTAATGCCCGCCTCTTTTAGAGCGTCCACAAATTGAATACGAACTCGATTTATGCGATCTCTCATGGCGGTTACTTCCCCTTCCCATCGTTCCCTGAGAGCCGGATCGCCGAGAATGGCAATGACGATATCTCCTCCGTGCGTGGGGGGATTCGAGTAGTTCGAGCGTACGGCTATTTTTACCTGACTGGAAACGCGTTGAGCTTCATCTTCGGAGCCGGTGAGAATATGCAAGGCTCCGACTCTGTCGCGATACAGTCCGATGTTCTTTGAAAAGGATTGCGCCACAAATAGGAGACCTCCGTTACTGGCCATCCTGCGAACGCCGTAGGCGTCCTCCTCAAGACCGGTTCCAAAGCCTTGGTAAGCGAAGTCGAGGAAAGGGATCCATTCCTTTGCTTTCGCGATCTCCGCGACCTCGTTCCATTGTTCGCTCGAGAGATCGGCTCCTGTCGGATTGTGGCAGCAAGCGTGCAAGACTACGATGTCTCCTGCCGGTATCGATTCCATGGAGGCTTTGAAAGCCTCATAATCCAAGCTTAGTGTGGAGTGATCAAAATAGTCGTAGCTCTCAAGCTCGAGTCCAGCTGCGGAAAAGACACCTTTGTGGTTAGCCCAACTGGGTGAACTAAGCCAAATCTTAGGTGAACTGAGGTTCTTCGCGATAAAATCTGCCGCGACGCGAAGCGCCCCTGTCCCCCCTGGCGTGTGGGCGCTCGCAAGTCTTCCTGCCAGTCTGCTTTTTAGTTCAGATCCAAAGCAAAGCTCCTGGGTAAGTGACGCGTAGTCTGGTTTGCCAGTAATCGGCAAGTAGCTCTTGGTCGTATTGGTTTCGGCCAGTCTCTTTTCGGCTTCGTGGACTGTATCCAGAATTGGCGTAGCTCCGGACTCGTCGACGAAAACGCCAACCCCCAAATTTATTTTTTCTGGATTAGTATCCGCCTTGAACGCCTCTGTTAAGCTGAGAATCGGATCGGCGGGCGCGAGTTTTACGGAATCGAAAAACGACATGATGACTATGGGTTCATATTGCGAAAATGGCTCTGGCGACGGATGACGGTAGATTTGCCTTCGGGTCTGTCAATGATGGGATGGACCGCTAGAGCAGTTAGTTGATTTCTCTTTGAACTCATGGCTTAAACATGAGAATTTCTGCTAGATCCCGCCTTTCCCAGCGTAGGTTGTTACATGGAAAAAGAGCCAACAGACTTGCCTCTCGAATCCCGCGATGCCTTGCGTCTAGCCGCACTGCTAGGCGAGTCCTTCTCGCTTCAAGCCCTTATGAGTCTTGGTGTCGAGGCGGATACGTTGGACCCGCTTTTTGATCAGGGCATTCTTTTGCCGGCCAAGTCGTCGGAGGCTCGGTTTGCGTCGTCGGCTTTGCGTGACTCGTCGCTAAACAATACGCCTTGGTCCCAGAAGCGTCGCTGGAGCCTGCAAGTAGCCGAGCTGTTAGAGTCTCGCCGTGAACCGCCGAGCGTCATCGCGCCGCATTACTTGAGGGCTCAGGATTATCCAAAAGCGCGAACGAGTCTGGTGAAGTCGGCCGAAAGTTTGTGCCGGAAAAACGACTACAGTTCCGCTCTTAAGCAGCTGAGACAAGCCTTTGAAATTTGGCCACCCGAAGAAGATAAGCCTACCCGGCAACGCGTGCTTAAGGAAATGGCGCGCTGCGCAGGAAATACGGGCGATCAGGATAGCGCTCGGATGGCGTGGGAAGAGATTCTCGAAATGTCGGGCGATTCGGAAGATTTCGTTTCCCAAATCGAAGCCAATCGTCAACTTGCCGATCTCGCTGCGAAACGAGCTGATCGAATGGAGATGAAGCAGCGACTCCGGCTAGCGGCTCAGCTTTCCTCTCAATGCGGCGATCTTTTAGAGGAAGCCAAACAGTGGCAGATCTACGCTCAGTTTCTCGCTGATTATGTTCGCCTTCGCGAATCAATCGAGGCCTGTAACATAGCCCTGAAGGCTGCCAACCTAGCGGACGATCCTGGGTTGCAATCCGAGATCATAGCATTGTCGGCCCTGGTTCATGCGATGTCAGGAAAATCTGATGACGCCTATGAATTGATCGATCGAGCAATACAGATCGCGATAGAACATGAGCTGCCCGATAAGTTGACCATTGCCTACCGTCGTAAGGCAAACGTGAACGAATACTCCTGCAACTACACGGCTTATTTGGAGTTGGAGATGGAGGCTCTCGACCGATGTCGACTGAACGGCGAGAAAAGCGCAGAGCAGGCATGCTTGAGTTGCCTTTCATACGCCTTTTTCCGCTTGGGTCGATGGAAGCAAAGTATGGATGCTTGCAAATCGGCTATTGACGAAATGGGAGTGGAGGGCGAGTTGCTGGCGGTTGCCACTGCGGTCAAAGGGTGTATTGCCGCGTTCCGAGGCGAGCGCCGCCAGGCTAACGCTACCTTGGACGAGGCGTTGCGACTCATTGGAGCTCATGGGGGTATTGTACTGGAATTTCACGTACACTGGGCACGAGGTCATATGGCGATGTTGGATGGCGATGAGACAACTGCTCGAGCAGCGTTCGAAGACTTGATGGCTTTGTGGAGGGATACTGACGATCGAAAAGATAGTGTGCCCGGTTTACTTACGGCAGCCATGTTCTTTACTGACAATAACGACGCTGATTGCCTTGCGGAGTGTACTGATATTTTGAACACCATCGTTTCGGAAAATGAAACTTTGGAAACGCGGGCTGCGAGCAACGCGGTTTTGGCCGAGGGAGCTTGGCTAAGAGGCGATGTCGATGTCGCCATCGGCGCAGCGCAGAAGTCTATCCATGGCTATGAAAAGCAAGGCTTACCTGCGGAACTTGCGATGGCCCTCCGTCGGCTTGGGTTGATGTTTGCGTCGAAGGGCGAGTTTGAAGCTGCTCAGCAAGCGTGGCGTCGCTCGGAAGAATTGGCTCGCGACTTGGGGATACGTCCTTTGCTCGATCTGTTGGCCAAGGATCGGCAGTCCACGGGCGCTTTACATTCTCTTGAGCGCAAAGCCGATCGAGCTGGTCTTACAAAGCGCCAGCTCGATGTCCTCAAGCTAGTTGCGGATGGTCTGACGAATAAGGAGGCCGCTTCCAAGCTTAGCCTAAGTCCCCGTACGGTAGAAATGCACGTGGCGAGCATTCTGGATCGTCTCAATTGTCGAGCCCGCACCGAGGCCATCAAGAAAGCCTCGGAGTTGGGGCTGGTTTGAGCGCTACCGTATCTGCGGTGGTAGACTACCGTATTTCGACGACTACCGCTGCTGAGGTTTGAGAAGTAATATGGCTGCTCCAATGGCGCAGTCTAGGCGCTCGCTATTTTAACAACCTCAAATCTGGAGATTATAATCATGTGTGTAGCATGCCAAACCTCACTAAACACCGAATCCATGGACGCCTTCGGCGACCGTCTCGTCGAAATGTTTAATCAAGCCTCTCTTGGGCTTATGGTATCGATTGGCTATCGTACCGGTCTTTTCGATACGATGAAGAACAGAGAGCCTTCTACCAGCGAGGAAATCGCGATAGCGGCCAAGTTAAGCGAACGCTACGTTCGCGAATGGCTGGGAGCTATGACGACGGGCGGCATTGTTGAAAGCGAGGATGGGGAGAGCTTTCACTTGCCTGCCACTCACGCTGCCATGTTGACCGAAGACGGAGAAGGCGAGTGCTTGGCTCATTTGACCCAATACTTTGGCCTGATGGGCGGTGTGGAAGACAAGATCGTGGCGTGTTTTCGCGAAGGTGGCGGGGTTCCTTACTCCGAGTTCCCCCGCTTCCATGAAGTGATGGCCGATGATAGCCGGCAATCTGTGGTATCCACGCTAGTCGAGCATATCCTGCCTCTATCGCCTGGATTGACTATGGCTTTGAAGAATGGCATTCGCGTGCTCGATGTTGGTTGTGGTCGCGGTTACGCTTTGCGCCTGATGGCCAAGGAGTTTCCCGAAAGCGAATTTGTGGGATATGATCTCAGCGAGGAGGCTATTTCCTTTGCTACTGAATTAGCTAGGAAGGAAGGCCTGGAAAATATCTCATTCGAGCAGAGGGATTTATCCTCCTTCAATGAAGATGCCCCTCCCTCCGCTTTCGATTTAATCACTGCTTTTGACGCCATCCACGACCAAGCTCGTCCGGATTATGTCCTGGCTGGCATTCGGAAAGCGTTGAAGCGGGATGGTGTCTTTCTGATGCAGGATATTGGAGCCGATAGCAACATAGCGGCGAACAAGGATCACCCGATTGGACCTCTTCTTTATACGATCTCCTGCATGCATTGCATGACGGTTTCCTTGGCTCAAGGAGGCTTAGGTGTTGGGGCGATGTGGGGCGAGCAGCTAACGTTGGAATTCCTTGGCAAGGCGGGTTTTCAGAACGTCCAGAGGCGCAACTTGGATCATGACATCCAGAACTATTACTACATCGCCCGCCCGGCAGCGTAACGTATTTATTAGTTTCTTACCACTAGAACGCCATCAATATACGTGTAAACCATGTTGGCGTTCTCTGTATTTTATTAGAGGAAAACATTGTATTTCATTATAAAATGGGATCAATTGGGCAGTTTAAGGTGTCTCTTTTCAAGCCAGCTTCTGTTATGCCTACTAATCCTATTCCCAAGGGAACTAAGAATCTGACAGTGAATGTACCTGCCGAGCTTCACCAGGAGATGCAGAGTCTAGCGAGCGCATCTTCCATGAAGCTATCACAGTACGTGCGAGGCCTCCTCCTCATGGCTCGCGATCAGAAGGTGAAGGTCGAGCCCGACTATCTTGACCTTAAACGATCCGAAAAAGTGGATCGGGTGGATTAGTTTTCTCCTAAAGGCGTAATTTTCATTTCCATCGAAACTGTATTTCCCATCCGTCCCTAAGCCTATGGCCATGAGATTGAGATGGATATCAAGATGAGAATGAAGAGCTTGAGCGCCAACTCGTTTTAAAACTCGAACGTCGTAGTTATACTGATAATACAAGTATTATCGCTTATTATTTTGTAAGGTAAAATTACTTACGCTTAACTGGATATTTAATGCAACTATCTGGAGGCCTGATACTTGTGTAGTAGCAAATCGACTCTAGAAGATAGCGCCTAGTCTCTTGCCCCACGCATCAATCAATGCTTCTGCAAGCTGAATTCGCTTTATATATTTTTCACAATGTCGTAAAAAAACTGTCATAAAAAATAAGATACACACGAACTAAAGGCATTTGACTTGGAGAGGTTGCGACATGCGGGAGAAAACAGAGGCGATAAAATTGGGTAGTCGATTTTTTGACGAGAGCGGTATACGCAAGCATCTAAAAAGCGTTCAGCTTGGTTTGTGGGCCGATCTTCGTTTTGCAGCTATTGAGCGTGGCAAGAGGTTAAGCGGTTGGGGCTACTGGCTCAATTTGGAATTTGAGGGCGAGCAAGCTATTCGAGTTTGGCTGGCTAGTGGTGTAAAAAATTTGCGAATTCTTGGACGCGTCCTGCGCCTCATTCGCTCGGTTAACGGCAAAGCTCGCTTGTGTGACGACTGTATTGAGCTCTTGCGGATCCTGGAGATGGACTCCTCGAATCCTGTGAAATTGGCTGATGCCAATGAGGAGCAAATACTGGCTGCCGCAAAACTCTACCTTTCTGCTCTGGAATTTCCTAAGGCCATGCGAGCCTGTAAAAGACTCCATAAGGCAGCCGACGAAACTCAACTCGAAGCTCGCCGTATCGAAATTCGCGCTTTGCTGATTCTAAAGCGTTTTGGGGCGGCATGGCGTAAGCTAAAGGTTGTTCGAAAACGATTTCCTTGCGAAGAAGCTGCTCTGGTCGACTATACGTTCGCTACGCTATTCGCAGGCAAACAGTCTGCCGAACGGTTCGCGTTGGATCTTCTTGAACGACGCGTGAACGGAAGTGTAGGGATCGGCATCAAGCTGGCTTACATTTACTTCGAAAGGAAGGCCTATAAAGAAGCGCTATCCATTTTAAATGTCTTGGGGGACTGGCCTCATCTGAAAACTGATGATGAGATACAGGAGATCGCTAACCTTCGTCACGAAATTGCTAATACAGTCGAATACGATGAAAATGTGAGCGGATTTTTATTCAAGAAAAGCCTGTTCAGTCGACTCCCGACCTTGATTTGCCTGATCGTTCTGGGCTTTTGGTTCGCTCTTCCCGCTATAAAGCAAACGCCAGAGATTTATCGGGAGATATCCGAGACGATTCGTTTGGAGACTTGGGGTTCTCGAGCAAAGCAAGTCGTCATTAAATCGACAATACAGACCTCACAGTTCGGCTTGACTCGAATCTACTACGACTTTGCTACTGGGTTTGCTGAAAACGAGGAGGGAAGGATTGTTCCAGCGGCTTGGACGCGAGGTTCTTCTCTTGTCACAACAAAGCATGCCCAAAGGATCCTTTCGGATCCAGAAAACCAATACGTTAACTACGATCCCAATCATGTTTACAAGAACGTGATGGGCCCCGTGACTCCTTGGCGTCTGGCTTTGATTTATACGCCTCGCGTCCTGAACGCTAAGGTCGAATTTGGAGCTCTATTCCTGGTGCTTCTTTTAATTCTTTCACCCTTTGTCGCCCTCTTCGGATCGATGTCGAAATCCATGTATCTCAATATCGCTAATGCCTTCGGTCCAAAACCAAAGCAGCTCGAGGTCTAATTTATTATAAAGCCATTCGTGTGTATTATTAAAGAGGGCGCGGCCTTTAGGAGGGTCGCGCCTTCTTGCTGCTGAAATTTTAGTAACCAATAATTGATTACCAAAGTCGTTTTTGCGCGAAGGCCATACCGGAGTGAGATTTAAGATACGTTTCGAATGCTTTTGCTTTTTCTTTTCCAGAGAAAGCAATATATGTTTCGAGCGACCAAGGTTTGCTCCCTTTGGTATGAGTTGATTGTCCAGCGTTGTGCGCCTTGAAACGTTTCTTTAGATCTGTAGTAAATCCGATATAGGTTCGATTGGGGTGATTGATTGATCGAATAAGATAGACGTAGAACATAAGTTTAGAGTTGGAGTTTTCCCTACTAATTGCCCGTGCTTCGCTTTTCAAGCTTCGCAGGGCACGCTTCGCCATTCTTGATGACGATTTTATCTAGTTATGAGCTGCCTACGGTTTTTAAGTGGCTCGAGCCGCGCGTAGCCCAAAGGCGAAGCGTGGCGGAGAGAGAGGGATTCGAACCCTCGGTACGGTTTCCCGCACACACGCTTTCCAGGCGTGCCCATTCGACCGCTCTGGCATCTCTCCGAATGGATGGAACAGCAACAAGACATTCTCATCTCTTCCGCAAGCTTAAGTTGCGAGAGCGCTCGAACGGGTGCTCCATGGGCGCTTCGCTTTGTCGTCGCTAAGGCTCCTCGGTACGACCGCTCTGGCATCTCTCCGAATGGTTGGAACAGCAACAAGGCATTCTCATCCGTTCCGCAAGCTTAACCTTCAAGATCGTTCGAACTGGTTGCTTTGTCGTTGCTGCAGCTCCTCGATACGACCGCTCCCGCCTCTTCACTCTTCGAGTTTCGGTGGAAGGCTGGCATTGTCTCGCTAACGTTCGATTGTCGCTTCGCTTGGAACTCATAATAGGAACGCGACCATAATGAAGCCTCCTTAGAGTTGGATTGGGGTTTTGATTGATGACTTAAATTTGGCCGATTTTTCTCACAAAAGCCGCTTGCATGTTGATTGGCCCCGCTTACGTTCGGTCATTCCAAGCTATCCTATCGATGGTCTCTCCGAATACAGGCATTAGTTACAATAGCAAAGTCGAGGGTGGCGTCATCGTCACCAGGGCTGACGCGGCGATCAACTGGATCCGGTCTAACTCGATTTGGCCTATGCCCATGGGATTGGCTTGTTGCGCCATCGAGCTGATGGCAACGGCTTGCGCGCGCTTCGACATTTCGCGTTTTGGCGCCGAAGTCATGCGTTTTTCTCCGCGCCAAGCGGATGTGATGGTTGTTGCCGGAACGGTGACCTACAAGATGGCGACCGCTTTGCGGCGCATCTACGATCAAATGCCGGATCCCAAGTGGGTGATTGCCATGGGAGCCTGCGCTTCTTCTGGGGGGATGTATCGGTCTTATGCGGTGTTGCAGGGGGTGGATAGAATTGTACCAGTCGATGTTTATATTAGCGGTTGTCCTCCCCGTCCGGAGGCGCTGCTAGATGCGTTAATCAAGCTGCAGGAGAAGGTGAAGCAAGAGCCTGCGGCTAAAAATCTTCTTAAGGGCTAACACCTTCAATGATTCCCACTGACGACTCTCTTACTTCCCTTAAAGAAAAGTTTTCCCACCTAAACGAACGCCCTTCCAGCGACTGGCCCTCATTCGATACCCCAGTAGGCGAACTCCTTCTCACTCTTCAGGCACTCGAAGACGAGTATGATTTTGACATGCTAGTCGATGTGACTGCCATCGACAATGGGGTAGACGCTTCCCCTCGTTTTACCGTCGTGTATCATTTGTATTCTACAAATGCGCACCAGTATATTCGTGTTGCGGCTGACTTGGAGGACGATGAGAACCCGGTCGCCCCTACCGCAACAGCCATCTGGCCTGCCGCTGACTGGCATGAGCGGGAATGCTTCGACATGTTCGGCATTCGTTTTGAGGGGCATCCTGACTTGCGTCGCATTCTGATGTGGGACGGCTACCCGCATTTTCCCTTGCGCAAGGACTTCCCGCTGGCCGGTTTCGAAAACGAATTGGCGGATGAAGAAGTCGCGGAAGTCACAGGAACGAAGGTAAAGCCAGCTCCCATGGCTGGCGGCCCTTTTGTCGCTCCGCAGGCCGATTTCATGACGAAACGCGAGCCTCGAGCTAAAGACGAGAGCTGGAATGAGAAAAGCGAGAAGCCCGAATGAAATCAGTAAACAACGGGCAGGAGACAGAGATCAGGGATCGTAGTTCTTCCTTCCTAATTTTTCCTTTTTAATTATTTTAATGGCCACCGAAACGACCGAATTTTCCGTTCCTGACTCCGCTGCTAAAGCAGCGGCCGGGTCGCAGGAATTCGAGACTGAGAAGCTCGAGCTCAGTATGGGACCTTCGCACCCTTCGACTCACGGCGTTTTGCGCCTGAATCTCGAGTTGGATGGAGAGATTATTAAAAAATGCGATCCAGTTCTTGGATACCTGCACCGGGGCGACGAGAAGATTGCGGAGAACATGACTTACAATCAGTTCGTTCCCTACACGGATAGATTGGATTACCTGGCTCCCCTCGCCAATAACGTGGCATACGCCATTGCTGTTGAACGCTTGGCCGACATCGAAATTCCGGAACGCTGCCAAGCCATTCGCGTGCTGATCAGCGAGCTGGCTCGTATCTCTGCTCACCTTTTGGGGCTGGGAGCATTCGCCATGGACGTGGGAGCCATGACGGTGTTTCTCTACACTTTTACGGAGCGCGAAAAGCTGTACACTTTATTCGAAGAGCTTACCGGCGCGCGCTTCACCACTAGCTACACACGGATTGGTGGAGTAGCCCGTGATATGCCGGAGGGTTGGACCGGTCGCGTCCTTCAATTTATCGAGGAATTTCTCCCCGTGGTTGACGAGGTCGATGGCCTTCTGACGCGTAACCGTATTTGGGTTGATCGTACAGAAGACATTGGAGTCATCAGTAGAGAAGATGCGATCGCCTATGGCCTGACAGGACCAAATCTACGTGGTTCTGGCGTGGAAATGGATCTGCGTAAAGATCTACCCTATTCTGGATACGAGCAATACGACTTCGATATTCCAGTGGGCACGAAGGGAGATTGCTATGATCGCTACCTCGTTCGTATCGAGGAGATGCGGCAAAGCGCCCGCATTGCTCGACAAGTCATCGATAAGATGCCGAGCGGTTCTTTTTACGCGGAAGACGCGAAGAAGATCTTTCTTCCACCAAAGGAAAAGGTTCTCACCTCGATGGAAGAGCTGATCCAGAATTTCATGCTCGTGACCGAAGGGCCTCAAATGCCATCGGGAGAAGTCTACTTTGAAGCTGAAAATCCCAAGGGAGCTCTGGGTTTCTATGTTGTATCTAAAGGAGGCGGTGTGCCGTACCGCTTGAAGATTCGAGCCCCTTCCTTCTGTAATTTAAGTATTCTGCCTAAAGTCTGTATTGGCGCTATGGTGGCAGATACTGCCTCGATTTTGGGAAGCCTGGACTTCGTCATGGGCGAGTGCGACAGGTAATTTTGCATCTACTTGAATGAACTTAAGCGCTGAAACAATAGATCGAATAGAGAGTACGATTCCCAAGTATCCGGAAAAGCGTAGCGCGGTGATGATGCTCTTGCACTACATCCAGGATGAGAAAGGCTATCTCTCGAACGAGGCTATTGAGTGGGTGGCGGAAAAGCTGGATATGCAGCCCATAAATGTTCTATCGGTCGTCACTTTTTTCCCCTACTATCGTCAGGAGGATCAGAAAATCGGCAAAGTGCACGTGCGCGTTTGCCGCACCTTGAGTTGCGCGATGCGAGGGGCCTACAAGGTCGGTGACGAGCTGTCTAAGAAATTTGGATGCAAAATCGGTCATTCCACAGATGATGGAAACGTAACCCTTGAATATGCCGAATGCCTAGCGGCTTGCGGTACGGGACCGGTTGTTCTAGTGGATGAAGATTTGTACGAAAATATCGAATCGAGCAAGCTTGATGGCTTGATCGGCGAAATCGAAAAGCGTGTAGCGGCTCCTGAAAAGGCGAGCGCATGATTCAGTTAGCAGTAGTCAGGAGACAGTATTAGAAAGAAAAGCTTAGATCAGACGAGAGTACTTCTTAATTCTTCCTTTTTACTTCTTAAATTTAGCCGATGGCTCATCCAAAAGAAAATCGCATTCTCCTAAAGCACGCTGACGAAGACTACTATTCGACGGACATCGATTGCTATCTTAAGTACGGCGGGTACGAGTCCCTGAAAAAAGCTCTGACCATGAAGCCGGAGGATATCAGGCTGGAGGTCAAAGCTTCGGGCTTACGTGGTCGAGGCGGGGCCGGTTTCCCTTGTGGCGTCAAGTGGCATGACTTGGTTGATCGTAAAAGCGGAAAGCCCATCTATCTGATTTGCAATGCCGACGAGTCGGAGCCTGGCACTTTCAAGGACCGTCAGCTCATCCATAAAGATCCGCATCAGCTGATCGAGGGTACTATTATCTCTTCGTTTGCGAACGATGTTAAACTGGCCTTTATCTATATTCGCGAAGAGATGCCTCTCGGAGCGAAGATCCTGCAAAAGGCGGTCGATGAAGCTCACGAAAAAGGATTTCTGGGCAAGGATATACTGGGATCTGGATACGAATTGGAAATCGTTATCCATCGTGGAGCTGGAGCCTACATTTGCGGCGAGGAAACAGGCCTAATAGAGTCGCTCGAAGGAAAAAGAGCGTATCCAAGAATCAAGCCCCCCTTCTTCCCTGCGGCGAAAGGCGTTTACCAGTGCCCGACCGTGGTCAATAACGTGGAAACGCTTTGCAATGTCGTCCACATCGTGCGTATGGGTGGCGAGGACTTCGGAAAGATCGGGCGTCCTAACAATACGGGTACGCGCATCTGGTGCGTGAGTGGCATGGTACAAAATCCTGGCTATTACGAAATCGAGCCAATCACCATGAAAGAGCTGCTCTATGATGTATGCGGTGGCCCACTACCGGGTAGAAAGCTCAAGGCTGTGGTTCCTGGAGGCGGGTCGATGAAGATTCTGGATGTCGACGAGACCTACAAGGATCGAGACGGCAAAGAATTCGGTTTCGACGACATCATTGTGGACTACGATGGCATTATGGCGGCCGGATCGATGTCGGGTTCTTCGGGCATGATGGTGATGGACGATTCCATCGACATACTTGAGGCGCTTGGCAACATTTTGGCTTTCTATGCTCACGAGAGTTGCGGCCAGTGTACTCCCTGTCGTGAAGGTTCGCTTTGGACTAAGAAAATTACTTCTCGCATGTGTACCGGTGGGGCTCGCGAAGAGGATCTGGATCTGCTATTGGATCTAGGCAAAAATATCGGCGGTCGGACTGTTTGCCCCATGGGCTACTCGACGACTTGGCCCATCGAAAGCTATGTAGGAAAGTTTCGTGAAGAGATGGAAGCCAAGGTTAAAAGCAATACCTGTGGGATGGCGGATTTCGACGAAAGGCTGATTGAGAAATGAGCGAAGAGAAAAAGGACGACGGCTTGATCAGCGTTTTCATTGACGGCCAAGAGGTCCGTACCAAGCCGGGTACGAACATTATCGAGGTGGCGGCTAGTGTTGGCAAAGAGATCCCTCACTATTGCTATCACCCCAAGCTGAGCGTATCTGGAAACTGTCGCATGTGCCTTATCGAGCTTGGTATGCCGGGACGCGATCGGGCGACTGGCGAGCCCATACTCAATGAGGATGGATCGCCAAAAATCATGTTCTTTCCTGGTCCGGCTATTGGGTGTGGAACCAACGCGGCTCCTAACATGCATGTGAAGACCGATTCGGACATGGTCAAAGAGTGTCGCGAAGGGGTGACCGAATTCCTGCTGGCCAATCATCCCTTGGATTGCCCGATTTGCGATCAGGCGGGCGAGTGTCGCCTGCAAGAATTCTCTACGTCACACGGAGCTGGATACAGCCGTTTTGTGGAACAGAAAAACGTTAAGCCCAAACGCACGCGTTTAGGGCCTAGAGTTATGCTTGATGACGAGCGCTGCATTCTGTGTTCACGGTGTATTCGCTTTTGCCAGGAGGTGGCTGATGACGACGTGCTTGGTTTCACTGATCGTGGCAGCTATTCGACCCTCACTTGTTTCCCAGGCAAGCAGCTGGAGAATAATTATTCTTTGAATACGGTCGATATCTGTCCAGTAGGAGCCCTTACGAGTACGGATTTCCGCTTCAAAATGCGGGTGTGGTTTTTGAAGCATGTCAAGAGCATCGATTTCGAGACAAGTGTTGGCTGCAATACTGATGTCTGGGCTCGCGAAGGAAAGATTTATCGGATCACGCCACGTCGCAACGACGAGGTAAACGACACGTGGATGCCTGATTCTGGGCGGGAATTATACAAACTCGTCGATGGCGAGAATCGCTTGCCCCATTGCAAAGCTGGAGAAGCTAATGTTTCCGCCAGCGATGCGCTCGCTAAAGCGGTCGAGCTGCTCAAAGGCGAGGGCGTAGCCATAGTCGGTTCCGGGCGCTGCAGCGTTGAAGAGCAATACGCTTTGAAGGCCATAGCTGAAACGACTAAGGCCGTAGGTGTGTATCTAGTTGGCCGATACGGTGACGATGATGGAATTCTCGTTTCGAGAGACCGGAATGCAAACGTTCGAGGAGCTTTGATGACTGGTCTGATTAATTCATTGCCCGAGGAATCGCTTTCCGATCTTGGAGCCAAGATTGATAGCGGCGAGGTGAAGGTTGTTCTTTCTGTCAAGGAAGATCTCGTCGCTGCCGGCCTTTCAAAGGATCAAATCGCTAAGGTGAAACTGGTTTCTTTTGATACACAGCGTTACGCCTCGACTGATTTGGCTGGCGTGGTTATAGCTGGACTTACGCCCTTCGAGCGTTCGGGAACGGTGATTAATCAACAATTTCGTATCCAGAAATTCCATAAGGCAGTACCCGGCCCAGCTGGAGCTGTAGATGATCTGGTTGCTTTGGCTACTGTACAAGCGAATCTTTCCGAGGAGTCTTTTCCGTCAACAGTTGCTTCAGTTTGGAAACAATTAGGAGAAAGCGGACCTTTTGAAGGCTTGTCTTTCAAATCGATTCCCGACGAAGGCGTTTTGCTGGACGGAAGCGCTTTCGGCGCTTTGCCTTTTGCTGAAGGCAAGTCCTTGCATTTCGAACCGAAGCAGGAGGCGGTAGCTGCGGAGTAAATAATGAACGAGTTGCTCATAAAAATCACCTTCGCTCTCATTGTTGTTGTCGTTTTGATGACACTCTGCGCTTATTCGGTTCTGGCCGAACGAAAGGTGTCTAGCTGGATACAAGGCCGAGTGGGGCCGAATCGTACGACGCTTCCTTTGATTGGATCGATTCCTGTCATTGGACCTATGCTCACACGCCTTGGCATTTTCCAGCCTGCGGCTGATGGGCTTAAATTTCTCTTTAAGGAAGATGTGATTCCCGGGCATGTAAACAAGTTCTACTATGTCTTGGCGCCCATCATTTCTCTGGTACCTGCTCTTACCACGGTCACGGTGGTTCCTTTTGGGCATTTCATCGACACGGCTACGGGTGACGCCATCCCCTTGGTCTTGGCCGATATCAACGTCGGAATACTCTTCCTCTTTGCTGTTAGTTCGCTGGGAGTCTACAGTATTGTGCTAGCAGGATGGGCTGCCAATTCGAAGTATCCGTTTCTTGGAGGCATTCGAGCCTCTGCTCAGATGATTTCCTACGAGCTGGCTATGGGACTTTCAGTGCTGCCCGTTTTCATGTGGGTCAATAAGCCTGGCATGGAAGGCACCCTTAGCTTGTACGACGTGGTGCTTGCGCAGGAAGGCTTGTGGTTCGCCATGTGGATGCCCGTTTCGGCCCTCATTTTTCTTGTATCCATTTTTGCTGAAACGAATCGCTTGCCCTTCGACATGGCCGAAGCTGAGACGGAACTCGTCGGTGGATTCCATACGGAGTACAGTAGCTTCAAGTTTGGCCTGTTCTTCGTTGGGGAGTACGCTCACATGGTAATTGGTGGCGCCGTGATGACGCTTCTCTTTCTCGGGGGTTGGCATCCCTTGCCTTTCCTGCCCTGGGAGATTACTGGTATTTGGGGAGCGGTAGTCTCGGTTCTGACGTTCCTCGGGAAATCTCTCTTCTTCATGTTTCTCTTCATTTGGGTGCGCTGGACGCTTCCGCGCTTCCGCTATGACCAAGTCATGCGACTCGGTTGGCAGTTCATGCTGCCGCTTTCAATCGCCAACCTCATTGCTTACGCGATCATTATCTACTTTCTAGATACATGAAGCTATTAAAAGGAGAAATGTAAGATCATGGCTATTGTCCTAAAAAGAAAGCCGCTCAATTTCCTGGAGAAACTTTACCTGCCGCAGATTGTGGCAGGGCTCTCGACTACGTTTAAGCGCATGTTGGCCCCGAAGGAGACCATGGAGTACCCAGAGGAGCGGCCACCGATTCCAAAGGGCTACCGCGGTGTACCAACGTTGGTCAAGGATCCAGAAGGACGGGAGAAATGCGTTTCCTGTCAGCTTTGCGAATTCGTCTGTCCGCCAAAGGCGATCCGCATTATCCCGGGGGAGATACAAGACGAAGAGCATGCGAATGTAGAAAAAGCTCCTAAGGAATTCGATATCGATATGCTGCGCTGCATATACTGCGGCATGTGCGAGGAAGTCTGTCCTGAAGAGGCCATCTGGCTGCAAAATCAGTATTCAATGTCTGGTTACTCTCGCGAGGAGATGGTAAACAATAAGGAAAAGCTTTACGAACTAGGAGGCACCCTCCCAGACCAACATTTTAAATGGAAAAAGAAAAAGGAGGCTGAAGAAGCAGGAAACGCTCACTGATACCACCTTCTCAATCCTTTCTCCTCCCACATGACCGACCTCTTCTTCTACATCTTCTCAACTGTCGCTCTCGCTTCCGCCGCTGCGGTTGTGTTCAGCCGAAATACGGTGAACGCCGCCATGTTTCTGATTGTTTCCTTTTTGAGCATGGCTTCGCTCTTCGTGCTGCTCGAAGCTTACTTCCTGGCCGTGATCCAAGTGCTGGTGTACGCAGGAGCGGTTGTTGTTCTGTTTCT
>JANQKI010000139.1 GCA_028281165.1 Opitutaceae bacterium | reverse complement strand
TGCTCTCAATACAACGTCAAGAGGTTGAGTGCCTTCGACAATAAAACCTGCAATCATGACCCCCTCGCCGGTTCCAATAAATCCTCTCGTCGAGATATTGATGATACGCGAGGTTCCAGATGTCATTTCTGTGGCGATTCTCAAATGCCATTCTTGAATACTTGGAGTATTTGTGAGATTCTTAACTTCATTGCCCTGCGCATTCGCGAAGAACAAATCTCCATTAACTGAATACATAATAGTATTATTGTCGAGCCAACCGCTTGGAGTATAGCTTTGGCTGCCTCCTCTGGGAAAAATTACGGTTTGCGGGCCATTTGGCCACGACATAAGGCTCAGTCCTTTATTGCTAAAGGCTTCGGTTGTTTGAACCAGCAGCCTCGTTCCATCGGGAGAAAGTCTCGAGTAGGACTCTCCATGACCTTGATTTCCTCCTGCTGGGGTCATTGTTCCATTTTCATAGATATAGATATCGCGGTTATTGTCCACCAACGACCACTGGATAGTATCGGACATTATGATACGACCATCGTTTAGCCAGTGAGCGGCTCCTGTATGTGTGTTTACGCCTCGGGGCTGGTTGGCGTTCACAATTTTTCGCAGATTGGATCCATCAATTCCAATTATATAAGCCTCTAGTGCTCCATTTCCATTTGTATTGCTACCTCCGCTTATAGCGACTTCCAAACCATCTGGGGAAATTTCGGGAATGCCAATAGTTGTCCCATTTGGTTGATTGGGAATTAGCAAGGGATCTGTGCCTTCAAAATCAGTAACATATATTTGGCCCCCTTCTCTAATTGCCGGATCGTCTACATAGTATACTAGCGTTTCGCTTGCGAAATGAATGTCGTATCCCCCAACGCTCCTATCGGTGTAGAAAGTTAATTGCTCCCTTTCAGTAATGCTCTCCTGATTCAAGACGCCACGCCAAACATTGTCGCGCCCACTTTCATTGCTGATGAAGAATACAGTTGGATTCTCTGGCTCCTGATTACTACCTGATTGATTAACTTGGATGTTGAAGGTTTCTGAAACGCTAAGATTTTTTTGATTGGTAGCCAAGGCGTTATCGTCGGTAACAATCACTGTGATCTCATAAGCCGAGCCAGCTTGGGTTGCGCTGGGCATCCAGCTAAATTGTCCAGAAGTCGGATCGATGCTAGCTCCATTTGGCGAGCCTGCCTTTAGGCTGAAGCTTAGCGTATTGGAAGGCTGATCGAGGTCTGAAGCGGATATACTGAAGCTGAGATTACTACCCGCATTGACCGTTTTATCCGAGATCGGAGAAATTAAAGGAGCTGTATTTATTTCGTTTACTGAAACGGTAACCAGTTCCTCTGCGAAAAGGGCTGAATTGACACTGTTTTCCACACGAAATGTCACATCGAAATTACCTGGTCCTTGGGTCTCATTTGGTGTCCAGCTAAAGATTCCAGTATTCGCATCTATCATCGCTCCAGGAGGCGGCGTTCCTGCAAGCGAATATTTGAACGTGTTGGCCAGAACGCCTTCATTACTTGTTGTAGCAGAAAAATTTAGTAGGGATAACTCGGATACTATTTTATTTCCGATCGGATTTAAAACTGGCGTAACATTCGGGTCGATTTCCACATTACCCACCGTTACAGTGATCGTTTCCGATGCGGATAAATTCGGAGGATTCGTTCCGTTGTCTGTAACGCGAATTGTTATTGCATACTGGGTGTCACCTTGATCTTGGTCAGGAGTCCATGTAAATTCTCCGGTACTTGGATTTATCGCAGCGCCGGCTGGGGCTCCAGCATCAAGAGAGTAGGTCAGCGTTTGAAGGACAGGAGGTAGGACTGCTCGGATTTCTATATCGTCGATTTGCCATAAGGGAGCCTGGCCGTTTCCGGTTCCCGTGCTTGTGTAACGAAAGGCTAGATACAAATTTCCTGAAGATAGACTGGAAAGATCGATTAGGCCTGAATCAATCCAGATGTTTTCCTGGACTGGCAAGATTGCCGACAAAGGTATCCACGTTGCAGTATTGGGATTTCCGTTACCATCGTAATTTACCGATGCGAGAATCTCTATATCTGGTCCCGCGAATTGCTTCAGGCTTGTGAACCTTAAGGTTTCCACCGACGAGGAGCCGAAGTCCATCTTTGGGGAGATCAGCCAATCATCGCTTGCCACGTCTGCTCCGAATCCGAAAATTCTCACGTACCGATCACCAAAGTCCTCTGTTTCCCAGTTTGCATTACTAGCAAGACTTATGGCAGTCCAGTCTCCAAGTGTTAGACTTTCGAATCGCTCCCTTTCGAGAAACCCTGGGTATGCTATGTTTGTATTGTCTTGGTCGGAGGCATTTACCGTAAATGATAACTCCGATCCTTCATCAATGGATTTCGCTCCTATAGGTTCCAAAACTGGAGGAGCGTTTACTTCCTCTATTTCTACAAGGAAGGTGGATTGGTCTACCGGATCTAGGTTACCATTCTCGATCCGCGCTTCAACGGTTATATCAAATATTCCAGGACCTTGTTGTTCGGATGGAGTCCAGTTAAAGATTCCAGTATCAGAGTCAATAGATGCTCCTAAAGGGGCTCCGTCTGCAAGGCTATGAACAATATTCGAGCCGATAGCTTGAACGCTAAAAGTTAGAGTTGTCTCCTCAGGATGTGAGCTAATATCTGAAATTTGAGTAAGGGTATCAGACGTGATCTCGATGTCGTCGATGTACCAGCCCACCCTGTTAAATGCTGCATCTGCTCGGATTCTAAACCCGATGAGTATTGACTGCCCAGCGTAGGTCGAGAGATCTATGGATGTTCTCGTCCAGACCTCTGATGAGCTATTCTGGTATGCAGGCGAGATATCTTCCCAGGTAGTTCCTCCATCAGCGCTCACTTGAACTTGGCCGAAATCTGAGTGAACGAATGTGTACCAATGCCAGAAATTCAGCTTTGGATTTTGCGTAGGGACAATAAATGGATCGATGCGTTGAAGTCGTGAGTCGACTTCGTCGCTATAGTTTCCAGCTAGTACGGTTCCAGCAAGTTGAGATCCTGAATAGGCCTGACTTGGACCTGAGGTAGGTGTTCCAATTTCCCAAGTTCCTCTACTTGCTGCCCATCTATTTGTGGGATCGTCCTTTTCGAATCCTTCTGGGTTGTGATATTCTGATAGCTTTCCTGAAGTTATTTCAATGTCGTCTATGTACCAGCCGACACGGTTGAAGGCTGCATCCGCCCTTATTCGGAAACCGATAAGTATGGATTGTCCCGCGTATGCAGAAAGGTCAAGGGATGCCCGTGTCCAAACTTCTGAGGAGCCGTATGTATAGGTGGGAGAAATGTTCTCCCAGGTCGTTCCTCCGTCGGTACTCGCCTGAACCTGCCCAAAGTCTGAGTGGACAAAAGTGTACCAATGCCAAAAGCGAAGCTTTGGATTCTCGTTAGGAACGGTTAAAGGATCAACGCGCTCGAGGCGTGAATCAATTTCGTCGCCGTAGTTGCCTGCAAGCACTGTTCCTGCCAGTTGAGATCCTGAAAATGCTTGTCCGGGGCCTGATGTAGGCACTCCTATCTCCCAGGTTCCCCTGCTGGCAGTCCATCTCTCGGTTGAACTTTCATCTTCAAAATCTTCCGGGTTTGGGTAGCTCGGAGAAATTTCCGAAGTAACCTCAATGTCGTCTATATACCAGCCGACTCGATTGAAAGCCGCGTCTGCCCTAAGCCTAAATCCGATGAGTATTGATTGACCGGCATAGTTTGAAAGGTCAATTGATGCTCTGGTCCATACCTCTGAAGAACTATAGGTGTATGCTGGCGATATGTCGTTCCAGGTGGCACCTCCATCAGCGCTTACTTGAACCTGCCCGAAATCAGAGTGGACGAAAGTATACCAGTGCCAGAAACGTAGTTTGGGATTATGGGTTGGTACGACGAACGAGTCAATACGTTGCAATCGTGAATCTACGTTGTCACTGTAATTTCCAGCGAGTACTGTTCCGGCTAACCGTAATCCTGACAAGGCTCCGTTTGGTCCCGAAGTCGGTATCCCCATTTCCCATGTACCAGAGCTGACTGACCATCTCGAGCTAGCTCCCGCATCGTCAAAATTTTCGGACCAAAGGGTATCGGCTTTTATCCTATCGGTGACCAGAAGGCTTGCAAATACTATGAAAAGGGAGACGTGGGTAAACTTGTAAGATGTCATCATTGCGAAGTGAGTCATAAAAACAACCGCTCATCCTGAGCGGTTTGAGCTGAGTGAGGTTTGTAGCCAAATAATAAATACAGAGGCTTTTAAGCTATACGAAATCAGGTTCTCAACCATCTTGATCCAACCTGATGCCAAACATGAGAGCAGGCTTTGATGGTTCGCCGTTTCGTTCGAGCAATATAGAGTTAAGTCCTGATCTTTTGGTATAGGAACTATTCCGGATTTGACTGAGGGGATTTGGAAGTCAGATAAATGGAAAGCCTCAGTAGGCATCCATTGTCTAATAAAAGAGAATAGGGAACAGAACACAGACCTTTTCATTGTTATTTTCTACTTGTTAGTAGTCAATAAAAAGTTGTAAAAATTACTTAGCGTATAAAATGATGAAAGATTTATCTGGGACAGTAAGCTTTTATTCAAAAGTAACTTATATAAATTCTGGCCACGAACCTGAAAAAAATCTGTTACTTTGGTGATTCGTTTTTCAAATCACTTTGTCTGTGGCATTCTCAGTCCATTAGCGTACAAAATTAAGGTACTGCTTACTGCTTCTTCAGTTCTTCCTAGTTCGTGATCAAGGAGCTTGCCGCTTTAATCGTAGAAGTTGGACTTCGTGCGTAGATTTCGATCAGCTGTTTTTGTCTCAATATATACTGAGTCATTTAGTGTTTTGGCTCATTCTAAAGCACCAGTCTTCTCACATACCTCTGCATAGACTATACTAGTCCGGGCGTAGTTTGCTGGTTGGTAAAGCAGTCCGAAGCCCACTTGGATGAATTTTGCCCATGCTTCGCATAAAGCTACGCAGGGCATGCTTCACCTACACTCCGTTCCGGCGAAGCGTGGTGCTCAGGGCGGGACTCGAACCCGCACGGCTTACGCCATACGCCCCTCAAGCGTACGTGTCTACCAATTCCACCACCTGAGCGTCATTTTAAGAAGGCCGTTACAAATGAAAAGAATACCTAGGATGTAAAGCGCCAAAATAAACATTTTGCCTATTTGCCTCTATTGAATTGATTCCTTACTCGTTCCTCAGTTAATACCGTACTTGCTTTACCAATTTTCGACGCTACTTATCTTCAAACTATAAACTATCGGGAGGCCGATTCCGGCATCCTTTTTACCATACGCTATGAGCGAACCTAGTTCTCAGGACCCGAAGGATAAGCCTTTGTCTAATCCTATCGATTTATCCGATTTGCAAAGCTTCAGCTTTGGCACCCAGTGGTCCGACGCTGGGAAATCTTCCAAAGGGGATGCGAAATCGACTAATCGAGAGAATCGAAGTCGATCCAAGCCAGACCGCAGGCCTGGTGGAGGCCCGCCGCGAAGAGATCGACGTCCGAAGCGCCCGGTTCCAGCTCAGGGAGACTCCTCGGCTCAGCCGCCATTTCAGTCCCAATCTGGGGACAGGCGAGACGGCCGTGGAGGAGATCGGCGTGGTTTCCGTAGACAACAGGGAGGCGACCGGCCGCAACGCCAGTTCCAGGAACAGCCTTACGAGAGCAGTGTTTTCGAGGTTGGATTCTACCCTGAGGACGCTGCTTTCAGTACGGTAATCAAGGCCATGAGGACCAATCACCTCACTTACGAGCTTTTCGAAATAGCCAAAACGTTCCTGCTGAAGCCCGAGCGTTTCATTGCAAGTGTGAAGCGCAAAGCCAAGAATGGCGAAAAGGCGGAAAAGGTGTTCATCTCGCTACCGGACAGCATGCCTTTCGCTACTGAAGACGAGGCGATTGTGCATGCCGCTACACATTATCCCGAGAACTTTTTCAATGTGGAAGAAGTGGAGGTCGAGCCGCCAACAGGCAACTTCCAGTTCGTTAATCGTTGCTCTAAAACCAAGGTTCTCCTCGGTCCGCCAAACTACCACCGCTATGAGGAGACGCTCAAGCATCATCATCGTACGCGTTTCGCCAACCTGCCTCTCGAGAAGGCGCAGTCTTTTGTCGAAACCGTTCGCGAACAAGAGGTGATTGACGAGTGGCTCGAGTCGATGAAAAAGACGACCCGCTACACCACCAAGGCTGCCGAGGGAGAAGAGTCTCAATCGTTTGATTCTTTCGATGATGCGTTGGTTTATCTGAGAACCTCTCAGAAAGCCAAGCTGGTCAAAGAGGTCAATTACGCTCGCGTAGACGGAAAGGATTTGGAGAAATTCAAGGATACCGAGGCAAGCAAAGCTGTATTCGGAGAATTGGCACGCCAGCAAAGATTTCCGCTTGAAACGGCCAATGCGATTCGTGGAAGACTGCGTCGGGAAAAATTCAGTATCTATAAGAAAGGCTCCAAGGGAGTCACCTTCGTCTGCTCTACAAAACGCAATTTTCGCACGGCCGGTCAGGTCATGTCGCAGCCGCTCGATCGGATTATTCGATTCCTGGAGGCCAATCCCTACCTCAAAGCCAAAGACCTGCCTCCAAAGTTCGAGGAATGGCTAAAAACGGAAGCTCCTGATGAATCCCTTGATGAGAAACAGCTTTTCAAGGATCTGCATTGGCTGATTGCCGATGGCTATGTTTCTCATTTCAGCAACGATACTCTCTTTGCCCAACCTGTTTTAGACAACACGCCGAAGCCAAAGGAAGCGAAGTCGGAAGACGAATCTCCGAAAGCTTCAGAACCTGCGCCGTCTGAAGATACTTCAGCCGGGCAGACCGTGGTTTCGGAAGCTGTAGAAGAGGCCGCAGCCCAAGCGGAACCCGTTGCTTCTCAAGAGGCAGCAAGCGAGATGCCTAGTAGCAACGAGGCTGCAACGGCTCCTGAAGCTGAAGTCGCGTCTCCTCAAGGTGAAGCTGCTCCCGTTGCGGAAGAGGCGCCAATTTCCTCCGAGAATAATGAAAGCGCAGCGACCGCTGCATCAGCTCAAACTGAAAACAAAGCTCAAGTGGCGGAGACTGAAATGGAGGGAGATGCCGAGGTTGTGGCTGAGTCTGAGGAAGAAACTGTGGTCGATTCGAAAGATGACGAGTCTGCAGCTCATGCGGATCCCCAACCTGATGTTGTTGCAGAGACGGCCGAGCAATCTCCTCCAGAAACGGATACTGAGCCTGAAGAGCAACCCGAAGCCGTTGCGGTAGAAAACGCAACTGAAGTTGTCGAAGAGCCTAAGCCGGAAACCGTTCCGGAAGTCGAACAAGCCCCCGCCGAAGTCGCGGCTGAGAAAGAAAAGGCTAACACTTAGTTTTGTAGTTTTTTAAAACTACATAAAATGTTTGTAGCGGCGATCGCTGATCGTCGCTACAGTACGAGCCTGATCAGTCTCGAGTCTTCTTGCTGTATCGAAAAATTTAATGCATAGGTCGTTGGCCAGGGCAAAGTGGACACATTTCCTGGCCACTCGATTGCCAGGCAGAAGGGGGGCTTGACGAAATCCTCGAACATGAGCTCTTCCATTGCATCGTTTTCCGGTTCCAGTCGATAGGCATCCATGTGCAGAAGAGTTCGCGATCCATTATGAATGTTGAAGATATTGAAAGTCGGACTTGTCACCACTTCCTGGATATTCCATGCTTTTCCCAATCCTTTGACAAAGGTCGTTTTGCCTGAACCTAGATCTCCGTTTAACTCTAGAACCGCTTCTTCAGGCAAGAGCGAGGCTAGCTCTTGAGCTATCGACTCCGTCTCGGTTGCGCTGTTTGAGATGGCTCCGTTCTCAAGTCGCTCTAAGATGTTCATAGCCAGTTAACGAGATCTTCTCGCCAGTATTCTCCAGCTGGATGGGAAAATCCTCGGGATTGTTCGTCGCTTCAACGCTCCCTATCCGGGTCAGTTTCGTAGTGAAATTCTCACTCCAGTCTTCCGCAAAGCGACTTAGATCAGCTTCTGGGGACAGAGCGAAAAGCAGTTCAAAATCCTCGCCGTCATTGATGGCGTGATAGAGTGGCGATCTGCCCGAAGAGCGGCTCAAGGTAACGGCATCTTCGCTTATCGGGAGGCGAGAACAGTCCAACTTGGCTAAAAGGTTTGGCCTGAGCATTGCCGAGCAATCTTTGCCCAAGCCATCGCTCAGATCCAAGCATCCTAGGGTTTCATCTCTTGAGGCTAGCCATTGGCCTTCGGCTAGTCTTGGTTCGAAGCGATAGTGTTTGCCCAGGATGCTGCCTCCCAATTCACCGGTAACATAGAGCGCGCATCCGGCGACAGCTTTGCCTCTTTCCAGCGCTTTTCCAGCGCTTGTCCCGGTCATCGTCATAAAAATACCGAGATATGAATCGGCTTGAGAGACGTCGCCGCCCGCGATGGTGAATTGGTATTTAAGAGCCTGGTTTCTTAGGCCGCTATAGAAGCGCTCCAGCCAACTGATTTGCAAATGATTGGGTATTGAAAGTGAAACTACTGAAGCGAAAGGCTTACCCCCCATTGCTGCAATATCACTCAGATTGCGCTTAGCTAGTTTGGCCCCTGAATCTTCGGGAGAAATCTGATCGTCGAAATGCTGGCCGTAAATGACTGGGTCAGTCGTTATAAGAAACTTCTCCGCTTCTTTAGGGATGTCCAGCGCGGCGCAATCGTCCCCAATTCCTTGGGGCGACTGAGGCGAAGCGTCGCCCAGCCATCCTCGAATCCGATTTATCAACTCGCTTTCTCCGAGAGATGCTACGGTGTCTGATCTATTTTCTGAGAAGGGATTCACTCTGGAATTGCTATTCTAGCTCGTAGAAAAGAGCTCCGAAGTTTATGGCATTAAACAGGACATGAAACGTTATGCTGGAGAGAATGTTTCCAGTATTTCGATACGCGAGACTTATGGCGTATCCTAGGAAAATCAGGGGCACGAAGCTGTACAGGCTTTGGTGTATCCATGACCATAGCACGGTTGGAATCAAAATAGCGGCTATTTCAGGAAGACGTTTATGCAGGTAGCGGTACAATACTCCACGGTAAACTAGTTCCTCGCTTACGGGGGCGATAATCACGGCGAGAATCAGCATGAGGGACATTTCCAAAGGAGACCCGCCTTTCATAATCATCGTTACCGGAGCTTGGAGTTCGTATTCGATCTCAAAGTGATCGAGTAAGAACTTCCAAGAAAAAGTGATGGGGAGAAGAATGAGGTAGGCGATAATCAGGTAGACAATTCCAACTAGTATTGAACGCCCGGCTCCGTTTCGTTTTTCATTCTTCGTTTCAGGATTCGAGCATTTCAATAAAAGCCAGGCGAGTAGGCTACCGATATGAAGACCTAAACCGGATGCAATGCCAAAGGCCAACGATTCTTCGCTGTAAACCTCGCCACTGACTTGCTCATAACCCATTACTAATAAACCGCTTAAGACAACGACAATTCCTAGGGCAAAACAAAGAAATAAGGCAATCTCAGTAGGCTTGATTGGCCATTTCTCGAGTCGGGAGGTTAGCATCGGGAATCGGGCTTTCGTCATTGGTTTTGCGCGTCGAGATGATTTGCAAACTCGATCTAAGGGAGCGAGACGAAAAACCCTTACACCGGCAGGCATTTACTTTTTGCATGACAATCGAAGCATTCTGTCTATGAGTTTCGCCTCCTTTCCATGGTTTCGATTTCGAAAAGGCGAGCTTCCTTGCACACGCTTGGCTGTCGACTCAATCAGTCGGAAACTCTTCTCATTCAACAACGGTTGCAGGACGAGGGCTATGAGATTGTGCCTTTTGGGGAACCTGTAGATCTCGGCATCATCAACACGTGTACTGTCACTAATTTAGCGGACGCCAAGTGCCGCCAGTCCATCCGCCAATTTACGAGGAAAAATCCTGAAGCATTTACCGCCGTGATCGGCTGTTATTCGCAAATGGGAGCCAAGGAAATCGCGTCTATCGAGGGGGTGGACCTGATCATTGGAAATCAGGAAAAAATGAGCGTCTTGGATTTTATCGGTCAGGAGAAAAACGAAAAACCGGTGATCATTCGTGACCGGATCAGTCGAGATGACTTTTCCATAAACTTCGTTGGCGATACGCCTTTCAATCAGCGAGCGAATCTGAAGATTCAGGATGGCTGCAGTTTCGTTTGCAGTTTCTGCATCATTCCCTTCGCTCGAGGAGCCTCTCGATCACGTGAGCTGGACAACCTATTGGAGGAAGCTCGTAGCAAAGCCGAGCAAGGCGTGAGAGAAATCGTGATCACTGGCGTGAATATCGGCGCCTACCGGTCCGCTGATGGCGATCTCCTAAAGGTTATCGATGGGGTCAATCGAATCTCGGGTATCGATCGAATACGCATCAGTAGTATCGAACCCACTACGATACCAACGGAGCTTTTCTCGTTAATGAACGATCCGCAGCATGCTTTGCTGCCGTTTTTCCATATTCCGCTTCAATCGGGATGCGATCGAATTCTCCATGAAATGAGGCGACGGTATACGATTTCCGAATACTTGGATTTTCTTCACTTGGCCCATGACAGTGTTGAAGACTTGTACATCGGAACGGACATTATGGTCGGCTTTCCAGGCGAAACCGAGGACGAGTTTCAAGAAACATGCAGCGTATTTCTGGATAACCCGTTCGATTTTTGCCATGTCTTTTCCTATTCAGAAAGAGAAGGGACGGTGGCTGCCCGGCGCGAAGATCAAGTTCCTGTTTTAGAACGCCAGCGTCGTAGCGCCTATCTAAGGCGCTTGTCTGCAAAAAAGCGTTACGATCACTATAAGAGCCATCTGGGACGCTCGATGCGGGTACTTTTCGAGAACCCTAAGCCCGAGCTCTGGCCGTCCTATACAGACAACTACATCCGAGTCGTAGTGCCTCGGGAATTGAACGGCACGGATAGCCTGGCTAACCGTTGCGGCCTGGTAAAACTGAAATCAATCTCCGCCGACTATGTGGATGGAGAGCTGATACAAATGTTGGATTGAGGCTACCTAGTCGCCAGGAATTGAGGCTTTTAGGCGGTAGGCTATTAGGTTCCTGAACGCCCTGAAAATCTAAATTCCTATCACCGAATTGCCTGAAAACCAGCTTTAGGCTAGTTTTCCAGAATCTCTACTTCGTAGCCGTCGGGATCGGTGATAAAGGCCATGCGGAAGTTTTCCTTTTCCTTCCAGTTGCCTGGCCAAACCTCCACGCCATCGTCTTCCAGTTTTTGACAGTAGGCATTGATATCGTCGACTCCGATGCAGGTGTGCATGAGATCTTCAGGAAACTCGACTTTGAATTCCGGAGAATAGGTTAGCTCGAGCGTATGATCGTTTCCCGGAAGTTGAAGGTGCACAATCTGATTGCCTTGGGGACTGGTGTTAGGACCTTTTAGCACCTCAAAACCGCAATGTTTGCAGTAGAAATCGATTGATTTTTCCAGATCGCTTACTCGAATTCGTGTGTGTAGAAATTTGATCATAAGGGTGAGATTAGAGCGTAGTAGAGAGACCTTGCCAAGCATAGAGCGTTAAATGATCTGCTATATTCATTCGCTTGTGTTGCTTTGATTGAAGGCGACGTGGTTTCCGAATTTTGCCACGCCGCCTTCATGGTCTTAGGTATAAAATTACTATCTGGGCGCTCAATCGATCCTGGAGACTCAAAGAAATCCTCTTTTCGCTTAAGAGCTAATCACTTTTTGTCTCAGTCGGGATTGTATCCTGATAACCTTACAAAAGCAGTGTCTGCGCCATCGATGCATCTTTCGAAAATCGTTATTCAAATTTTCGAAACGACGTATTTGAAGTTAAAATACTGTTTTTGATGAAGCGTCTGGCAGGCAAGTGAAAGCGAATAGAATGAGCTTTAAAGAGCTGGCTTCAGAAAATGCATTTTGGCGTAGTCTGAAAATATTTCATGAGAGAGCTTCTTTTATTCAGACAACCGTTTTCATTGTCATATCAGAAGCAGCTTTTGCGGAACGTCGATGCCGAAGTATTTATCCGTGAAGTCGCCTAGGATGCCAAGAGTTTCGTCTGAAAGGAGTTCAATCACATCATCGATCGCTTCCCCGCTTACGGCATAGGGCGCGTAGGCGTAGATCATTTCTTTCCCTATGCACTGAGCGAAAACTTGGTATTCGGAATCGGTTTTGATCGGCTTGTTTTTAACGATGCAGTGACCCAGCCAATGATCGATTTCCAGATTCTGCTTTTCTAAAAGCCTCTCGCGACGCGTTTCCAGATCGATGTGTTCCGCGAAATAGTTTTCAATCAAGCGTCGCGACTGCAAGGAAAGCTCTTCGCTCAGCTCGTCGCGACATTTCAAACACATGGCGTATTCGAAAATGACTTCGCCTTTATTAAACGCTTTTTCGACAAAGTAGTTCTTCCCTTCGACTAGAAGGTTTTCTGAACACACCAAACAATGGCTAAACGGCTCGTCTTTTTCGAAAGACCAGAAAACTTCGGGAATCGAATCGTATTTGAAAATGTCGTCTTCCAGATAGTCTGACATGGGCTGGCGCAGCTTCTTAGATTATCATGTCTTCCTCTTCTATCTCCATCTTCATCTTCTACTTTTTTACTAAATCAGGTTTTTTGATAGAAGATGGGGAAGAAGATCGAAAATGAGGAGCTTGTTTTTATAAATAGGTACAGTTATTGAGATAGGCTTCTCACGCAGATGGGATTTGGCACTTCAATACTGAAGCCAGTGGGTTCAAGCGTTCCGTCGTCGGGATCGATGTAGAAGGAAACCACGTTGTCGCTTCTCAAATTGGCTGCGAGCAGATATTGTTCGGTCGAATCGATTACGAAATTGCGAGGGTGTTGACCATTGGTCGGCGTGCGCCCGGCGAGTTCGAGTTTCTCCGCTCCCTTGTTCCAGAGAAAGACGGCAACGCTATCGTGTCCTCGATTTGAAGCGTAGATGTATTTCCCGTCTCGAGATACGACGATTTCCGCGCAGGTGGAATGGTCTTTGAAGGTGTCAGGCAGAGTGGAAATCGTTTGTTTAAGATTAAGCTGGTTCTTTAGTCCCGAGAAATCGAATACGCTGATGTTGCTCGAAAGCTCGTTGAGGACAAAGAATCGTTTGCCGTCTTCATGAAAGGCCATGTGCCTTGGGCCGGCTCCGGCCTTGCTCGCATTGTGGTCTGGCTTGGACGGACTGAGTCGAGCGGTCGAGGGGTCGCAATCGTAGATCCAGACTTTGTCGGATCCAAGATCGCAAGCGTAGGCTTTTTTGCTCTGGGGATCGATATAGATCGAATGAGCATGGGCCTGCTTTTGACGCTTGGGATGAACGCTGGAGCCTTCTAGTTGGAAAAACGAGGCTTTGGCGCCGATAGAACCATCGCGGTTTAGCGGATAGCTGATGACGCTACCGCTTGCGTAGTTTGCGACGTATAGGCCTTTTTCTTCCTTGTCCACCGAGAGATGAACGGGGCAGGTTCCTTCAGTTGATCTGTGATTGATGAAGCTGAGTTCTGCGCTTTCTTGAGAGACTGAAAAAGCGTGAACTGAACCTCCTGTGTGTTTGCCGTCCTTCTTGTGTTCGCTCACGCAATACAGATTCTTTTCGTCTTGAGTCAGAACCAGAAAGCTGGGGTTTTCGACGCGAGCGACTAAGTCGAGATCCCTCAGTTCGCCTGTATCCAAATCGAGCTGACAGCGATATATGCCTTCTCCTCTTGGATGATTGTTCGTGCCAATCAGGACAGTGGAGTTGGGCATCAGTACAATTTAGAGTGAAAGATAGAGGGGCCTGGATTCGTTACCACAATCTCCTCTTGAACATGTCGAGGATGTAAGCCCAGCCTTTCTCGGCAGCTTCCTCGTTGTAATGTTCGCGTTCGGGAAAGAAATAGCCGTGTCGCGCGGCCTCGAATAGTTCGATGACGCATGGGGATTCGTGGTTGGCAAAGCGGTTTCGGTAGATTTCCAATTCCTGTGGATTCTTTTCAGCATCGTTATAGGCCCATCCGAAATAGCCTTCCGCTTTCAATTTCGAAATCCAGTTGTGGGGCGAGTCCTCTTGTTCTAAAAAAAGCCTCCCGCCGTGAATGGAAGCAAAGGCTTTTACGTTGTTCGGGTACTCCGCTGCCGCCAGCATGGCGTGGCGGCCTCCCATGCAGGTGCCGATCGTGCCGATTCTTGATGCGTCTATGCGTGGATCCTTTGCGCAAAAATCGATGATGGCTTTGTTGTCTTGAATTACCATGTGGTTTTTCGTAGAAAGGTTCAGCTCAAGAGCTCGTTCCTTATTTCCCATCAACGCGTCCGCCTCAGGGCTTCCTCCGCGATAAAACAAGTTGGGCAGAAACGTTGCATAGCCATTGCTGCTCAGTCGACGACACATCTCTCTCAATTCCTCTCTAGGACCAAAAACATCCATGTAGAAGATCACTGCCGGACTTGGATCCTCTTGAGCTGGATACGACAGGAACGTTGGCATTTTCCCATCTTGGGTATTGATCTCGATGTGTTTCTCTTCGATTTGCGCGGCTTCCATCGTTGAAGCCGGAACCATGTTGTTGATCCGGGAAGGGTCAACAGGCAATTCCTCCTACTTTCTCCCTCGACTTGAAGCCGCTAGCCTAATTGTGTTCATCCTAACATTGTCGATTTTTAACTTCAATCTTCGCCAAGATTCTCGCAACTTTGAGCGATGTGAGCGCTTAAATTGTTTTGGTCCCTTGCTTCATCGCTTCCTATTCATAATCAGCCTGACGCTAACCGCTTTCTCCAAATAATTCTGAACATCTCTTATCTCCCTCGAAAACTTTGCAAATGAGTACTGTACTAACCATTGAAAAAACACGTTTTCTGATAAACGGAAAGCTAACGTATTCAGAAATCAATGACTGTCCTGAGGATCGTCAAGGTCTGCTGATGAATTCTCGCATGATTCAAGGTATCTTTGACGAAGCATCGGATCCCTCGCGATTCGCGCGCTACGGATTTGATGAATGGGATCCCAATGCTCAGACCGATCGGCTCATCGAATCCTTGCCGGAATGGTATGCCTATGGCCTGAGAGCAATAACGGTTGGATTCCAAGGCGGCGGTCCTTGCTTTACGGTCCCGAACCTGGAAATCACCAACAATCCTTTTGGCGAAGACGGAAAATCTTTGGATCCCGCTTACGCCGAGCGAATGGATCGTATCATCAAAGCTTGCGACGCTCTGGGCATGGTGGTCATTCCTAGTTATTTCTACGGAAACCAAACGCGCCATATGAATGGCGATCAGGCGATCATCGAAGCAGTGAAAACAGCCTCTCGCTGGCTAAAAGACGGGGGCTACACGAACATCATCATCGAGATTGCCAACGAGCAGGACATCCGACCCTTCAAGGAATACTCGCCGATCTGCCATTCCCCTTATGGTATGGCTCACTTGATTCGCATTGCTCGGGAGGAGTCTGGCGGCATGCCTGTTGGCTGCAGTTCAGTTGGGAATAGCGTTCATGAGCCAATAGCTCGCGAAAGTGACGTCGTTATCATCCATGGAAATGGCTGCTCGCGTCAGCGCCTTTATAATCTGATCAATAAGACCAGGCAATGGTCAGACGATCGTCCGGTTTTGGTAAACGAGGACTCTCAAGCCAATAGCAACCTGGATGTATGCGTGAGGGAAGGCGTTTCATGGGGATACTACAATAACATGACGAAGCAAGAGCCGCCCTCTTACTATGGCATATTGCCAGGCGAAGACACCTATTTCGCCCATCGAATGGCAAAGTCCGTTGGTATTGAAACGGCTGAGATGCCAGAAGAGGATCAATACTACTTGCAAGGACTAGAGCCGCACATGACCTACAATGGCGAACGTTGGCTACGCTTAGCTTCTTTGTATCCAGAAAAGATAGACTATGTGGAATTCTTCCGCAATGGAGAATTGTATCATCGTTCTTATGACGATCCTTTTCCAATTGACTATAAAAGCAACTGGCGACAGGGCCCCATCCCTTCCGTGTCAGGCGACGAATGGAAAGCGGTGGTCTATCTTAGCGATGGTAGAGCGCTTGAGCGTTCCGGTACAGTAGTGTAATATCTTTGCCCACAAAATAGAGCAGACTTTGGGCAGTTTCGATTATTTCAGTTCTAATCGATCTCCCAGGTCCTCCAGTTCGAAGAAATGCGCTCGTTCATCGCTAACGTTGGGCTGGTGTAGAGAGAGCATCAGCTTGCCATCGAAGGTGGTGAAAATCATGCCATGGCCGCCGTCTTGGTGGAACAGGAGCTCGTTCGCCTGTATCCATGGTCCTTTGACACTCCCTGTCTCCGAATAGGCTTGGGCGACGGCGTATCGATGCTCTCCGAAGCTGGACCAGATCATTATGAGGCGATCTTCTTTGGTGCGAAACAGGAAAGGGCCATCCGTTACGAATCCATGCTTGCCGATTTCGCGTTGTTTGGTCCCGACCTCCTTAAGACTCTTTACCCAGCCGCCATCGGTAGCATAAAAGAGAATTTCCGGATCTCCCACAACCCCTGACAGATCTTCTTTCAATTCTACTAGATCCATACTGCCATCGACGATCTGATGCCATTCATGGCAGAAAATCATGTAGGGAATTCCATCCTCTTGCCAAAGAGTGCCGTCCAAACACATCCAATCTATAGGCGTGTGTGGTTGATTGGCAAAAGCCTCAAAGGGTCCTTCCAGGGAGTCGGAAACGAATATTTGGGTGCCTCTTTTGAGATTGGCAGGTCTTTTTATTGGAGTAGGCAACTCCTCTGTGGAGGTGAGGGTGACAAAAAGGTAGTACTTGTTTTTGTATCCATGAACCTCTGGCGCCCAAACCATATCACCCGCCCAGAAATTGTCAGGGATTTTCAATACTTGTTTCGGTCCTTTCCAGTTTTCCAGATCCTTGCTCGTATAGACGCCAACGCCAGGCCGATCATCGAATCGGAATGACGAATACATGTAGTAGGTCTGCGATGCGTGATGGGGAACTACGAATGGATCGCGAATTTTGAATTCGGAACGATGTTGAGTAGGGAGATCAGTCATCATGTTTTTCAGCTAAGAATCGCGAATGGACGCTAATGAACGCTAATTCAACAGAAATATTCGCATTCATTCGCGATTAGGAATTCCTAGTCGTCCAGTCCCGCTTGATAGGGCTCGCGGATCTTTCACCGCCAGATCATTTATTTGAACAGTCGGCGATCAGCCGATCGCCACTACATTCTAGGAAACGTCGACAGAGCGATAGGCTTTGATGAGCTCCATCTCTCCCTCCTTTGTGCCACGATTTTTAATACCGTGCTCCATTCCGATGATGCCTTGGTAGCCTTTTTCGTAGAGCCACTTAAAGACGTTCTTGTAGTTGATTTCTCCTGTTGTGGGCTCTTTGCGTCCGGGAACGTCTCCAACTTGAATGTAGGCGATTTGGTCCCAGGCGTCCTCCATATTCGTGATGAGATTCCCCTCGGTGATTTGCTGATGGTAGAGGTCATCTAGGATCTTGCATGACGGGCTATCGACCATTGCGCAGATCTGATGGGCTTGCGCCACACGCTGGAGGAAACAGTTCGGGTGGTTGATGTAGTTAAGCGGCTCGAGTACCATGACTAATCCTGACGGCTCGCAGATCTCGGCCATATACTTGAGGTGCTCGACGACGTTTGCTGTTTGGTACTCTGGAAGCACGCTGGGATCTATAGAGCCCGGCACGACTGTGCAATACTTGGTGCCGCCGCGTTTGGCTATTTCCACGGCGTCCTTCATTTTACCAATAAGCATCTCCCGGATTTCCTTTTTGTCCCTTTTCCTGTCGAAGAAGTCCGCTCGGTGTCCCGTCATGGTGGGATGGCGAAATTCGGCGTAAGCTACGAAGACGCCCAGCTCCATTCCCAGCTTCTCAAAGAGCTTGCCCATAGCCACCTGTTCAGAGACCTCTCTGCGTGGCATCCGGTTGTCTTCCCAAGTTCGGAATCCGTGGTCGTAGGCAAATTGAATCTGATCGAGTACATTGTTGCCCACATGCTCTCGGAAATGGCCATCGTGGGGCCCGAATCTCATGGTGAAAGGCTTGTTTTCAGACGACATCTTATCTTTTTCGTGATGAGCTCCTTTTAAAGTGGAGAGGGTTGCAGCCGCGGCAGTGGCGGTGACAGCGGTCTTCGTAAAGGTCCGGCGATTCATGGGGGTTGTATCAGATTCGTTCATAAGGTAAATCAATTTATCAGGATCGATCGTGTCGACCTTCATATAGTTTGAATCTCCAATGCCTTTCTTCAAGCGATAAAGCGATCCATTCTTCAGGTTGACCTATCTAGAATCGCTGGGAAATTGATGCATCCAATCAAACCCAAAAATTGGATACATTCAGGAAAGAAGTCAGTAGACAGGCGTTAGTTTGTGAGGTGGCTATTCCAGATCGCTTTCATTGCTTGTTTTCGTTCGACAGCTGTCATCTGCTGAAATCTGCAATTGCTTGCCTCCCTGAAACCTTCGTGAGACAATCGATGTCCTCCCCTGAAACCCCTCCTCCTCATGGAAAAAAAGTCTACCCCGTACATCCTTCTAGGCCTTTTAGTTGTCGCTCACTTTTCGCTTATCGCTATTCACTTCGAGCCCGCCTATGCGAGCCCCGATGCTCACGGCTATTATTACCAGGCTAAGCTGATCGCAGAGAAAGGGAAAACATCCTTCGACGCAGAAAGCCCTCTCCAAGCGATCGGCACTCATTGGCTTGTAACAGAAGACGACCGTTTTTTCAGCCGCTATCCCCCTGGCTTTTCGCTCGTTTTGGCTCTCGTCTACAAGATTGGCGGCCCCATTGCCGCTTTATGGGTGAATCCGGTCCTCTCGTCGTTAGCGATCCTCTTGATGTTTTTCATTTGTCGTCCCTGGTTGGGTAATTGGTACGGGCTTGGAGCTGCAGCTTTATTGGCTTTGAATCCCATGTTTAATGGCCGAGCCCTTAATGCTGATTCCCATACCCTTACCATGTTTCTCGTTATGGGCGGTTTCTTGCTTTTGCAGATGTGGGTTTCCAAAGGCTGGCTGGTGGCGGCTTTTTTTAGCGGGTTGCTTTTCGGATTTATCCCGGTTGTCCGTTATCCGGAAGCGCTGGTCGGTATTGGCGTTATCGCCTTTCTTGTTTCCTACTATAAAAACGAGGGAACCCGTGCTCTCATTGGTATAGGCTTGAGTGTAGTGGGAGCTTTGATACCCATTCTCGGCCTGCTGATCCGCAATCAACTGGCTTTTGGAGCTTTTTGGAGAACCGGCTATAGTTTAACGGATGAGCAAACGGGTTTCGGTTTTTCCTATTTCCAAAGTAATGCGGTGAACTATATGGAGCAGCTGATGTCTTCCGGTTGGGGCGTTATGTTTGTTCCTGGGATCCTGGGTATGGTTTGGCTTTTCTTTCGAAAATACACGCGTCATCATGCCTACCTGCTTGTTGGAGCTGCGCTTCCTCTAACGCTAGCCTACATGGCCTATTATTGGGCTGGCGGGATTAACGGAACTGGTGGCTTGCGGTTCTTTTTACCTCTGTTGCCTCTGATAGTCTTTGCGGGCACATGGTTTGTCAGTCGTATCAACAAAACCATGCCAACGCCTGCTTGGCTCTTGATGAGCGCGTTGGTTTTAATGCAATTGGCGATCGGCCTGCCCGGCAGCATTGCTCAGTTGGGAAGGAGCGAAGCGACCACAAAACGCAATGCGGTGGCTTTCGAGGAAATTGAAAAGATGGTGCCGGAGGGAAGTGTAGTGCTTGTAGGACGACAACTAACGGCTTGGCTGGACTATGCTGGAAATTGGAAGCTGGCTGACGAAACGCTTGTATCCGGACGAGGGGGACCAGCCGGAGGACGATTTTCAAGGAGAGGTCCTGGTAACGACCAATCGGGCCCCAGTCCCTTGCAGCGAGAAAAACTGGAGGCAAGTCGGGCTCGGTATACTGGTTTGCCTGGACAGGAACGCATCCAACTTATTCGGTCGGATTTAGAGGAATGGGCTGGTTCGAGTGACGTTTTCTGGCTCGGTTCCGAGAGAATCATCGAACGTTTTCTTGGAAATAGCCAAAATGATTCCTTTAGTTGGGAGAGTGTCGGAGAACTTGAGTTGCCTGACCTTCCTCGGCTTGGCTCTAATCGACGTGGACAAGATGTCGACGGTAGTTCTGGTCCGCTCACGAGAAGAGGTGGGGGAGCCGGAGGATTTAGCGATTCGCCTATTGTCCAACGATTGAGAGAAGCTAGAGCGGGTGGAGGCTTCTTCGGTGGTGGTGAATCAAAGTTAAAGATTTATCGATGGGATCGTTCTAGTAGTGTATCCAATAATTAAATATTTTCTTGACTGAATTGGGGGCTTCTTCTTCGTCGAAATTAAAACTATTCAACGCGTATGATTCGAATTACCCTTTCCCTCTTTGCTTTGCTCGCAGCTACGAGTCTGAACTCGTTTGCAGAACGACCTAACATTCTGCTTATCCTGGCTGATGATATGGGCTATTCTGATCTTGGATGTTTCGGTGGCGAGATCGATACGCCGCATTTGGATAGGCTGGCGGCTAATGGCCTGAGGATGAGGCAATTCTACAACAGTGGGAAGTGCGAGCCGACACGAGCCAGTCTTATGTCTGGTCAATACTGGCATGACACGGGTCTCGGGGTCAGGCGGGGGCCGACTTTGGGAGAAGTCATGCGCGAAGCTGGCTATCGGACTTACGCTTTGGGAAAGTGGCATCTTCGCGGCAATCCCTACGAACGTGGATTCGATCGTTATTTTGGTCATCTTAGTGGTGGGACTGACTTTTTTGTCGGTAACAACTCCTTCCGGCTCGACGATGATCCTTGGCCAAGGCCTGAGGATTTCTATGCGACGGTGGCCTACACCGATTTCGCCATCGATTTCCTGGAAGAGGGAAGAAAGGAAAATCCCGACAAGCCTTTCTTCATGTACTTGGCTCACACGGCTCCCCATGCTCCGCTTCAAGCCCTTGACGAGGATATCGCTCTTTTTCGCGAACGATACAAAGTTGGCTGGGACGTTTTATATCAACAACGCATTCAGCGTCAGAAAGAACTTGGGATTATGGAACACCACTGGCCAGTTCCTGAGCGTCCTGATGCGATTCCGGCCTGGGAAGATCTGACACAGGCGGGTCGCGCTTTCGAAGCGGAGCGGATGGCCGTTTACGCCGCCATGGTTTACCGCATGGATAAGGGGATCGGGCGTATTCTTGAAAAGCTGGAAGAGTGGGGCGAGCTGGACGACACCCTCGTTATTTTCCTGAGCGACAATGGAGCGAGTCCCTTTGATAGGGTGAGGCGTGGAACGGTTGGAAAACCGGGATCCAAGTTCAATACCGGTCTTGGATGGGCCTGGCTCAGTAACGCTCCATTTCGTCACTATAAACGAAATCAGCACCAGGGTGGGGCTTGCACGAGTCTGGTGGCCTCTTGGCCCAAGGGAATCTCCCATCCGGGCTCAATAAGCGATCAGAAGGGACATATCGTCGATTTAATGTCCACCTTCATCGATTTAGGCGACGGAAGCTATCCTCAAGAGTTTGCTGGCGAAAGATTGAAGCCGCTTCCCGGCAGAACTTTGGACTCCCTATTCAAAGGCCACCTACGTGAACCTCACAATGCTCTTTATCTTCATCTTTTCGACAACTGGGCTATCATCGAAAAGGACTACAAGCTGGTTTCTGCCTATGGCTGGCCAATGGAGTTGTATAATATAAGCAACGACAGAGCGGAGGTACTCAATCTGGTTAGCGAAAAACCGAAACTAGCAGCTCGTTTGCAGGGCAAATTCGATGCTTGGTTTGCAGCGAGGAATGGCAAGCTCAGGCACAATGGAGATGATCATCAATACTACCACTTGGAGTCGGAAGACCTGAGTCCCCTTGGCGGGACGACAGGCGTGAATCTGCATAAAGAGGCTACTGCGCCGTAAGTTAAAAACCCCTTATCGCCGACGGAGGAAGCTGAATAAGTCGCTCACTTTTCTTTTCTAGAGGCAGAGCAGCCCCGCAGCTATCGGCATTTCGCCATATTTCACTCTCAGAGCTTTATTGGTTTTTCAGCGCGAAAACAATCACCCCTAACACGATGATGCCGCCAAAAACCGCCAGACCGATCTTCCATGCGCTCCATGGGCGTTCGCCCTGGACTTCGCCTGTTCGAGCGTTCACCACGAAGCGAAAGACCTTTTCTTGATAGCGATAGCAGCTCAGCCAGACGGGCAGCAGAATGTGCTTAAATGTAATGTCTTTGTAGCCTGTACTGTAATTTATAATACGTTGAGTGTCGCCGCCGATGTCTCGTTTAATGGTTTGCTCTATAACCGGACGCATTTTCTCCTGAGCATCCTCAAACCCTTGTTCCAAGTCTACGCCATAGCTCTCCGTTTTAAAGCCCGAAGCGAATTGCTGGTCGTATTTGACGAGATTCTCCAAACCCCAGGGCTCGAGTTTCTCTACGTACTTTTTGGGCAGCGACTCGGATGCCACGACTAGGATGTCATCAAAGGTATTCTGCACGACTCCATGGGCTGGATACCATCGCGTCTTGCGAACGCGACGGGTTCGCGTCACTCGCTGACCCTTGGAATTTGTCGTGGAGTACGTTTCGTTTACATAATAGTATTCGCCCCGCCTCCCGACATAGCTCGTTACGCAATCGCTATCGTAAGTCCAATGCGGCAGAAACACGCCTTGCATCGATTCGGCCATATTACGCATCTTCTTCAATTTATTAGGAGCGAACCAAAGCTTTTTCAACCAGTCGCGAAAAGCCGAGCTAGCGGTTCCTTTGTCCACTTGGAAAGGGAGGAGCGACTGAGGCTTTATCAGTTTATGGCTACTTGCCTGTTTGGTTATCACGTCTCCACAAAATGGACACGAATCGGAAGCTACGTTTGGATCAAGAGTCGATTCCGCTCCACAGCTGCTGCATTTGGCTGTTTGTACCTCGTAGGTTTCCTCGCTTTCCTGCTTTTTATTGATAAAGGCATGAAAGTCTTGTTCGCCGATATCATCTGTCGCAGCTGCGATTTCATTTTCCGTTCCGCAATACGGACAAGTAAGGGCTGACGCCTTCGGATCATATTTCAGATCCGCTCCGCATTGTTTGCAAGCGAAGTCTAGGTCGGACATTGTTTAGACTGAAGACTAAAGGAGTTTAGGGGGATGCATTCCATGATCTCACGATCATGGCTACATGTGGTCTCGCCATGCGGGAAAAGATCATCAATCAAACTATCCTTAGTCATTGACTGAAAACTGACTACTGATGACTGAAAATTGACGACTTTTTAGGCTGGTGGCGGCGGTGGTGGAGCCGCAGGAGGCGGTGGGGGTGGCTTAGAGAAAAGGCTGAGCAATTCTGCCACTTGCCCAGCTGGCATCCAGCCAGACATTCCATTTTTCCAAACCATGCTTTCCTGAGTGAATTCGCCCGATTGAATTTGCTGTCTGATTGTATTCAAATCGTAAGGACCTCTGGTCTGGCCATTTGAGGCCACGTGATAGGCCGATGGAGTGGGCGGTGGGGGTGGAGCGCTGGGAGGTGTTTGGCCGGCATTGGCTCCTTGCATTGCATTCGCCATCTGGCCTGCCATGGCAAAGCCCATCCCGAGGCCCATGCCTTCGGCGGCCCCGCCGCCAGATGGATTGTTGGCAGCCGCTTCCATAGCGCTAGCTGCTTGAAATTTGGTGTATTGATCCAGATTGCCAATGACGCCCATACTGGATCTTTTATCAAGCGCTTCCTCGACTGCTGGCGGCAGTGATATGTTTTCCACCAGAAGCTTGGTCAGCTCGATGCCATACTCCTTGAATTCGGAAACAATGCGTTCGTGGACAAAGTCTCCCAATTCTTGATAGTTCGCCGCCATATCGAGAACGGGAATCTTGCTTTCGCCCAGGGAGTCTGTAAATCTGGATACGATTAAATTGCGTAGCTGATTGGTTATTTCCTCTGTCGCGAAATGTCCGTCCGTACCGACGACTTCTCTTAGAAAAACGGCTGGATCGTCTACGCGAATGCCATAGGTGCCGAAGGCTCTCAGGCGCACGGGACCGAACTCTGCGTCGCGCAGTGTAATGGGATTCTTGGTACCCCATTTCTGATCAACGAAGCGACGGGTGCTGACAAAATAGACTTCCGCTTTGAAAGGGCTTTCGAAGCCGTGTTTCCAGCCCAGGAGAGTGGAAAGAATCGGCAAGTTCTGTGTTTCCAAGGTGTAGGTACCTGGTTTGAAAACGTCTGCCAGTTTCCCTTCATTCACAAAAAGAGCCGCTTGCCCCTCGCGGACAACTAATCGGGCTCCATATTTGATCTCATTGCCATACCGCTCGAAGCGGCGAACCATTGTGTTGTTCGAATCGTCGAGCCACTCGATAATATCGATGAGCTCCCCCTTCAGTTTATCCCAGAATGCCATATTTACTTCGGTTGTTGATTCACTAGAAAACTATTTCGAATCCCAGCAGGACTAACATATTAATCGACGATTATCTAAGTGAGATTAAGTCCAAAGATCAACCAGAAGCTCTGGAAAACTTTGTTATTCGAAATTTCTTGTTCGATATTCTGCGGTTATAATCTGCTCCTATAAGACTTGTAGGTCCTATAGGACGTATGGATTTTAATGCCAATGAAGAAGGAGAAGAAGATTTTTGGCTATTGTATTAGGCCTTCGCATACGCTTTCGCAAAGACCGACGAAGGTTTCTTCCATGAGGGAGAGCTTGCGGCCTTTCATGTAACAGACGCCCCAGTCTCGTCGGAGTTTTTTGCGGCCCATGCCTACAAGGTAGAGCGATTTTTCCTGAACCTCTTTTTCGGCTACCCAGGGGGCGATGGCTCCTACGCCTATGCCAATTTTGACCAGTTCTTTAATTGATTCCATACTGCCGAGCTCGATGACATTGGAAAGATCATGACCTTCCGAGCGAAAGTGCTTCCTTAGCAAGTCGAAGGTAAAGCTCTTCTTGCTGTAGATAACGTAGGTTTGATCTTCGATCTCATGAAGCGGGGCGTTCTTTTTTTCAGCCCAAGGGTGCATTGGCGCCACTACGAACTGTAGTGTATCCGAAAATACAAGTTGCGTATCGATATCTTCCAGGCCGGGAGGAACCAAGGTCAGGGCGACATCCACTTCATTATTGCGAATCAGATCGAGAAGCTCTTTGGCATCATCGGGAATCACTGACAACTGGCAGTCGGGAAAATTTTGTCTGAATTCGCGAATGACGGTTGGAAGAATGTAGCGACAGGCTGTCGTTCCTGCTCCAATACGCAAACGCCCTGCTCCCCATTTGCTGAGCGAATCGAGATCGGCTCGGATATTATGCATTTGCCGAATCATGCGCTCGGCTGAAGAGAGGAACATATCACCTGCTTCAGTGAGGTGAATTTTGCGCCCGAGTCTGCTTATTAGTGAGCAACCGAGATCTTCTTCTAAGGCTTTTATTGAGTGGCTGACAGCGGATTGGGTAAGATTTAGCTGTTTAGCGGCCTGGGTGAAGCTTCCAGTGTTGGCCAAGGTTCTGAAGGCGAGCAGCTGTCGACTGTCTATGATCTCTTCTCGCATGAATTCAATTAATGGAACGCATCAAACGATTAGTAAAATTTATTTCAAGAAAATCCGAGGATTGGCGCGAAGGTCGCTGACCTGCCTAGTGTGAGCATTTTCAATCAGGATGTCTCTTCTGGTAGGGCGCAGAAGGTGAACCTGTCGAGTGGTCGCAGCGTCATGCAAGTTGGCTTGGTCAGCTTGATGGATGCTGCGCCTTTCTTTGTGGCTGCAGACTACGGTCTTTTTTCCAAGCATGGGTTGAAAGTGACCCTGAATCGGGAGGTCGGTTGGGCAACGATTCGTGAAAAGCTGGCCTATGGGGAGTTGGACGCGATTCAAGCTTTATGTCCTTTGCCGTTTGCCGCAACGCTTGGAATCCAGTCCTCTAGGGTTCCTAGCATTTCCGGTTTGCTAGTAAGCAGGGGAGGCAATGCGATTGTACTCTCCGGCGATCTTTGGAAGCGCGGCGTACGGGATGGCAGGACGCTTAGACAAGATATTGTTAATAGCCGCTATTTTCGTAAGTATATTTTCGCTACAGTCTATAGTTGCTCTACTCACGCTTTTCTCATTCGAGATTGGCTGACGTCGGCAGGGATTGATGTGGAGCGAGATGTGCAATTGGTAACGCTCCCGCCAAGTCAGATGTGTCGTAATCTTGCGGCGGGTACGATTGACGGATTCTGCGCTGGCGAGCCTTGGCCAAGTCTAGCCATCTCCCAGGAGATTGGCTGGTCTCCCGCCACATCGGTGGACATTTCCCCTGGGCATCCGGAAAAGGCATTGATGGTCAAGGAGAGTTTTGCCGAAGAGCGCTCGGAAGAACATTTGTCTTTAATTGCCGCCCTTGTAGAGGCTTGCGCGTTTTGCGATGATCCGATCAATCGCGAGGCAGTCGCTCGCTGCATTTCCGGTAGGCGACGTGTTAACTGTAGCGAGGATCTGCTCGTCGATTCTTTGTCACCGTCTTTCAACTACGGAATGGGTCGAACTGAAGCTAAGCCTGACTTTGTTCGCTTTAGCAGTCGCGATTCGAATCGACCGAGAAAGGAGGACGCTCATTGGATACTGGAGCGGATGAATCCGTGTGGAGAGGCAAAGGACGAAAACTTGGGAGATTTGGATTCGATTGCCAGTCTGGTATATCGGGAAGACATTTATGAAATGGCATTGAAGCGGATTGAGGCGAAGTCCGCGACCAAGATTCTGTAAGTCTTCAATGGCTTTCAGCCTGCCACTGGGTTTTCGCCTCAATCAAAGAAAATCTAAGCTTCTTATATCGAGCGAGTTGCGTTTGTATTTGTTGTTTTATTACTGAAGCTTGGGCTTTTGTAGCGCCCTACTGTGTCTTGGCTTAATTTAAGCGCAGCGCTTTTCTTTATTCTTTCAAGGCCTTTTCGCTCGGTAAATTTGATAGCCAAAAATGAATGAGTTTCATCATTCTAATCGATTTCATTAGTTAGGCTCACATTTCAATCATCTTTGAAAATCAGATTAACCTATTGGATATCAACAGTTTATTGGATTGATAAATCCTATTCATACATAGCTGGAAAATATTCAAAGCACTAAATTCCGAGCGCTTTAGCGATTGGCGCGGAATAGGCAAAAGGCAGCGCCAATGAAATCGATGGAAAGTAATCGCCGTAGCGAAAAACTGGATGCGACGAGCGTTTCGATTCCGTCTCCTATTAATCGATGACTAGAAATTTATCTTCCACCTAACTGATTATCAATGAAATACATCAAACGTTCAATAATTGCGATACTAGCCGCTGGCATTTCATTCGGTTTTGCCGAGCAGCTTGATGTCGAGAAGGACGAGCTGAAGTTCGGCTTCATCAAACTTACGGATTGCGCTCCGATCGTCATAGCTAAGGAAAAAGGCTTTTTTGACGATGAGGGTCTGTCGGTAAGCGTGATTGCGCAACCGAACTGGAAAACGCTTTTAGATAACGTGATCAATGGCGAACTGGATGGAGCTCATATGCTTTCCGGACAGCCCATCGCGGCTACCATTGGCTTTGGAACAAAAGCTCATATTATCACCGCTTTCACCATGGATTTGAATGGAAACGGCATAACCGTTTCCAATGGGATCTGGGAGCAGATGCAGGAAAACGATGAGGCGCTTGATACTGAAAGGCCAGCCCATCCCATAACAGCTGACGCTTTGGTTCCAGTGGTCGAGGAAAAACTGGAGGAAGGCGAAAAGCTGCAGATGGGTATGGTCTTTCCTGTATCCACTCATAATTACGAGCTACGTTATTGGCTTGCCGCCTCAGGCATACACCCTGGAATGTATACTGAAACGGATAAGGGTGGTCGTACCGACGCTCAGGTCGAGCTCTCCGTTACGCCTCCGCCCATGATGCCAGCCGTTTTGGAAGCGGGGAACATTCAGGGCTATTGCGTTGGCGAGCCTTGGAACCAGCAAGCGGTTGCTAAAGGTATTGGCGTTCCTGTTACAACCAACTATGACGTGTGGAAAAATAATCCTGAGAAAGTCTTTGGCGTGTCGGCGAGTTGGGCAGAAGAGAATCCAAACACTCACCTCGCCGTGGTCAAAGCTCTGATTCGAGCTGGCAAGTGGCTTGATGAAACCGATGCAAGCGGAACTTTGGTTAATCGAATTGAAGCCGCTCGCATCTTGAGCCGACCCGATTACGTGGGAGCTGACTTCGATGTGATAAAGAACTCGATGACCGGCTTCTTCTACTTTCAGAAAACCGATAAGCGCCCTATGCCGGACTTTAACGTATTCTACAAATACCATTGCACGTATCCATGGTACAGTGACGGAATTTGGTTTCTGACTCAGATGCGTCGTTGGGGGCAGATTACCGAGTCAAAGCCAGCTTCCTGGTATCACGAGACTGCTAAGGAAGTCTATAAGCCGGACGTGTATCTAACCGCTGCGAAGATGCTTTTGGAAGAAGGCAATATCGACAAATCGGACATCCCTTGGAACACAGATGGCTACAAGCCAGCTACCAGCGAGTTTATCGACGGGATTACCTATGATGGACGCGACCCCATCGGGTATCTCAATTCCCACGATATTGGCAACAAGGATTCATTAGAATCGCTTGCATCGCTTAATTAATTTTTTGGATACGAACTGCCGCTTAAAAGAGACAGTTCCCCAATGCGAATCGGTCGAGCGACATTTTTCAGGTATAAAATTGCGTCTATGATTACGCGAATCCTAACGAGGTTCGAGTAATTGAAATCTGATTACTAAATGAAATATAAAATATTAAAGGCTTTGGATGTAGCGGGATTGCAGTTTCTGGATCCTGTCGTAAGGCTGATCTGCGGCGAAGAACCAAAGGTTCAGCTTTCGAAAATCGGGCGATTCATCGTCGTACCGGTAATTGCGTTTGTCGTGTTTCTCTGGGCTTGGGGGTATGTGGCTCCCAAACACGCGACCAAATCAGGCGAAGTGCCCACTCCAAGTGTTGTAGCCAACGCTGCGGATGGCATATGGATTTTCCACAAGAGAGAGAATGTCAAAAGTCGCGATTACCTTCTGCAAGGAGAGCGAAAAAATACCTCTTTGAAAAAAGCCCAGGAGCGCCTGGTCATCGTTTTGGAGGAAGAAAAAAAGGCATCGAGCTTGGTGACCGAAGCTCAAGGAGCGTTAAGCGAACGTATCGCTCAATTGCAGGAACCGCATAAAAGGGAACTCGAGGAATTGAAGGCTCTGAACAAGTCGGTATCGCAAGAAAGAAAAACCGCTCTTAGCAACTTGGCGGAATCCGTTTCCGAAGATAGCGTAGGAGAGAAGGAAGCCTACTTGGAGGCTCTGCGAGATCACAATCGATTATCTGATCAGGAGAAGGAGAGTGAAAAACTGATTTCCGCGAAGATCGACGAGATTGCCGGCATGAAGTATCAGCCCCTCATCGATGCTCGCTTCGAGTTGAAACTGGTCGCGGAGGAAAAACAGTTTCTGCAGAAACGGATCGAGTACCTTTCCAAAAACAATCGCTCAGAAAAGGTAGCTGAGTATGAAGCGAAACTGGGAGAGTATAAGGCGACGCTGGCTTCTGCGACTGGCAAGGAGCTGGAGCGAACCGGTTCACGCATATTAAGGCAGGAGGAGCGTATCGAGCGGGTTGCCGACTCATCCTACGCCCAGCCTTGGACTTTTCCCCGTCAGATAAAACGAAGTCTAATGTGCGTATTCTTCGGATTTATACTTGCCTCAATGATCGCTATTCCGATTGGCATTCTCTGCGGTTTGAGTAGCGTTTTTATGGCGGCTATGACCCCTTTTATCGCTCTCTTCAAACCCGTTTCCCCCATCGTTTGGCTGCCCATCGCCTTGATTGTAGTGGGAGGATTCATACCGGACCCCGACAAGCATTGGTTTATCGGCGCCATAAACAGTATCCCCATTATTGGGGCATACGACCTGAATCCGGCTTTCATAGCTTCGGCTATCACGGTTGCTCTTTGTTCGCTTTGGCCTACTTTAGTGAATACAGCCCTAGGGGTCGCTTCGATTGATAGGGATCACATCAATGTGGCTCGCGTTTTACGCTTGGGATTTTGGAGTCGTTTGTTTAAAATCGTCATTCCCTCGGCGCTGCCGCTCATTTTCGCTGGATTGAGAATCTCGCTTGGCGTAGGTTGGATGGTATTGATTGCGGCGGAGCTCCTTTCTTCAAGCGAGGGGATCGGCAAGTTCGTTTGGGACATGTTCAACAATGGCTCTTCAGACAGCTTTGCTCAGATGTTCGTCGTTGTATTCGTGGTAGGTCTCATCGGCATGATTTTGGATCGTACGATGATCGTATTTCAACGTCTGGTGTCCTTCGATGAGGCTCCAACTTCAATCTAGAGTTTGGATACGTTTAGGAGATATTGATATGGCTTACCTGGAATTGAAAAACGTATCCGTAGGGTTTGGACCAGCCACGAGTCGAACTGAAGTCTTGAAGGACAT
>JANQKI010000127.1 GCA_028281165.1 Opitutaceae bacterium | reverse complement strand
GCAATTCGGAGGCTTATGGCTTCTAGTCCTCGATTTTCTCTTCCACGTCTGAAGCGTTCAGCCAGCCTGGGACCTCGGCTTTCCCATTGGTGAACTTCTCATAGAAGTTGGTCAAGTCGTCCTGGAAGATCGGATACTCGTCAAAAATATCTCCGTTTCCGGACACACGAGGGTCTCCTTGCTCCCTGAGTTCGGACTCCATTTGATGGCGAAGGCGCGTTTTGACTTCTTCATAGGAGGAGTCTTCGGCTAAATTTCGCATGCATTCGGGATCCTCTGAGATCTTGTACAGCTCTTCGGCTGGACGCTTGCCGAAGGAAAGTTCCCAGTAGTAGCGGGTTTTCGGATCATGGCGGGTTTTGAGGACCTCCGTTTTGGTTGGGCTGCCATCGCAGTTAGGGTATCCAGCTTCTGGATTCCCGGATGGCCAGCGATCAGTCTGGTAATTCTTAAGGTAAAGTAGCTCATCAGTGACGATTCCTCGAATGGGATAGCCAACGTTGCCAGGCCTGCCGACATCATGCTTTTCCTTGCCGATCAGTACATGATCTCGTTCGTCGACGACTTGACCGGATTCGTTCGATTGCAGAATATCCATCAGGCTTTTGCCTGTAATCGGATGCATATTCGTAGTCTCCCAATCAATACTTGCAGTTTCGAGAAAAGTGGGAGCGAAATCGATGAAGCTTACGAAGTCATCGATTACCCTTCCCGGCGAAGCGATTCCCTTCGGCCAGCGAATAGCGAGCGGGAGGTGATTCGAGTTGTCGTATCCCTGGCCTTTAACTCTTGGGAAAGGCATGCCGTTGTCGGAAGTAACTAGCACGAGTGTATTGTCCAATTCGCCGCGCTTTTCCAGCTCTTCAAGCATTAGGCCCAGATGCCTGTCGAAATGCTCCACTTCGAAGGCGTAGTCCAGCAAGTCGTTGCGGACGATTTCATTGTCCGGCCAATAAGCCGGTACCCGATCGATATCTTCGATTCGCTTGCCGCCTTTTTGGGCTCCTGAAAAGTATTCATATTCTCGATGCGGTTCGAGACAGCCGTACCAAAAGCACCAAGGCTTTTCTTCGTCGTTCGCTTCGAGAAACGCTGAGAAATTTGCGGTGTAGTCGATGTCGGAAATGCCGCTGGCGGGGGGATCCAGTTTAATTTCGCTGTAAGCCTTGCCGGTGATGGGACGGGGCGTCCCATCCTCCTTTAAAGCGATGCCCGGTACCCAACCCTTGGCGGTGTAGCCAACGTGATACCCTTTTTCTTCCAAAACTTCCGGATAGCTTTTAATTTCCGGCGGGAAAAAAGCTTGGTGATTGCAGGCTGCTTTTAGCTGCCATGAATTGCGTCCTGTAAGGATGCAGGCTCGCGATGGGGCGCATTTGGCATTAGGCGTATAGGCTCGATTGAACAGCACGCCTTCGCGAGCAACGCGATCGAAGTGCGGCGTTTTCACCCAGTCGCAACCGTAGACGCCAGCATGCCCGAAGGACCAGTCGTCAGCTATGGCTATGAGGATGTTGGGACGTTTCTTAGAGTCATTCACTACGCAGGCTTCAAAGAGTGAGGGCGAAGAGGGGTAAAGCCAAAAGTGGTTTTCGAGCGGCCCTCGATTTTAAGAGGTTGTGCAATAATCGCATAAAACCGCATTAGAGTTCGTTTTTCGGATAGTCTCTATGACGAAGTATCGATGTAGACATGAGGAAACGGCGGTCTTTTTTCCTCTCCATAGTATTGGATGTAGCTTTCCCAGTCGGCCAGCTTGGGCAAGTCTCTCGGATTGTTTCGCTCTTTCATTCTTTGAAGTCTTTCTTCAACACTGCAGTAGACGTGGTGGATCTGCACATTCGTTTGAAAATCGCTTTTCAGTTTATCCAGCCACGATGCATCACGCGATTCGGCGGTAAAAGGACCAGTCAAAACCACATCCGTGCTGGGCAGGTTTTCTTTGGCGATGGCAAAGAGCGTATCGTAGATCGGCATGCGAAAGGCCTCTTTGAATTCCGGACTATCGCGATCATTAGGATCTTTTCCTGCATAGCTTTGCGCTGATTGTACCAGTTTTTCTGTTACTGTATCGATATCTAGAAATGCGGCGTTCAGATCTTTAGCAAGTTTCTTCCCGTAAGTGGTTTTGCCAGAGCCTGGCGGACCGACTACGATGTGGAGGCTGTTCACTGGCTAAATCTAGCCTTCGAAGTCTAGAACGACTTTTATGGCTCCGTCTTTTCGATCGACGAAAAGCTCGTAGGCTTCTTGAGCTTTGCTATAAGATAGCGTGTGTGTTAGCAGTATGGATACATCAATTTCTCCCTTGGCGATCATGTCGGCGGCGGGCAGGAAATGTTCTGGCAGAGCTGCTCCGACTGAGTGTGAAATGGTTAGGTTCTTGTAGAAGGCTTTACCAAAGGGGAATCGATCTTCGTACCAACCGTCAATCACCCCGAAGTTCAGCACGAACCCGTCAGGCTCTGCTAGATCGACAGCCAGGTCGATGGCGCTCTCATTATGGCCCACCGCTTCGATCACAATGTCGGCTAGCTTCCCCTCGTTTATTTCCTGCAGCTTTTCGGCTGCCGATTCCTTTGAGGTGTCAATGGCATGTGTCGCTCCTGTTTTCTCTGATAACAGAAGTCGGTCTGAGTGGCTGTCGATTGCGACTATCTTTGTGGCTTCTGACTTCGCTAGTAGCAAGTTCATCATTAAGCCAATAGGACCTTGCCCAATGATCGCTACCGTTTTGCCTTCCAATTCAGGAAGCTTGCGGAAACCGTAAATGATGGTTCCAAGGGGT
>JANQKI010000092.1 GCA_028281165.1 Opitutaceae bacterium | reverse complement strand
TCTCGTGCAAGCGCTCAAGGACGCCGGCATCGAAGACGACACCATTCTCATCTTCACCTCCGACCACGGCGAGCAGCTGGGAGCCAACGCCCGCGTATTCAAAATGATCTTCTACGAAGAATCCGCCCGCCTGCCCTTCCTCATCAAGTGGCCGAAGAAGATCCGCGAAGGTCTCGAGATGGAAGGCGTTTTCGGGACGCCGGACCATGCTCCCACCATACTCAGTCTCATGGGATTGGATACGCCGGAGGAGATGGAAGGCATCGATCTTTCGCCCGGCCTGCTCGGTCAAAAGGAAGTTCGCCAAGACGCAGTTCTCATGCAAGGCATGGGGCATACCTACCTTTGGGACGACGGCTTCGAATGGCGAGCCGCCCGTAGCGAACGCATTACCTACGCTCGCTATCGTCGCGACGGGAGCGAACTGCTCTTCGACAATGAAGCCGATCCTCAGCAGGCCAAGAACCTCATCAACGACCGAGGCTACCGCAAACGCCGCAACAACCTCAAAGAGTGGATGAGCGAAAAGATGAAGAGCCTCAACGACGAGTTCATGGCCTGCAGCGAGCACGAGAAGGCCTGGACCAACGGAGATCGCGTCATCATCCGCAGCGCCAACCACGACTGGAGCGACCAACCTCTGTAGAGCTCGTACTAATTCCAATAACTGTAGACGCGGTCGGCGACCGCGTTACGCGAACAGCAGTCGCGTTTACAATTAAGGTAGCAATGTCACTACAAGCCCCAGAATTAGAAACAGCTAAGTCTACCCAAAATGCAAAGCTGTCGAGACTCTACGGTCAGCATCTCGAAGAAACGTTTCGCCTCCGTCCGGTCTTGGCTACCAGCCTTGGCGACCATCGCTACGACCACCTTCTCGACGACATTACAGCTGAAGGTCGCTCCACTTGGGACGCTCAGAATCTAGAGTCTCTCGACATTCTTCATCAGACCATAGTCTACCACAGCCTTTCGCCCGAATCTAAGATCGACTACGAAATCTTCGAGCACGACCTGATGCGAGAACTTTGGCTCGCCAAGACCTTCAAATCGTTCGAAGAAGATCCACGATCCTATGGTCCGTATATAGTCGGTTGTGTCTATCAGCTACTGGCGAAGTCGACTCTTCCCCTCGAGACGAACGTCAAGAATTGCCTAGCTCGCATGGCGCTGATTCCAGGCGTCATTAAAATTGCAATACGAACGCTCACTCGTCCCGCAAAACCCGTTCTAGAAACTTCCATCTCTCAAAATCGAGGCGCCATCTCCTTCTATCGAAAAGGGATCTACGAAATAAGCGAGGGTACGACCCAAAAAGACGATCTGGAAGCAGCCGCCGCTCCGATCATCGCCGCACTCGAAGAGTATCAGGTCTTTCTCGAGGGCGATCTCATGAAGCGTGCGAAGCCCAATTGGCGCATCGGCAGAGACGCCTTTTCCAAGAAACTGGATTTCGTTCTCGACGCGGACATGGAGGCGGAGGAAGTCCTATCGTACGCGGAAGAGGAATACACACGCGTAAAAGGCGACATGTATATCGTAGCACGGCAACTCTGGAGCCAGTGTTTTCCTAATCAAGCTTTGCCGCCAGACGACGTCGAAGGCCGCCGCGAGACCACAGCTAAGGTTATCGCCTCCGTGAGCGAGGAACACAGCGAGCCCGAGAACCTTCTCGACGATACGATATCCACGGTTGATCGTATCAAAGAGTTCATTACCGAACGCGGAATTCTAACGCTTCCCGAACCCGACAGTTGTCGCATTGTTGAGATGCCCGAATTTCATCGCGGCAACTCTCTCGCCTATCTCGATCCGGCACCGCCTTTCGATCCACAGTCGTTGACCTACTACGCCGTCAGTCCACCGCCGAACGACTGGTCGGCCGAGCGGGTTCAAAGCTTCATGGAGGAATACAACGCGCACATGCTGCAGATTCTCACCATCCACGAAGCGTATCCAGGACACTACGTGCAGCTCGCCTACGCCAATCGCCACCCGTCCCTCATCCGCCAAGTCATCGGCTCCGGTGTCTATATCGAAGGCTGGGCCGTTTACACCGAACAAATGATGTTGGACGAAGGCTACGGAGACGGAGATCTCAAACTGCGCCTCATGCAGCTCAAGTTCTACCTGCGAGCGATCGTAAACGCCATTCTCGATTTCAAGATGCACGCCGGCTTCATGACCGACGACCAAGCCGTTAGCCTTATGGTCGATGGCGCCTTCCAATCCGAGGGCGAAGCTCGACTTAAGGTAACTCGCTGCAAGCAAAGCGCCACGCAACTCAGCACCTACTTCGTCGGCCGCATGGCTATATATAAGCTTCGGCAAGAAATCCAACGCCAGCTTGGCGACACTTTCGATCTCGGAACGTTTCACGAAGCGTTACTCAACGAAGGCTCCATCCCAGTCAAATACCTGCCTAAGCTAATTCGAAAATCTCTCACGTAAGTCGACTGACAACACTCCCATGAAAAGTCTTTTCAAACTCGTTTTTGTTTTCTCACTATTGTATTCACAATCTGGAGTCTTCGCCTCCGAGCATTTTCATCAGGTCCTTGTCGATTCGCGAGCCAACGTCATCCCGATTCCCGCGACAGGCAAGACAACCGTCACACTAAAGGAACCCCGACATGGAAAGGCCATCCTCATCGGCGATGTCGTACGCTACACTCCTGATCCTGGCTATGTCGGAGAGGATCGTTTTTCTACACGGACAGTGGACGGCGAGATCACAATCTACTCCATAGAGGTAACCAAACACCGCACGGAAATAGCTCAAGGCAAGGCCTCATCGCCCTCGGTAGATGATAGCGAGCAACCCAACATTGTTCTGATATTCACCGATGACGCGGGATATATCGACTACGGTTTTCAGCCGGGGGCCGATCCTAGACTGACTGAACTCACGCCTCGCATCACGCGTCTCGGCGAAGAAGGCGCTGTATTCACAAATGCATACGTCTCTGCTTCGGTATGCGGTCCGAGTCGAGCCGGGCTTCTCACTGGCCGCTATCAGCAGCGATTCGGTCACGAGATGAACATGCCCATCGGCTACGAGGGCGGCATGCCCGATGAAGAGCCGATGATCAGCGAGCGGTTGAATCCACTTGGCTACGTCTCTGGGGTAGTCGGCAAGTGGGGAGTGGCCTACCGCTACGATGCCTGGCCGAATCAACGAAAATGGGACTACTCATTCATCCACCTGCGGGGTCAGCGAAATTTCTGGCCGATGAGAACCGAACCCTTGGTCAGCGTTTTTATCGAAGACAACCAGCCAACTCCAGAATCCGGATACGCAACGGACCGCATCGGTGATAAGAGCGTGGAGTTCATTCGCAATCACAGCGACAAGCCCTTCTTTCTCTTCGTCCCCTTCAACGCGCCGCACGGCCCCCTTCAACCACGCCAGGAAGATGCGGATATCGTCGCCCAATTCGAGAACGAGAAGCGCGGGAAGTTCGCCGGACTGGTCAAGGCCCTCGACGACAATGTGGGCAAGATCCTCGATGTCCTCGACGAACAAGGCCTCACCAAAGACACGCTGGTACTTTTCATCAACGACAACGGCGGCGCCGAGCACCTCGGCGCGGACAACGGAATACTCCGTGGAGCCAAGGCCAGTCTCTACGAAGGCGGCATTCGAGTCGCTTGGGCCATGCGTTGGCCGGGCCGTATCCCTGCTGGCCATACAGTCGATGCGCCCGTCACCGCGCTCGATCTCCTGCCGACCTTCGTGAAAATGGCCGGAGGCCAGCCAGAACGCGCCTGGCAATTGGATGGAGTCGACATCCTTCCTCTCGCCACCGGCGAGGAAAAGACTTTACCCGAGCGCGATCTCTTCTGGCGGCGCGGCGGCTCGAACAAAGGGCATTACGCTGTGCGTTCTAGCGACTGGAAGCTCTACATCAATAAGCAGCTGAAGAATCCGAAGTGGGAGCTATATAATTTGGATACAGATATCGGTGAGCAAAACGATCTCGCTGAAGCCCACCCCGAAATCGTCGCCCGACTTCAAGCCAAGCTCGACACCTGGGAATCCGGCCTTATCGACCCGCTTTGGAATCTTAAATCATTCATGGACTGAAAACCTAAATGAACTCTAAGCCATTTTTCCCTATTCTACTAATCGCGAGCGCCCTCACCTGCTTCCTGCCTGCTGTCCAATCGAAACAAGAAGACAAAGCCAATGTCCTCTTTATAGTTGTTGACGATCTGAATGATTGGGCTTTCAGCAAACTTGGCGGAAACCGACAGACGATAACGCCTAATTTCGACAAGCTAGCCTCGCAGAGTGTATTGTTTTCCAACGCCCATTGCACCGCTCCGGCCTGTGGGCCTTCGCGAGCCAGCGCAATGTCTGGCACACGTCCTTCGACCTCTGGCAACTACACCAATGGTCACGATTGGAGAAAAAACAGTTTCTTTGACGATGTTCCGATGATGCCAAAATACTTCATGAACCATGGCTATCATGTACTCGGAGGCGGAAAGATTTTTCATACCAATGAGACTCGAAAAACGCCGCAGCTTCAGGGGCACAATGATCCCGATGTGTGGCATGAATTTTTCCCGAGCAAGACCCAGCAACTTCCAGAGCCTTCCCGTCCTCCTGAACCCTATTTCAAGGGATCTGGACACTTTTCCTTCGGACCCACCCAGGAAAGCGTCGAAAAGATGGGCGACCACAAAATGATTAACTGGGCGATTGATGAGCTAAAGAAGAAACACGACAAACCCTTCTTTCTAGCGACTGGCATCTATCGCCCACACCTCCCTTGGCATGTACCCGCCGAGTTCTTCGACAAATATAAAGTAGAAGATATAGAGCTACCGGAAAATCGTCCTGATTGGCGCGAGCAATTCGAGGTCTCAATCAACAAAATGGGCGAATATAGAAGAGGCTGGGGCCGCGCTTTTAAAAAACACGATCGTGTCGAGGCTGCTGTCCTAGCCTATCATGCTTGCATTTCCTATGCAGACTACGAGCTGGGCCGACTATTAGAAGCCTTAGAAGAAAGCTCACACGCCGACAACACAATCATCGTACTTTGGTCCGACCATGGTTGGCACCTGGGCGAAAAAGGAACTTGGGCCAAATTCACTCTTTGGGAGGAATCCACTCGCATCCCTCTTCTATTCAAAACACCAAGCCTCACCTCAGCAGGTTCCATCTGTACCGAAGCGGTCAGTTCTCTCGATATCTATCCAACCCTTCTTGAGCTTGCCGGCTTGCCTACTAACGAAAAGAACGAGGGCGAAAGCCTGGCATCACTCAT
>JANQKI010000080.1 GCA_028281165.1 Opitutaceae bacterium | reverse complement strand
TATTGCCCTTCCCCACTTGTTCGCCGCTTATCCTGAGAAGCCGATTAAAATCATAGTTCCGGCCAGCGCTGGTGGAGGGACGGATGCGATGGCTCGGCTCTTTCAGCGGAGTTTTGTGGAGGATAAGCTCCTGCCAGAGAAAACGGTAATTGTTAACATTGGTGGAGCCGGCGGCGTTGTGGGTACGCGGAAGATAAAGGATTCGGCGCCTGACGGCTATACGATCGGCCTTTGGAATATGGGGACGATGATTTCCAAAGCCATGGGCATTTCGAATTTCGATCACAACGATTTTGAGATTCTGGCAGCGACGGGTTCCTATCAAATGGGCTTTGGGGTAAAGGAAGATTCGCCAATCAAATCGATCGAGGATCTTGTTTCCATCGCTAAGGAGAAACCGAAATCGGTTAAGCTGGCTCTCGAGATGGGAACGGGAGCCCACGTTATCCCGCTGCTCTTCGAAGAAGAGACGGGCATTAAATTCAATTACGTTAACGCTGGTGGCGGATCGCGCCGCCTAACCTCGCTGCTCGGCAATCATACCGACGTAAGCGCATTTTCACTACTTGCCCTGAAGAACTTTAGCTCGGCAGGCATAGTGCCTATCGCTGTCTTTTCAAACTCTCGAGCTGCAGGTCTGCCGGAAGTGCCCACTGCGGTTGAAAAGGGCATCGATGTCGTGTTCGAAGGTATGTTCCTCTGGCTGGCTCCTAAAGGTACGCCTGCGGGGTACCTAGATGTTGTTCGAGAGGCTCTCCAGGTAGTGGCGTCGGATCCGAGTCTGCAAGGCGATTTCGAGGCGATGGGTGTGGATTCGCAATTTCTGCCTGGAGATAAAGTAAAGGAGCGATTGGATGAGCTGCTCATCCGCATAACGCCAGTCGCGCATAACATCCGCTCCGGACGCTAGTCCAACGGTATTCAGTTATTGGATTCGGATTTAGCTCCGTACTTCTTAATCAATCGGCTTGCTTCGTTGCGCACGCGCTTTTCCGAATCGTTGGCTTCGACATGAGCAAGCCAATCCATTAAATCCGGATCAGGCAAATAGCCGGAGAGCGAATCGATGGCTTCTTCGCGAATACGCGAGTCGGGACTCTTGGCTGATGCTTCCAGCAAAACATGGACAAGTTCTGGAGTGTTGACGTCGTCAAGATGGCTTAGGATCTCCACCTTCATGTCGTCGTCACGCGTCTGATGGTATTCCTCGATCATCTTGTTGACCACTTTATCCGAGCGCGCGTTGGCTTGTTGCAGAATTCTTAAGGCGACCAGCTTCTCCTTGATGTCTACTTGATCGTCAAAAATGATGTGTTTCGATCGGTGAATATGTTCGGCAGTTGGGGGCATTAACCCGCGTACCGTCATGGTCCAGCGCATCTCGTCAACGCTTCGCTCTACAGAAGCCGCTTGCTCATTGCGTGTGTATTCAAAATTCAAAGACCGAAGTTGAGGTCTTACGACATCCTGTCTGAATTCTTCTGAATCGAAATCCACGCCACGATAGATGCGCCCCTTCAGGTAGGCCAGCTCCCGTTCCAAAGTCTCTATACGTTCAATATCCGGATATTCGCTGCTGCTTTCCTTAGCATTCTGCAAAGATAATACTAGGGATCCTGTTGAGATAACAAGAGCTGCAACAATCAGCGTGTTTGTGGCTTTTGCCTTCATCTGATGGGAGCTTCGATTGAGTTTGGCAGTATAGGGCGCGTTTCCTTATCGGAAGCTTATTTATTTCACTATTTCGATAATATAATGCCAGTTTGGCAGTATTTCTGTTGCTAATCGCCTTTCGCAAGGTACCAGTGAGCATTTCCTGCCCCTTGGAAGAACAATGAAATTGCTCCTTATTGAAGACTCTAATCGGTTGCGGGACTCGCTTGCTCTGGGTTTGCGCAGGGCGGGTTATGCCGTTGATGAAACGGGTGATGGTACGGAAGGTTTTTGGATGGCCAAGACGGGAGACTACGACGTTATCATTTTGGATATCATGCTGCCCGGCATGGACGGTCTTACTATTCTGGAGCGTCTCAGGGAAGAAGGCTCGTCTACTCACGTACTCTTGCTTACAGCCAGAGATAAAGTCGGAGATAAGGTCGCCGGTTTGAGAACCGGAGCTGATGATTATCTAATAAAGCCGTTCGCTATGGATGAGCTGGAAGCTCGCATCGAAGCTCTCTGTCGGCGCAGCTATGGCAACAAGAAAACCATGATTGAAATAGGCGATCTTTCTATTGATTTGGCCACTAAGCGGGTCTTTCTCAGTAAAGAGATTGTTGAACTAAAGCCTCGAGAGTATCGAATTTTAGAATACCTAAGTATGCGTCGTGGAGAAGTCGTGACGCAATCGGAAATCGAATCTCATATCTACGATGATATGGCTGAAGTTCATAGCAACGTAGTCGAGTCCGCCATTTCGTCTATTCGAAAAAAACTGTCCACCGAAGAGTCGCCCGTACCCATAAAAACACGACGAGGGCTTGGGTATATCTTCGACGAAGCTACATGAAAACGATCCGCGCTCGTCTTGCTTTGGCATTGGTTATATGCTTTGCCCTTTTGCTGACGGCAGGGGGCTTGGTTATCTTCTATGCGGCTCGAGATAACCTTATCGATCGCTTCGATCAAGAGCTTCGCGTTCAGGCCTTTTCCATTATGACGGCGACCTATCAGAAGCCGAATCGTCGCGTCGAAATTCACTTCACGGATCGATTCCTGCGCGAGTTCGACGATGATGTGCGCGGAGCTTTTTTTCAGCTCTGGGTTAAAGATGGCGACGTTGTAAAACGTTCCGATTCGCTGGAAGGACTTGATCTTCCACGGCAGTACGGAAAGGTTCGTACGCCGGTTTATTGGAACCTCGAATTGCCGACTAGCGAAGAGGGTAGAGCGATCGGCGTTCTTTACGAACCGAGATCGCGTGATCGTCGTGAAGAGAATGACAACTTTCGCCTCATCCTCGTGGTCGCATCCGAGTTTAAGGAGGTGACACAATCTTTGGCGGATCTGAGACAGGCTTTGCTGTTAGTGGGCTTGATTACTTTAGGGGTTACGCCGTTTCTGGTGTTCTTCGCCCTCAAGCGTGGTTTGGGTCCTCTCCGTTCCCTGGCCGACAAGGCCAGTACCATGAATGCGGATACGCTTACCATGCGTTTTCCGCAGGAAAAACTTCCAGGCGAGCTTATGCCTATCGCTCGCCAGCTCAACGCCCTTATGTCGCGTCTGGAAGATTCCTTCGAGCAGGAACGTCGCTTCAGCGCTGATGTAGCCCATGAGCTTCGAACTCCCATTTCCGAACTGCGCAATCTAGCCGAGGTGAGCCTGAAGTGGGGAGATTCCTCTCAGGCGAAGGAAATCGAGACATCGTTGGAAATCGCTCTTCAGATGGAGCGAATTGTAACGCAGCTGCTTGATGTGGCGCGTTGTGAAAATGATCAAGTCAGCATTACATCCGAACGATTCAATCTTCGCGATCTTGTAGTTGAAAATTGGGGGCATTTTATAGAATTAGCAGACAGGCGAAGGATCCATTCGAATATCGAGATTGATGAGGATTTCGAAATCGAAACGGATCGGGATCGGCTCGCTGGGGTTATCGGCAATTTAATCGAGAACGCCGTTACCTATTCTCCTGAAGAAAGCCAGATGGACATTGGTTTGAACGCCGAAACTGGTTTGCTCTCTTTTTCGAACTCCAGTAGCGATCTCAAAGCTGAGGACGTGGAAAAACTGTTCCAACGATTTTGGCGCAAGGACCCAGCCCGTTCGGATGAAGGGCACAGCGGTCTCGGATTAGCGGTGGCCAAAGCCTTTGCCAAGGTGCTCGGCCTTAAGCTCGAGGCCAAGCTAGATGAGGGGAATCGGGTGGTTTTCGAGTTGGGCGACTTCCAACGAGTCGAACGTCTCGTTGCTGAAACGAGTGTTTAGCTGATCTATCGCGTTAGGCGATAATATCATGTACCACACCGCCAGATACATCGGTTAGGCGGAAATCACGGCCTTGCAATTTGGGCGGCGTGGCAGCGCTTAACGGCTGAAAGGCCCCATGATCGCTTTGGCTGTTCGCGTATTCAGATTTCGATGATGCGCCAAGCGCCATGCTGAGATAAGGGCAAACAGGCTGCTGAACTTAGCGAGTTTAGTTAATAAATTGGTCATGCCGTTTCGGGGTACTATTTGTGCCGGTCGTGGCACATTTTGCAGCTGACAGCTTCGGCGTACTGGTCAACCGCTCCCTCTTCTCCCGCGATGAGGGCTTTGGATGCGATTATAAGCGGTGTCACGCTGTCATGCCAATTCGCCTCTCCACCTCTGGGCGGAGTCAGCTTTAGCAGTTCTTCGTACCGTTCTAGCAGTATCTCGAAATCTTCCTGTGTACCTTCTCCCCTTTTGGTTCGGTTCGCTATGGAATCGTCGCCCTTGTGAATCTCCTCCATAATGCTGGAGATGGTTGTTACTGAAGGATCGAAAACGCGTTCTACTACCTCTACCATTTCAACAGGTTCCTCGATATCGGTGACGATTTCAACTTTTAGTCGATCCATGTCTCGCTCGATTTCGTTTACTTTTTCTCTTAGCTTTGCGATCTCGATCTCGGGATTGATTGCTTCAAAGAGGTTTGCCACAGCTTCCTCAGACACATCCGTTTGCCACAGGTAGAGATTCCTTAGGTTTTTCAGTTTCTTAAGATGTATCAAGGTGTCGTCCGATATGCCAGTGTTGTACAAATTAAGGTACTCGAGCTGATAAAGGGATGAAAGGCTGCCTGTATTCGAATTATCAATATCAGTATTCTCCAAGTGTAGCCTGGTTAGATTCGTCATCTGCCCGACTATGTCCAATGCCTCGTTGGTTATGGGCGCCCCGGCTAAGTCCAGCCTGATAATGTTCTCCTTGATGGCGAGTAAGGCCTGCAGGTCTTCCTCATCCGCATTTCGAGCCCTTACATCGAGGGTTGGCTCGTCGTTAGCTATGAAATTGATCTGAAAGTTGGGGTTCTCTGATAGAGTTTGAAGGATAGGCTCGATTTCCTCACGAGCTCTCACGACGAGTACTTCCCGCTCCTCGAAATGGCTAGCGACGGCAGCCGTAATGGTTAGCTCGTCGATGGTAGCCGTTTCGCTGGCTCCTTGATCGACCCACCATTCGAGAAGAGCGATGATTTCGTCATTGGGCTGTGGTTTTCCCTCCGGCGGCATGTGTTCCTCGTCGTCAATCGGGAAGTGGAGCGTTTCGATAAGGAAACTCATCTCGCTGTCTCCGGGTTCGATAGCTGGTCCTCCCGCTCCTCCTGCCATGATGCCAGCAAAGCTGTCGAGGCGGAGATCTCCCTTGATTTTTTCGGGACCGTGACACTGTACGCAGTAATCCTGCAATACAGGAAGTATGTGTGATTCGAATACGGGAGTCGTTGCTAGATCCGCTACAAGAACTTCTTCCTCTTCCTGCCCGAAGGGAAAGTACTTTGTCAGATAGTCCGACCCATGCGTCAGCGAGCCTCCTTCATGGCCGGCGATTGTAATCGCTACAACCGCTGCTAGCATGACCACTGCGTAGGAAGGCGAGAAAACCGCTTCCGTTATTTGGATACGGCGATTTAGGTAGCTCAATAGATAGAAGATACCCGTAGCGATGACACCCGCCCATTTGTGAAAATTCACCGCTTCCGCTTCGTAACCACCCTCCCATGACAAAAATATTCCGAAAAGCGAAGCGAAGACTGCCGTGATGAACGAGAAATTGAGGAGGATCTGAACGTTCTCCCGCTTTCTCGACATGGGTCGGACAAAGCCGATCAATTCCAGCAAAACCGCTCCGGCGAATAGACCGATAGGCAAGTGCAAGACGACGGGATGAAACCTTCCAAGAAAAGGCAGCCATTGCGATGCGCCCGTCATGCTCGAACCATCAATCAAAGACAGGCCGACAAGGGCGATGACGATTATTAATCCGAATATACCTTTGGCTTGGGGCTTCATTTACTAATAGCGACGCGTTTGCCGAGCAATGTCGAATCGGAACTTTTGTCGTGGCCTAAAAGCAAGAGAAGCCAATCCATGAATCAAGATTTGAATTTCCACATCGCAATGCTGGAAACGAGAATCGAAGCTGGTCGGAGCCCTAAGTTTGATCTTCTTTTCGAAAAGCGCCAGGCATTTACAAAAATATGGTGTCCCTTCGAATCTACTCGAATCCCATCATTTAAAATCGCCTGTAGAGTCCAGGTATGAGCTAACCGTCCGAGTAAAATCTCGCCAACCGACTCCGGATTCGAGAAGAAGGTCCTTGAGAGTGTCTATTTGAGTCAAAGCAAACACATTCATATCAAAGGAGCGCGGGAGCACAATTTGCGCGATGTCGAAGTGCGGATTCCGCGCGACAAGCTGGTGGTCATTACTGGGGTTAGCGGTTCCGGCAAGTCGTCACTGGCCTTTGATACTCTTTATGCGGAAGGCTACCGCAAATACATGGAGAGCCTCTCCACCCAAGCTCGCCAAGTCATGGAGCAGCTTAAACGTCCGGATGTCGATTTCATTCACGGGCTCTCTCCGGTGCTGGCGATTGAGCAACGAGCGGCCAACGCTTCTCCACGCAGTACCATCGCTACGGTCACGGAGATTGCTGACTACGCTCGCCTGCTTTGGACTCTCAAAGGCGAGCAGCGCTGTCCTAAGGACGGGGGTTTAATTGAACGACAGACTCTCGATAGCGCGGTCGAGCAGGTATTGAAACTTCCATCACGTTCCCGTGTTATGCTACTCGCTCCATACATGACGGCTAAGCCTGCTCTGCTGCGGGACGAGTTGCCTCGCTTGCAGCAAAAGGGCTATCAGCGTGTGCGGCTCGATGGAAATATTATCGAGGTAGACGATCCGCATTCCGCCCCAGCAGGTCGCAATGATCAAGTCATGGATATCGTTGTGGATCGTTTGGTTGTGAACAGCGATCAACGAAGCCGTATTGCCGATTCGCTCGAACTGACCTTTAGCGAGGGCGAGGATCGAGCTATTGTTTTGTATCAAGCCTCCCGTGACGCGGATTGGGAAGAACTTCAACTTAGCCGTAATCTCTCCTGCTCTATTTGCGGGACAGTTTATGAGCCGATCACGCCGCGTCATTTTTCTTTCAATACAGCCGAGGGGGCTTGTCCGGAGTGTGGAGGGCTAGGGAAGACCATGCGTTTCTTGGAGGAACTGGTAGTGCCTGATCCCAGCAAGTCCGTGAAGAAGGGAGCTCTCAAGCCGTTACGGATTGGCGGAAAGCAGCTTATCATTCGCCACAATGCCCTCCTCAGGCAGCTGGCCGAGCAGCTTCCCTTCGATCCGACTACGCCTTGGCAGGATCTGGATGAGGAGGTGCGGCAGCAGATTTTGCATGGGGTCCCTGATCGCGAGTTCACCTTCAAACTCACGCGTCGCAAGACTCAACCTGCTCCGCAAACCTTCGATGGCATTTTCCCTATCCTTGAGAAAGGTCGACGCGAAACGAAAAGCGATGGCTATCGAGCTCGATTGATGACGTATCAGACTTCTCAGAACTGTTCGCTTTGTGGCGGACATCGCTTCTCGCCACGTAGCGCTAATGTTTTCGTCAACGGAACCAGTTTGCCGGATTTCATGGCCATGGACATCGGTCAGGCCCACGAATTTGTATCGAGTCTAGAGAAAAGCGAGAGTCGCGTTTCAACCTATGGCGAAGTTGTGGAGGGCATCGAGTTTCGGCTCCGGTTTTTAAAGGAAGTGGGATTGGATTACCTGACGTTGAATCGCCAATACAGTACCCTGAGTGGAGGCGAAGCCCAGCGTACGCGTCTGGCCACTCAGCTCGGGATGAGTCTGATGGGGGTAGTCTACGTTCTGGACGAACCGAGTATCGGCTTACACGCCAAGGATAATCTTAAACTGATCGAAACCCTCAAAGAGCTGCGTGATCGGGGCAATTCGGTGAT
>JANQKI010000078.1 GCA_028281165.1 Opitutaceae bacterium | reverse complement strand
ATTCATCTCAAAACGACTACCCACCCTAAATACTCCAAAAGCATGAAGCGACTCTTCCCCCTCGTCCTCTTCGCCTGCAGCGTGACTTTAGCCAGTGATTTCGCCCAACTCGGATCGCTATTGCCGGATCCCAGCGAAGCGCGTCTAGCCTCGGGCGCTCCAGGGCCAGCCTATTGGCAACAGGAAGCTAACTACAAAATCGATGTGGAGCTGGATGAAGCCAACAGTCGCATCATCGGCAGCGAGACCATAGAATACACGAACCACTCGCCACACACGCTTCCTTACGTCTGGGTACAGCTTGATCAGAACGCTTTGGCTCAAGACTCGAAACGACAGCGCATGCAGCAAGGGCCTAATTTCGAAGGCTCCCCAGGCAAGCCAGCCGAAATCAACTACAGTTCTCTGCGCAGCCTTGTACTCAACCAGGAATTCGAGGGTGGGAATGTGTTGAAAGCGGTAACCGACAATAAAGGCAATGATCTTCCGTATTCAGTTGTGAATACAAACATGCGTATCGATTTGCCGAAACCGCTCAGTACCGGGGATTCGATAACCCTGAAAATCGATTGGGAATTCGCTATCCAAGAGGACGGCATCAATTTCCGCCATGGCAAGAAACGGCTGGAAAATGGAGACTTCGCCTACCAGCTGGCTCAGTGGTACCCGCGAATGTGCGCCTACTACGACCTGCAGGGCTGGCAAGTCAGGCCCTACATCGGATCGGGAGAGTTCGCTTTGGAATTCGGCAACTTCGAAGTCCATATCACCGCGCCTGACGATTTCGTAGTGGCTGCTACCGGCGAGTTAAGCAACGCCAATAAGGTTTTGAGTTCTGAACAAAGAAATCGCCTGCAAGAAGCGAGAGGTTCCGATGAACCCGTTTTTATCGTAACGCCTGAGGAAGCTGAAGCGAATCTCGAATCAAAATCGGACGGAAAGAAGACTTGGATCTTTAAGGCCGACAAGGTACGCGACTTCGCCTTCGCAGCCTCGCGAGGATACATTTGGGACGCCAAGAGCATGGAGATTGAAGGCCGAACCATCATGACCATGAGCGCCTACCCCAAGGAAGCCAGTCCTGTCTGGAGACGCTTCTCCACCGAGGCCATCGTCCAAGCCATCAAGACCTACTCGCGATTGGTGTACCCCTATCCCTACCCCGTCATGTGGTCGGCTTGGGGAGCGGCTGGGGGTATGGAGTATCCCATGATGACATTTCAATCAACCTACCGAATCGATGATAAGGAAACGTATCCTGTTCGGGAGCGCAACTATGTCATTGGCGTTGTGATACACGAAGTGGGTCACAATTGGTTCCCCATGATCATCAACAGCGACGAACGGCAGTGGATGTGGATGGACGAGGGGCTCAATAGCTTTGTCGAGCACTTGGCCGCTACCGAGTTCGATCCTGTAATCCAGGAATCGTACGAAAACGGCACCCGCCGCGTGATAGCTTCCATGGCCAGAGCTAGCGATCCCGTTATCATGATGTCAGCCGACGAGCTGACTCAGCGTGGCTATCAGGCCTATACCAAACCCGCTTTGGGTCTGATGGTCTTGCGCGAAAGCATCCTTGGTCGCGAGCTTTTCGATTTCGCCTTTGGAGAATACGCTCGCCGCTGGGCCTTTAAGCGCCCTACCCCAGCCGACTTCTTTCGCACGATGGAAGACGCCAGCGGTGTCGATCTCGATTGGTTTTGGAGAAACTGGTTCTACGGCAACGATCACGTGGATATGGCCATCGAATCCGTCAAAATCTACAAGCTGGATGATGGCAATCCAGAGACCAGCAAAGAACTGGATCGCGAAGAAGAGAGTGAAATTCCGGATACGCCCTACGAGGCGTTTCTCAAGGAGATTGAAACGATCACTAGCCAAAGTGAACGGCTACAGGACTGGTACTACAGCTACGATAAATACGAGACGACAGAAAAGGATGCAAAAGACTACGAGAAGAAAATCGAGAAGCTCGAGGATTGGGAAAAGGAGCAGCTTGAATTCGCCGACTATGCATGCGTCGTACAGATTAAGAACGTAGGCGGCCATCCCATGCCTCTCGTTCTTGATGTGACTTTCGAAGACGGCTCAGAACGAAGAATCCAGGCTCCCGTAGAGACATGGCAGCCAGAGAAGAGTTCCGTTAGAATTCCCTTCCTCAGCTCTCAGCCTGTATCCAAAGTTCAACTAGATCGAGATAACGCGTTTGCCGATTCGAATCTGAAAAACAATATATTCCCTCGAGAAATTGAAGAGGGCCGTTTCAAGCTAAAGCAGCCAACGAAAGCTCCTAATCCGATGCGGAAAGGTCTTTTCCCCAAGGAAGAGAAAGATGAAAACGAGGATGAGGAATCAAATCCATGAAGACTTCCTGGCATTCCGTGCAGACTGAAAAATGCGGATAAAGTCTTTCGGCCAATCTTCATATCTTCTAAGCGAATTCGAATTTTTTCTAGATCCGGAAAATCGATACATCGTTTTCGATTTAGAAGCAACGGGGCCTGACCAGAGATTCGATAGGATAACCCAAATTGGGGCTGTGGTGGCATACGACGATGGCGCCGATGGCGATGAATCCTTCAAATCATTAGTTCATCCGAATAAAGCGATCCCACCGAAAATCGAGAAGCTAACAGGTATTACGAATGAAATGGTGGCTGAAGCGCCGGAGCTTTCAATAGTGTGGTCGGATTTTCTAGAATTTTGCAGAGATTCAACATTGGTAACCCAATGCGGCTACGAATTCGATTTCCCGCTAATTCAAAGCGAATGCGAGCGCTTGAATTTGCCGGAACTGGAGCAACAGAAATTAGATACGAAAGCAATATTCGCTCTTATGCATCCAGATCGTAGTGAAATCTTTAGCACAGACTATCTAGCGGGATATTATGGAGTCGATCAGAATGAATTTAAGAGACACGACGCTCTGGGCGACGCTCAGTTGATATCGCGATTTTTCCATAAACAGTTAGAAGAAGCAAAAGAGCTAGGAATTAAAAAAATATATAGCAAAACGCCCATTGAGGTAAAAAAAGCCGTCCTGCCAAAACTCTGAATATCCTGATCG
>JANQKI010000063.1 GCA_028281165.1 Opitutaceae bacterium | reverse complement strand
CGCGCTTCGAGTTTGACCTATTGAGCGAGGGAACTATGCCCTGTGGGTTCTCGATTTATGAACCGGGTCTTTATCAAAACCTACGGATGCCAGATGAATGAGCGCGACAGCGAGCAAGTCGCCTCCTCGCTGCGTGACCGTGGCTATAGCGTCGTCGACAACGAATTCGATGCCGACGTGGTTTTGCTGAATACCTGTAGCGTGCGGGATCAGGCTGAACAAAAGGCCATTGGGAAGGCCGGCTATTTATCCAAGCGAAAACGCGAGAATCCGAATTTCGTGCTCGGTGTGATGGGCTGCATGGCCCAGAACCGTGGCGAGGAGCTGATTGACCGTCTTCCTGACTTGGACCTTCTGGTGGGAACGCAGAAGTTTCATCGGGTACCCGACCATCTCGATCATCTCATTCGCTCTGCCAATGGTCAGGGTCCTCGCCCTTCGACTTTGGTTGATCTCGACGAAGAAGCTGATTCCCAGAACACGATCCGGGATCATATCGGAAAGAAAAATCAGGTCAGCGCTTTTGTTTCCATCATGCAGGGGTGCAACATGAATTGCGCTTTTTGCATCGTACCCAAGACGAGGGGATCCGAGCGTTCGCGTCCCATCGAGCATATCATCGAAGAAGTGGAAGAACTGGCTGCGAATGGCGTTAAAGAGATCACTTTTCTAGGTCAAATTGTAACCAGTTATGGTCGACGCGAGTTTCCAGTGGTTGATGGGAAATCTCCTTTCGTTCAACTTCTGGAAAAGACCAACGATGTGCCAGGTATCGAGCGTATACGTTTCACTTCGCCACATCCTCGCGGTTTCAAGCAAGACTTGGTGGAAGCCTATCGGGATTTGCCCAAGCTTTGCGAATACGTTCATCTCCCGCTCCAAGCAGGTTGCGATAAAACGCTTCGAGCCATGAATCGGCCGTATACGAAAAATCGATACAGCGAAATTGTGAATTCTCTTCGGGCTGTAGTGCCGGATATGTATTTTTCAACCGATATCATTGTCGGCTTTCCCGGCGAGACCGAAGAAGACTTCAGTGAATCTGCTGCATTCTTTGCAGACATCGGTTTCGATATGGCATACATTTTCAAATACAGTATTCGTACCGGAACGCCAGCGGAGGTTATGCCCGATCAAGTGCCACAAGAAGAAAAGGAGCGTCGCAACCAGGTTTTGCTGGAAATTCTTTCCCGAGGTTCTTTGCAACGCAACGAAAGGCTGATTGGGACAACGCAGGAGGTGCTTGTCGAGGGACCTGCAAAGCGAGGAGATGCCTACACGGGAAAGACGCGGGGTTTCCGCAACGCGATATTCGAGGCGGATGAACGACTTGTCGGCCAGCTGGTTGAACTAAAAATCGACCGTGTTACTGCTAGCTCGCTTTACGGAGAGCTTGTACTGGCTGGCGTGGATACATTCTAACTTTTCGAATTATGGACCTTTCACTTGCGCAAGCGACGCTTCTGGCTGGATTTGGTTTTCTGGTTCTCGGAATTTTGCTTTTCATGCCGCCTACTGCTTCGATACTCAAAACCTTTCCGCGTTCGCGAAGAGCCGCTTATGTGACGATGGCCATTGCCAGCGTTTGGACCTTGTACAAAGTTTTGCATCTAGGCGAAGCGGATTACGGAAACTACAAGCAGTATATTTTCATTGGATTCGCTTTTCTCGCTCTTCTCGCTTTCAAGTATGCTCCTGATTTTCTCTCTGTAAGAGGAGCTTGCATCGTGTATTTGCTTTTAGCTGACGTACTATTGACTGCGGCCTTTGGTCATTATGAAGAGCCGCTGCGGCTATTTATGGTGACGCCAATCTATCTTGGAATTGCCCTCTCTCTTTATCTGGCCCATTCTCCTTTTCGGTTGCGAGACTTCTTCAGTTGGTTGTTTGCCGTTGGGCCGCGAGCTCGCATCCTTGGTCTGATCCTAATGCTTTATGGTGGCATGCTGGGTGGCATTGCCTTTGCCTACTAATTGGAAACCTGGTTGTAGTTGAATGCCTGATTCAAACCAGGATAACGCGGTTCTTATGATCATCGCTGGTCCAGCGGGCAGCGGCAAATCCACTTTGTGCGATAGACTAGTCCAAGAATTCAGCAGTATTGAACGGGTGGTTACCTGCACAACCAGACCGCCGCGTGAAGGAGAAATCGATGGTCAGCACTATTTCTTTTTAAGCGATGAGGAGTTTGATCGAAGGATCGAAAACGACGCTTTTCTGGAGTGGGCTCGCGTTCACACGAATCGCTATGGCACTCCGAAAGACCTTATTCTGGAAAAACTGAATCAGAATATCGACCTTGTTATGAACATCGACGTTCAGGGCGTGGCTACTGTAAAAGAAGCCTCTCTCAAAGAGCCGATCATTGCTGAGCGTTTGACTACCGTTTTCATCATGCCTCCTAGCTTAGACGAACTGATCGAGCGTCTGCGTGGCCGTGGCCAAGATGACGAAGCCGAAATCGCTCGCCGCATCGAGTCTGCCAAAAAGGAAGTGAAAGCTAAAGATCAGTTCGATTACGTTATCGAAACGCGGACCAAAGATGAAGATTTTGAGGAGATCTGCCGGATCTGGCAGAAAGCAAAGGGTTTGCTTGATAAGATTTGAAAAATCTCTGCTAGAGTCCGAGATCCCAGCCATTTCTTTGGCGAATAGCGCTTTAAGGGGCAATCACCAGGTTACAAGAGCCGTTGGTCCTACAGCTAACGCATGAATCGAGGGGTGAAGCTCCGTTCGTGCAGCCATCCTCTAGTTAATGACTCTAAAGATAAAAAGGGATTTGAAAATGGAAGCCGTTGCAATTTCGATAGCCGACGATCCGACTGGATCTGAAGCCATGAGCGAAGAAATCCAAAAGCCTAAGCTTACCGAGACCGAGCTAGTTCAAGCTGGGTACCGTTACGCTCTGTCAATCGTGCGGCACCACCAAGATGCGGAAGATCTTGTGCAGCAGGCTTGGATGAAGCTTCAGCGAGCTTATGGGGGTGTCGATGGGACTCCTGTTCTCTTCAGAACCATTCGCAACTTGTTTTATGACCAAAAGCGTCGCAGCAAAATCGTGCAATTCGAGCCGTTGGACTCAACGCCAGAGAGGGGAAAGTCGGAAGCGACAGGCGTGTCTATGGATATGGAATTGCTGATGGGCAAGCTACGACCTGAAGAGCGGGAGGCTCTTTATCTCAACGTAGTCGAAGGCTACACGGCGAGCGAGATCGCCACCCAAACCGGCTCTCCTCGAGGCACAATCCTCAGTCACATACATAGGGCGCGACAAAAGCTAGCCAAAGCGCTTGGCTCGGAATTTCGCGATACAAACTAGATAATGGGAGGTGACTAAAATGAACGATCACGAACTAGATAGCAAAATTAAGGATTACTTTCTTGGCCAAAAACTAGCCGACGAGAAAGTGCAGCGCATTTTGGAACAAGGGAAAGTCCAGAAGACGAGATCCTGGTGGCAACATTGGGTGCCGGTCGCTGCGGCAGCGGCGATTCTAATGGTCCTGTCTTTCCAGCTAACGCGTAACTACGAGCAGGACGAATTTGGTTCCGAGGTCGCTGGCAAGATTGCTATACGCCACAACACCTACACGAATGTAGACGTTGAGGCCGCGGACTACTCTACTGTCCAGGCAGGTTTAAAGGATCTGGCCTTTTCTGTTACGCCACTGGTGAAGAACAAGCTGCTTTCAGCCTACCAGGTTATCGGGGCTCGTTATTGCCAACTCGAAGGCCAGCAGGCCGCTCACATGCAGGTGCGTCATAGGACGACAGGGGCGATTTGCACTCTATACGTTGCATCTTTGAAGGGTCCGCTCGCTTCTTTGCAGGAGACAGATGACACCTTCGAACTCGAAGCGAATACGGTCCGCATGTGGCAGGACACAGGTAGGCTTTACGCCTTGGTCGACTAAGCCGCCTAGACTTACGTTAACTTTTCAGGCTCGTTTCGGATTTCCGAGACGAGCCTTTTTACTGGTTTTATCCATTTCGAGCCAGGCTATTTCCCCTTTGGGATTGTCCTGTAAAACCTTTTCTTTACAAGCCTTACCCCTCATAGCTTAACTATAGATCCAACCACATCTCATGGATTCGGATTCCGCTGCAAACGACATTGCTCTCAGCATTAGCAATCTGCGCGTGACCTTTAATACTGAAGAAGGTCTCGTAGTGGGTGTTGATGATGTCTCTTATCAAGTGCGCCGCGGCAAAACGATGGCTGTTGTTGGCGAATCCGGCTCGGGCAAAAGCGTCACCGCTTTTTCCATACTACGACTCATCCAAAAGCCAGGTAAGATAGCTGGTGGAGAGATCATCTTTTATCCTACTTCAGGGTCTCCGATCAACATTACGGCCCTCGACGAGAAGGACGATCTGCTCTACAAACTCCGTGGGGGCTACATTAGTATGATCTTCCAAGAGCCCATGACCGCTTTGAGTCCGGTTCATACCGTTGGCAACCAAATTTGCGAGGCCATTTTACTGCATGACGACGTTACGGTTCATGAAGCCGAAAGACGAGCTGTCGAGATGCTGGGGAAAGTCGGCATTCCCCAGCCCGAACAACGTCTGAAGCAATATCCGCATGAATTTTCCGGTGGAATGCGACAACGTGTGGTGATAGCCATGGCCCTCGTTTGTAAGCCTGAGATCCTGATTGCCGACGAACCGACAACGGCTCTCGACGTGACAATCCAAGCTCAAATTCTTGAGCTTATAAAGGAGCTGCAAAACGATATGGGAGCGGCGGTTATTTTCATTACGCACGACATTGGGGTTGTTGCCCAAGTGGCCGATGATGTTGCGGTCATGTACAAAGGTTGCATTATGGAAAAGGGGAGCGTTCGGCAGGTATTAAAGGATCCACTACATCCTTACACGAAAGGGCTCCTGGCCGCGATTCCCAGTCAAGCGAATCAAGGCAAGCGGCTTCCCACCATCGATAGCGTGATTGGGGATCTGAATATCGATACGCGGCTGGCTTTGGCCGATCTGTCGAATGGCCGCCAGGTCGCTTTAACCCAAGACGAAATCAGCAAACTGCAAATTACCCTTTAGACCTATGAGTGATCGCAAGCCTCTTATTCAGGTAAATCGGCTGAAGAAGCATTTTCCCGTTTTCAGCCAAGGATTTATCAAGCGGCAAATCGATACGATCAAGGCGGTTGACGACGTTACGTTTGAAGTCATGCAAGGCGAGACCTTGGGCATTGTTGGCGAAAGCGGGTCTGGCAAGACAACGTGCGCTCGCTCCATCTTAAGAGCCCTGCAGCCAACGTCGGGGGAAGTTTGGTTCGAGGCGAAGCGGGGCCGTATCGACTTAGCAACTACACCGGAACGCGAGCTTAAGCCGCTTCGTCAGGAGATGCAGATGATTTTTCAGGATCCCTTTTCTTCCCTCAATCCGCGTATGACTGTTGGCGATATCGTAGGCGAGCCTCTGATCATCCATAAGCTGGCGAAGGGTAAGGAGCTTGAAGACAGGGTTGTGGAAATTTTGGAAAAAGTCGGAATGCGGTCCGAACATCGTATGCGTTATCCCCATGCGTTTTCTGGAGGCCAACGCCAACGCATTGGCATCGCTCGAGCTCTTATCATGCGACCCTCACTGGTCGTAGCCGATGAAGCGGTATCCGCTTTGGATGTTTCGGTGCAGGCTCAGGTCATCAATCTTCTGGAAGATCTGCAGGAAGAATTTAAACTCACTTACATCTTCGTAGCCCACGATCTAAGCGTGGTTCGGCACATCTGCGACCGAGTCGCCGTTATGTACAAAGGCAAGATCGTCGAGATGGAAGAAACTGAAGCCCTTTTTGAAAATCCAAAGCATCCCTACACGCAGATGCTGCTTTCAGCTATTCCTAGTCCGGATCCAGATATCAAGATGAAGCCGAGGCGCGATCTAGTGGAATCCGGATGGCTGCCAGAAGACTAGGCCTCTCTATAAGAATCCCTCAATAGCGATTGGTGAATCTCTCTATCAGGCGAGATTTCCTCAAAATCCTCGTAAAAATCATTTGCTGGAGTGGCAGCTTGGCGGTATTCTAACATAAGATAGGAACCTCTCCTCACTCCTCTTTAACAATCGATTCTAGCTGTATGACGACGCGACTCCTCATAGTTGACCCTCTCCATCTGTCCTTTTCAAGTGGGGAAGATTCCGAAAAGTGGTCAACGCGTGAATGGTTCGAAAGAGCGATTCGCGACATTCCTGAATTGAACTATGAGATTGTTGACGGGCGTGGCGATCGGCTTTGCGAGAGGGCGTTGAAATGCGGTGGGGTAGTCCTTGGCGGATCGGAAAACACAGCCTGGGAAGACACGCCATTCAATGATCGTCTCCTCGATCTCATTGCGATCTGCAAACACAACGAAATTCCGTTCATGGGCATTTGCTTTGGAGCCCAACTTCTTGGAAGAGCTTTAGGTGGACGAGTCGAGCGTCATCCTTCTGGAATCGAATTAGGAGCGATTAATATCAGATTGACCAAGGCTGGTCGTAAGCATCCGCTTTTTGAAGGCGTTTCCGGAGGCAGTTTCCGCTCTATCGAAACGCGTAACGATGCGGTAATGTATTTACCTTCTGGATGCGAGCTTCTCGCTACATCCACCCATACTCCTATCCAAGCTTTTGCTTGGGGAAATCTGCTTTACGGTGTGCAATTCCATCCTGAAATGAATGGGCAGGACTTGCGCAATCTCTGGCAAGGCTGGACCCAAACAGGGCATCTCAATCTCATCCCTCATCCCTATTTGCAACGCCTGCAAAAATGCGAATGCGACGAACTGCCACAGATCCTGCGCAACTTTACAAAGCGGGTGACTTCTCGCGTATCCGAATTACGAGTATAGTTCGGCACTATTTGTCCTTATTTACTGAGACAATCCTAGGTCTCGAACTTTATTGTGATTCCTCTAGTTCTCCCATTCTATATCGGCTCCTAGCTTGCGAAGATTTTCCGCGAAGTGAGGATGACCTCGAGAAATCGGATCGGCGTTAGTGACAATACTTTGTCCTTCAAGGCTGGCTGCGACCATGTAGAGAGCGACAGCTGCTCGGATAATGTAGGGAGCGTCTACCACGGCAGGTCTCATAGGAGCATTCCCAAAGACGATAATGCGATGCGGATCGCTCACAACGGCGTGGGCTCCGAATTTGGTCAGCTCTGGTAGCCAAGCGAATCCCCCTTCGTACACCTTGTTCCAAAAGTGCATCGTTCCATCGGCCTTGGTAGCAAGGGCGACCATTGGCGGCAGCAAGTCGACAGGAAAGTAGGGCCAAGGCGCTCCTTCTATTTTCGGTAGCAGGTTAGAAGTATATGGATGTTGAATACGAAGAGATTGATTCGCTTTGCATATCGCCGTATCATTTTCATGCTCTATGGTGACACCTAGTTTCTCGAATGCTCTGCCAATCAGCTCGAAATGCTTGGGAGTCGCTTTCTCGACTCGCACTTCGCCCTGAGTAATCGCTCCGATAGCTAGGAAAGTCGCAATCTCATGATGATCTGAGGAAATGGTGGCTTCTGCTCCACCTAAGCTATCTACTCCCTCGATGCGTAGTACGCTTGTACCAATTCCTTCGATACGCGCCCCCATTGCTTCTAGAAAGCGACAAAGGTCCTGGGTATGCGGTTCGCTGGCTGCGTTGGTCAGTGTCGATTCGCCTTCCGCCAAAGCGGCTGCCATGGCGAAGTTCTCCGTGGTGGTAACCGACATATAGTCTGCCCAGTAGTCGGCTCCTTGGAATCGATCTTCGATGCTAAGATTCAGTGTGCCTGCGTTGTCAACGCTGGCTCCCAAATTTGAAAGGATCTCCAAGTGAGGATCAAGCTCTCGGATACCCAGCGAACAACCCTTTGGATTGGAATCGACCTTCATTTTCTTGAAGCGATACAAAAGCGACGGAAACAGAAGAACAGCCGACCGCATGCCTTTGGGAAGAACATTTTCGGGCAGTGAGTCGCCCACACTGGAATGGTCGAGATGCATCACCTTCATCTCTCGATTCCAGTCGATCTTCGAACCAATGCTTTCAAAAAACGCCGTCAGCTTTTCGATATCAGTGCTAGCGGGCACGTTTCGAATGGTGACTTGCTCAGAAGTGAGCAAGCTTGCGCATAGAATGGGCAGGATCGCGTTCTTGTTTCCCGAAGGGGTTATGGTTCCACTAAGTGGCTTGCCGCCGTGTACGATAAGATTCGCCATGCAAAAAGTGAGAAGGGTTGCCAGCCTCGCGATCTAAAGTCTCCTTTTCAATCTCAATGTCTGTTAGTTCCCTGTTAAACTTAATGGGACTGCGATCTTATTAATTTCTGCCGTATTTTGGGGCGCTGTTCGTCATAAGCGCATTAGCGATTGCTTTTTCTACGTAATATATCATGCATTCCATCGTCAGTCGCGGTGAGGGCTCGCCCCAGTGACGATTGGCGCTTTAAAACGAAATCATATTATTAAGTTCAAATTTGGATCCTGATCCCTCGAGACAGGCACCCGAAAATGAAAACAATTCCAGACTTCCAAAAGCGGAAAGCAGCGGGTCAGCCGATCACCATGGTGACGTGCTACGATGCAGCGACCGCTAAAATTCTAAACGGAACGAGCATCGACTCGATCCTGGTGGGCGACTCCTGCGCGATGGTTGTCCACGGTTTTGATAGCACGGTTCATGCGACCGTTGATATGCTGGCGACTCACACGGCATCCGTTCGCCGCGGGGCCCCTGACAAAGTGATCGTGGCGGATATGCCCTTTCTTTCCTATCGCAAGGGCCTGGTGAAATCGACCGAAGCTGCCGCAAAGCTCATGCGAGCTGGGGCAAACGCTGTGAAAATCGAGCGTTGCTGCGGTAATCTGGAATTGATTCAGAGCTTGGTCGAGGCCGGCGTTCCGGTGATGGGTCATCTCGGGTTGACGCCACAGGCGGTTAACGAGTTTGGCGGGTTTAAGATTCAAGCCAAAACCGACCAAGCTGCGGAGACGCTCATTCGCGAAGCTAAGGAATTGGAGCTGGCTGGCTGTTTTAGTATCGTTTTGGAATGCGTCCCGGCCCATGTAGCCGAAGAGACGACCAAGGCTTTGAAAATCCCGACCATTGGCATCGGTTGTGGTCCCTCGACCTCTGGACAGGTTCTGGTCATCAACGACCTGCTGGGCATGGATTCGGACTTCCATCCGAAATTCGCTCGTCGCTATGCGAATCTAAGCGTAGTGATCGCGGACTCC
>JANQKI010000035.1 GCA_028281165.1 Opitutaceae bacterium | reverse complement strand
GTGGGGCGCCCTTGTTCGTCGATGGTTGCGAATGTATAATATGGCGTTCCTCCCGATGCAGCGTAGGGATCGCTCACTTGCTCAGCGTGGCCCCTCACGCTGTAGTAGGTGTCGGCGTAGATAGTCTCCCCATCGCCGTTGACGTTTTTCTCGCGCAAAGTTCGGCCGAGACGATCGGAATACACGGTCGCATCGTGGGATAGTCGCGTGCCTGACTTTTCTGAATAGCTCACGATGGCTAGGGCTGTAGCGTCTCCCGACGTACGATAGCCGGAAGGCAATGAGCTTGCTCCGTATCGCTGAGTGACAATGGATACGTTATTGGGGTCGGTCTCTTTCGTGACGCGACCAAATGAATCGTATTCGAAGGTAGTCTCCAAATCATTGATACCAATAATTTTCTTTACCAGACTGGTATCGTGATGCTCGCTAGCTATATAATAGACCGTATCGGATTCGAAGCCGAGCGGATCGATCGACTTGATGACGTAGCGACCGGTTGCGTCGTATTGGCTTTCGGTCATCCGCGCACCAAAGGAATGGACGCCGGTAGCCGGGCTGCTGACGGTTGTGAAGCGAATATTGCCAAAACCATCGTACTGATAAGCCGTTTTGAGCTCCCAACGGGCGGCATAATCATAGCCCCCGCTTTCGGGTTGAGCTTCGATGGGGGCCGCCGCGAAGGCACCGCTTACGTCGAAGGAACTCGGATTTGTCGGCTGGAGAACTTCCTCGAGCAGCAAGCCATTCGTCTGATCGTACTTGAAAGCGGACTGGCGTATCTGGATGTCGGCGTTCGCTCCAAAAGTCTCGCTTCGGTTCTTGGAAAAGAGGAGACGCCCGAGGTGCCAATTAGTCGTATCATTTTCATAGATACTGGTGACGGTGGAGCGGAACTCAAGCGTGCCGCCGGAAAGCTCCGTCAGGTCGGAAACGCTTTGAACCGGATTGGCATAGTTTTCGATAACGATCTTCAGATTGTTGCCGTAGCTGTCGTACTGATTCGTGATGTGGGAACCGACGTAAGGAGAACCTATGGCGTTCACGCCTGTCTCGAACGCCCGGGTAAGCGATGCCAAGGTGTAAGGGAAGCAGGTTTCATTGCCGCTGGGATGAGCGATTGTTACGCAATCCAGCTTGTTGTCCACGATGTTAAGGGTTTGGCCGGCTACCACAGTTTCGCTTCGCAGAGACATGCCCGCGTAAGGATAGCCTACCGCTATAGTTTGCAGTACCGAGCGATCGTTAGGAACATCATGCGACTCGAAGCTGGCGAAGCCCTGAAAGCCTCGCCCGAACTGGTGATTGTATCCCGCAGCGTAGGTGTAACGAGTTTTGGAGGCGTCGTTCCCGGACATGCCAAGACCGTTATCGCGGCCGTATTCGGAAACCACGTACAATGAACCTTGCGCGGAAGCGATCGGATAGGCCTCGCCAAAAGATCGGGTATACACGGTCGAATCGGAAATCGGAAGGTAATCGAAGGTAGCGAGAGCTCCGAGACCATCCTCGACCCGAGCGAGCAGATTCGGCATTGTATTCTGGTTCTCGAATAATTCGACTTCATATCTCGAATAGGTGATCAGATCTTCCTCTTGCAGCAACGCGAAGTCGACTAGGCCATCGCCAGAAAAGTCCAGAGGCATGACGATGTCTTTGGCGTTCCAAGGGAAGCCAGTCGCGATAAACGAACTATTGGGCACGTAGCTGGAGCCAAGCCCCTCCCCGTCGGAATAGAACACATGGTAGCGTGTGTTTCCGCTCACTTCGCGGAAAACGACGAAGTCGGTTAGCCCGTCGGCGTTGACATCGGCGGAGATCGTTTTCTGGTCGATGGCCGCCGTATCGTTGCCATCGTAGTTGAGCTTGCTCAAAGTCGTGATCGGATCGTAGTTATGCGGCGAAGCGATGAACTGCTGGCCGTTCGAGAAATAGACGTAGATGTAAGTTCTGTTGTCGCCTATGTCGCGGAAGACGAGATCCGAAAGACCGTCGCCATTGACGTCCGCCTGATGAAGCTGGTCGTTGAGATAGAAGCCGTAAGGAAAAACGAGCGGAGTCTGAGAGGCGCTGGCAAAGCGGTCGCCTTCGGAAAGATAGACCCTGACTTCGCGGCTTGCGGAGCTGTTGGCGTACATGATCTGGAGATCGAGCATGCCATCGCCGTTGAAGTCTAAGAGATTCCAGCTTTCGTTTGAGCGACTCCCTGAGCTGGGAATCGTCAGCGTGGAAGAAGGCGATTCGATGAAGGTCACTTCCTCCCCGCCAGGGGCGTAGGTTGCGAGGTAGAGCTCGTAGTCACCGGTAAATTCGTTCCACTTGACCATGTCGGATCGGCCGTCCCCATTCACGTCGCCGGTAACGAACTCCGCGAAACGCAAAAGATCCTCTCGGTACACAGAAGATCCCACGCTGGCGTCCTCATAGAATATGCTCTCGCCTTGGGACAACACTATGGAATGCGATTCATCGAGGTAGGGATCGCCACTGGAATCGAGTCGCGAGAGGAAGATCCGCCAGACGAGATCCGCGACGATCTCCAACTCCCCATAGCTTCCTGGAGACGGGGCAACTGTTTCCTCTTCGTAGTCCACATAGTACACCGCATTTTCCCAGGACCCTACGATGAAGTCGGTAATGCCGTCTCCATTGAAGTCACCTGTTTTGGAGCGGATGTTGTCGAAGATATACTCGTCGTCGGCTAATCCGTTTGCGGCATTGGAGAACGCGCTCGTCACGTAGCGCACTTGCATCGCGTCGCTCGCGTCGTCGTAGTAGAAGATTTTGTTCTCGCTATCATGTAGTTCTACGCGACCGTCGCCATCTGTATCCGCCGGAGCAGGACCATAGAAAAAGCGGCTCGTCTGCTTTCCGCCGTTTTGCGATACTTGGGTAATCGGCTGGGTCTGAGAGGCTCCCAAATCCGAATACTGGAATACGGTTTCCGGCAGCGTGTCCCCGCCTGAATGGAGTTGAACGGACTTCAGACGCGACACTCCCGAAGCTGAATCGTAGTCGAGCTCGTAGTGCCGCGCGACGCTGGAGCCCTCCTTCATTTCAATAAGATAGACACGCTGCGAAGAGCGGGTTTGAGAACCAGCCGCGTACATGGAATAGACCTCGCGATTGCCGATCTTGGTTTCGTAGTGGAATTTAACGGAATTTGCGGTGTACGCGCTGGCGGAGGGCGACCAAGAATAAAGTATTTCGTCGATGCGATATTCTCCGTTGGCCCCATCCTCGATATAGTGGAAAGTCATTTCATTGCCTGTCGTGTCCTCCACTTTGTTCAAAGCCCAAGCGACGACGTCCGAGCGCCCAGTCGCTTCAATGCGCGCGTCGGCGGTGGATCCGTAGGTCATGGTTAAGCCGTCTTTTGTTCGAACGACGAAATGCGAGGGCATGGGGCTGCCGCTTCCGGAGGAACCGTGGGCGGTTACCTCCACGAAACGCTCATTCTCCGTACGGTAGGTGGAGCCGTTAGCTCCGTAGGATCCGTAGGTGAGAATCAATCTTTGGCCGTCGAGGACAAGACGATCTTCGGATCCGAAATCCAGTCCGTGGATACGATACTGATCACCCATATGGACATAGTCAGTCGCTGGATTCTCGAAGTGTTCGTTGGTACCAACTCGATTGATCGATGAAAGGCCACTCAGGCTCCAGCCTACTCCGTACGCGGAATTCGGAGCTCTACTGGAATAGGCCAGCGACAGCTTGGGCTGCATGCCTGACGTACCTGGAACAGCGGTTAACGGAATCGTATATAAAGCGGATCCCGAGGCGTCTACCCCCGCTTCGCCGAACAACAGACCGGGGAGTTCTGCGGATTTTGCGACTGCGATCGGCATTAAGAGCGCGAGAACCAAAAGCTTCGTTTTGGAGGAAAAAAGTTTCATTTTAGAGAAGAGATTGGGTTCCTATTACTTTTCCTGGTCTCGACGGATTTTCGCCTTCTCGATCGCGTTCTTGGCCGCCTCGACCTCTTCGGGGCTCAAGGTGACTGCTCGACTGGATACAGGATCTTCGGGTTGACTTATCTTTTGATCCTTCGAACCCGAGGCCCGCTTGCGGTTGGGGCGGTTGATCTCGACCTGAAAGAGAGCTGCTGCCGTTGGCTCCGCCGCGTTGTTCAAAATGACACTCGCCAATTTTCGTCCTCGGTTTACGGATACGACGTCAAAGCCCCTCTCTCGCTTTCCGTTCTCTATGTTGCGCAAGGCATATCCCATGGGTTTTCCGTCTTTTTCTGAATACTCGATGAGCAGATAGTGGTACGATTCCCGGTCGAGAGCAGCCAGCGGATGAGGTTTGCCGCTCTTAGCATCTTCTAGACTTCGGCCTTGACCGAAGGAAATGCCGACGAGAATCGTTACCGTAAGGACAAGAGTGATAGTTGTTTTCATGGTAAAATGGGATTTTGAAATTCTGAACTAGCGTCTAGTAATCGAATTGCTGAATAAGGATCAGCTGCTTGTTCTGTAGGATAATCGGGGCTTTGCGTCCCGGTGGCGGCGTCAATTCGAGCCCCTCGATGATCTGCACTCCAGATAGGTCGATTGTCGTATCCGAAAGTCCATCATCGGCAATGAGCAAGATGCTCTCGCCAGCCAGACTTCCGAGATCTAGACGGGTATTCGCAGTGCCTGTAAATGTATCGCCGAAGAGCTCGACTATAACATCGGACACCGAGTCGCCCATCGCTTGATTGAGAGCCGCCTGGATCGTCAGGTAGGGTTGGCCGGAGCCAACTCGGTATACACCAGCCCCCGGCTTGGAAGCGGAGTCAGTAGGATCGGTATCATATTTGTATTCGAAATAGTCAGACACGCCGTCCGCGTCGTGATCGTCAAGAGCGCTTCCATCAGATGGATTCAATCCGAAGTTGCTTTCCCATCCGGCTGGCATTCCGTCGCCGTCGTCGTCTGAGGGATCGCCGAAGTCATCCCCGCTGCCGGGAGAGCCCCCGCCCGTCCCGTCGCCGGGTCCACCGGTCTCAGTGACTGTTACCCCTATTGAATGGGTACCACTCTTTGACGGAGAGCCGTCATCGGTTACGGTTAGTTCGACGGTGTAGTTGCCAGCTGCTGCGTAAGTATGATTTGGAGTCACACCCGTTCCGTTGTTTCCATCGCCGAAGTCCCAAGCGTAGCTGACTATCTCTCCATCGGGATCGTCCGAATTCGAAGCGTTGAAGTCTACGGTTAGGGTGTTGGGTACAGAACGAGGCGTGGCCGTAAAAGAGGCTGTGGGGGCGGCGTTGCCGGAGGTCGGAATCAAAGTGGTGTAGTTGACAATGTTTGAGTATCCAGATTCTCCGGACGCGTTTTCAGCTCTCACGCGGTAGTAGTATTGAGCTCCCGAAAGGAGATTGGCATCCAGATAGGTTGTGGCGCCGGCTCCAACGATAAACGTATCGGGGAAAGTGTTACCGTCGGTTCCGCGTTCGACTCTAAACTGCTCTTCGTTTGTCGAGTTTCGAGTCCAGCTGAGGCTTATGGAATCGGTGGTGACCGTTTCGACGGTTAGACTCGAAGGAGCCGCAGGAGCGGAACCGCTGCCGCTATTGTCTTGGATAGTGATGATAGCATGGCCATCAGCAATGGTTGCCCCTTCAGGATTCTCTAGATCTACATAGAAGACTTCGTTTCCTTCAGTGTCGTCGTTATCTGCGTATATTTTTACTGTTCTCGTTTGGGTGGCCGGAGTATTGGCTGTCCATATCAATGTTGAGAAAGCTCCAGCCGTATAATCTTCAGGGCTTTCCGCTGTCCCTTCAGAAGGTCGGGCTCTAACTCGAGAAATAAGGTCTCTTGTACCATTAAGAGTAACACTGTATTCTATATCTATCTCACCAGATGAGGGTTCGGTCACAGTTACATCGTGAACCGTAAAGCTAGGGGCGATATAGTTGTCGTTTTGCCCAATTCTAACTACCGCCGTATCCTGTGCCGCTATGACGGCGTCACCTGTTGTTGAAGACAATTTGACCAGGAATGATTCTTCAACTTCTGGTTCAGCATCATCAATGATAGTTACTTGTATATCCTTGAAGGTAGCCGTATCGCCAGACTCCCAGGTGAGAACTCGTTCGGTTGATGGAGTTATGTAGTAGTCGGCACCAAGGCTATTTTGGTTTTGCGTTCCAATTGCCATTGCAGAGCCTCCGCCACTGGCGAAGTTGTATGATACCGATACCTGTTGCGAGGTGTTGCCTACCTTAGTGACACTGACTAAGGCGGTGCCGTCGCTTTCGTTGACGTCAACGACTTGCTCGATGGAGAATTCCACGATCTCATCCGGTGGCGTAGCTGGCGGGGAAATTTCGTACTTATAAATGCTGCCGCGCTTATCGTAAACACCGATCTGGTCAATTTCCTTAGTGATAATCACCTGATTGGTTCCAAGTGCCACATCAAATGCGAAGGTTTTTCCATGAGTCTCTAGTGAAGTGAATGTTGTATCCAGATTCCAGCGATCACTTTGCTGATGAAGGCGATAAAGATAAGCGTAGGAACCAGTATTCGGACCAACAAGAAGAGTATCTCCATTAAGCGATACGCTATTGCCCATCTCGTCGGAAGAATTCCAAGGATCTATCCTTTGCCAAAAGGTGAAATTGATCTCAGAGGCCGTCTCATCATATCGATACATATAAACCGCCCCATCTTCGTTGTTACTTTGAGCTGAGCCAACGGCTAGTACATTTCCAGATAAGCTGACGTCAGTACCAAAAAGCGTAACAATACCTTCAGGATTTGAGAATGCATTCCTATAAACCCAGCTCCCTGAATCGTATTCAAAAATAATCACTCTTTCGGGTGCAGTGGGGGAATGATGAGCAACGCCTACGGCAATTACATCCTCGAAAATATCTACCGAGGCTCCAAAGCCTTTATCCAAACCTTGGAAAAGATCCCTCTCAATTGTTGTGGGACTGCTGACTCCGGCAGGGCTGAGATTGTATACAAATGCTTTGCCTACACGGTTGTCAAACGGATCAGAACTTTCAATACCTACCGCTCCAACGACCAAGCGGTTTTGGTGTATTGCTATACTTTGCCCAAATCTGCTTTGTTGATTCGGGAATGGAGATTCAAGGCGAGCTAATTTATTCCAATTATTACCATCCCTTATATAAACGTAAACTACTCCTTCAGCCGACTGACCACCAATATTGGCTATCGGCCCTGACACTGCCGCGTAGTCCCCGTCAATAGCTACGGTGTGCTTATCTCTACCATATATGATTTCTATATCATCATCAGGTTGAGTTGGAACATCGACCGTTGGATCGAGAGTATCGATCAAGGACCAACTGGTACCGCTGTTGTGCTGATAGATGTAGGCTTTATCATGGTCTCGCGTGATCATCCGGCCGTTTACGTGATCAATATCTACACCGATTCCAAAGTATTGGTCGCTTCCCGTGGCCGGTCCGGTCATACGATCTGTGCTTGAGTCGGTTAGATTGACCAAAGTCGTGTTTGGATCTAATGTGACTTCGACCGAAACGTTTTCATTGGCTGATGGCAGTCCTTTAGAATCGAATACATGGTATTCAAAAGTGTCTGAACCAACGAAACCTGCGATGGGAACGTACTCCCAGCGAGCTCCGCTGGGGTCGTTTTCGTCCCAGAGGACTTGTCCGTAGGATGGCTGGATGACTCCAACGTTGTTTTCGCCGATGGGGATAGAGCCGTCTTCGGCATCTTCGGCTTCGAACACAATTTCGACGCCGTCCGTGTTATCTTTATCGATCTGATAGCCTGGCGTCGTAAGGTCACTGGCTACTGGCTGATCGTTGATGCCTTTTATGGTGACGTTGACCGTCGCTTGTACGGGTGTTACGCCATCTGTAACCGTGTAGGTGAAGCTGTCTGGTCGCGTCTGATTATCAGACAGGCTTTGGACATCGTTGTGAGTGTTGTCTAAAATGTACTGAAGGTTTCCGTCTCCTTGATCCGAAACGGTACCATATTGGCCTGACGTTATCGATTGGATACTCAAAGAACCATCATCGGGTTGATCGTTTATTAAGACGTTCAAAGTAAAAGAGTCGTCGTCCTCGAAGATTTCAAACGAGTCGTTCGAAGGGTTCGGAGTAGGATTACCTTGAGAAACGTTGATCGTTACTGTCGTTTGATCGTTGAGAGGAGGGCTACCATTGTCTGTAACCGTAAGCCTAGCCGTGTATGATCCAGAATTAGTGTAGGTGTGATTGGCGAAAGTATCACTGGCGTCTGGGGTGCCATCGTCTTCAAAGTCCCAGGTATAAGTGAGTGTGTCACTTAGATCGGAATCGCTAGAGTTTGAGGCGTCGAAATTCACGGTGAGTGGAGCTGTTCCACTAGCAGGGTTTGGGCTGGTGATAATGATGGCGGTGGGAGCGTTATTCTGGGCTGGGGCATCGACGGTAAGGCCGCTTCTTTCCTTGGAAGCAGAAGTCCCATTTGAATTGTAGGCGAAAACTCGGTATGTATATGAGGTAGAATATTCGAGCCCGTTGTCCTCATAGCCTTCGGTATTTGGAGGCAGCGAGGCGATTTGAGTGTAGGCTCCGGTTCCTTCTCTTCGATGAACGGTAAAGCCATCTTCGTTGGTAGCGTTATCGTTCCAGGTGAGAGATATAGTCGGATCTACAGAATCTGGAAATGTATCCAGGCTACTGGGACTGGCGGGAGGATAGGGCAGGACGGGGGGTAGATCTGCTGGGGCCTCTGGAGGTGAATTCAACGCATAAGTGTATACTAATCCTGATACATTCTCGGAGGCTATAGCCACGAATTCTCTGCCCACTGCAATTTGATTTTGAAAAGGCTGGCCAACCGTTGAGGACTGCATGGTGGATTCAAGTTCCCAAGCATCGGATGTTGTATCCAATCGATAGATATAGGCATACTGCGTATTGCCGGCGAGAATGGCTAAAACGTCGCCAAAGAGCGAGACATCGGAACCATAAAGCAAGTCTTCAGTGGGATTCCAGGGTGTTAGCGTTGAGGTCTGCTCTTCAAAAAGGGTAGGATCTGGATTTGTTGTTCGTTTGTATAGGCTGACTTCTCCTACATTAGAAAGCGTGGAGAACTCTCTTTGAGAAGAGCTTACAGCTATCCAGTCACCTGAAATGGACATTCTGCCGCCGAAGCCACCGTTAATCGGAGCCGTAAACGACTGGATGTGCTCCCAGGTTCCGCTATTCAGTTTGTATATGTAGAGCGCTTCAAAGGAATCCACTCCATAATTGGTAATGGCAAGAATATCGCCATGAGCCGCCACGGTCCAACCGAGGCCTCTGCTATTGGTCGAAGTAACAGAACCGGATCGAGAGAGCTCGCCAACAGGCTGAGGAGGGCTTGAACTCAACGTATAAACATAAACACTACCGATATCTGTCAGAGGTGAATCGTATTGGTTTTTAAAAGGAGCGCCTACGAAAAGCCAGTTCTCATAAATATCTATGCTCCAGCCGTAGCCGGCGTATTCATTCGAGTCGGGACGAAAAATAGTTCCGACTCGGTCCCACACGCCATCGGACAAGTGAAAGACATCAACACGACCTTCGTCTGTGCTTGAGGGTCCGGATCCGTTTTGGCTAGGCATAGCTACAGCAGCAAACTCGCCAAAGATAGCGACAGATTTATGCAGAAGGCTATCCACTTGAGAGGCTGAATTAGTAGTGGATAGTTCGGCCTCCCAGATCCATCCGTTTTCGTAACGATTTATGGTAGCCCTATGACGATCCTGGACTATGATTCGGTTGGATATAGGATCGAAGTCCAATCCTCTGCCGAAAAACGTGGAAGCCTGTGGTTCGAAATGCTTCAGTTCGTCTACAAAATTGTAATTTTCCAATGAAGACTGGCCAAGAAGCTGCAAAAAAGCGGCATAATCGCTTTCAATATAAGCTCGGAATTGGCCTGTGTCTCCACCTTGGAAATACGCTTCGAAGCCGGGTTTAATGACTATTTTGGAATCGTCGTCGGTCACCAGTTTGAGCTGGCCATCCTGTATCACATCAATCAGTCCCTCTGTTTCTATTCCATCCTCACCAACTACGATAATGTCGTCATCAGAATCGACGGTACGAGGGCCTGAGAATTTCTTCGGAGCGGCAATGATGGCTAAAGAGAGCAGCCCTATGCTAGAGCCAATAGCAACGGCTTTTATCAGGCGGCGGGGGATGGGATTCCAGAGATTCATTCTAAACTGGTTTTCTTGAGCTAATCTTTGATTTGGCTTTTGAGCTGTTCGATCTCGGC
>JANQKI010000309.1 GCA_028281165.1 Opitutaceae bacterium | reverse complement strand
GAATAACGTCTGCCTGAAGTCCTACTCTCGAGTCAAAGCTTCGATCTCATCAGCCCAATCCGGGAATCGCTCCTGAAGCTCTTTTCGATCTCCCAGCTCGAAACTCTTCCACTGAAATTCAGGGGCAACCACGGCTGATAGCAAGGTGTATCCATATTTTCCTCCTTCAGGCTTGCCTCCAAACCAACAGCCGCGTGGAAAAGCGACTTGAGGTGTCTGATCCTTCGCCAGATCAAGCCCAAGATGATAAATCTTCCCTTGTCCGGAGTTCTCGAGCTTTAGAATGCGAAAAGCATCACCTGCATGGTAGCAAAACACTTCATCAGCATCTAAACGATGCAATGCAGAGAACTGATCGGAAGTGAAGAGAGCGTAAATAGAACTCGAACCAGCACGCTCATTGTCACCCGCTGATCCCGTGAATGTTCGGCAAAACCAGCCACCCTCTTCTGGCAATGGCTCCAACGAGAATTTCTGGATCCAGTCCTCGGCTGTCATCCAAAGAGCTGGCCTTGGGCGGGGTTCTCTTGAAGTTTCGGATGAAAACCGACGTATCGCTTCCGCCAGTCATTCAATTTCTTGATGTAATAGGCAGGATCGTAAGGAATTTCTACGGGATTATATTGGTCAACCGGATACGCGCGTTGCCAGTCGGCGGTAACACCCTTTGTCTTTGGTCCTATATAATAGGACACGCGATCCCCCATACGAAGATCTCCTCCTATTTTGAGAGCCACCTCCGCAGAAGCTCGTCGCGGCTTGCCGCCCGATTCGATTTTCTTCCGATAAGCTTCCGGATTTTGACTAAGAACTTCGGACTTCGCTATGTTATGAATTTCAATCGCTCCATCCTCTATCAGTTTCTCGTAGTCGTTGGCCAGATCCGAAGGATCCTCACTGCTCTCGCCCAATAAAAATCGAATCAGAGATTCGTTGAGAAGCTTCAAATATGGTTCTATCCCCCTAGACCTAAGAGCCGAGCCTCGAATCGTCACTTTCTCTCCATCGTAAAGAGCATAGTTCTTCGCCTTGTAGCAAAACATGGATACAAACTTCCCATCATACTCCAGTTCAATGCCTTCTGGCAGAATCGTTTGAGCTTCATTGAGCAAGACATCGGGATCGTCAAAATACTCCGCAGAGGCAACGTAGATGCCATCCGTATCCGCTTCCAAAGGCAGGCAATCCTTTTTTTTGAAAAAGGCTATGAGATCCTGGAGCAATTCTCTTCCACGAGCCGTTACCTCAGCAGCTAGTTCCGCATCGCCAAACCTGGCTCCTGAAAAACCGAGATAGCCATAAAAGGAATTAATCAAAATCTTGAAGTTGGACTGACGAGCCGTGTATTCCGCAGCCTCTCCGATATTCTTTGTGTCGCTCGCCAGTTTTTTGTACTTAAGACGATATTCTCGCAGCTTTTTCAGCATTGGAATAAAGACGCCTTCCGTATCCGTCTTTGGGTTACGGTTCAGAAGCAAAAGCAAACTGGGATAAAGAGAGGCCACATCAAAATGAAGCACATTCTTGAATACGCCTTCCTCGAAACTAGCAGTATAGCCTCCAGCAAAAGCGCTCGTTTCGCCAGCCATGGGACAAGAAGCCTTTCGATGATAGTACTCCTCCTGGAAAACAAGGTCCACCTTACTGGCAGTGCCGCGAAGGCAGGCCTCCTGCAGCAAGGTCGGAAAAGCTTTGGCCTGCTCGAAGTAGGTTGGCAAGAGTCGATCGGAGATACCTCTTGTTTCGCGTAGATCGTCTTCCAGATAGCCGAGAAAGCGATCCCGATCGGTATCGAACATTTCCTGTATTTGAGAACCCTCGATGTAAACGCGATCACCGCCGTCTTCTGGAGTTACCCCCATGTAGCGAGCTACGTCTTTGAGACCATAAGATAAAAGCTCGCGCTTGGTAATATCATAAATCTGAGCCAAAAGGTAAGTATCCACAATAGCCCGACCCGGAAGATCGCATCGCGTATAGTCTATCCATCGCTCCGCAACGCGCAACCGACTGTTGCGAAAAGAAGCGCTTTGGCCAAAACGTCCCCAAACGCATTTTATACCCAGCTTCCTTGCTCGTATTCGAAGGTACTCCAAGTCGAACTTGAATATATTATGTCCTTCGATAGCATCGGGATCCATTTCTTGAATACAAGAATTAAGCTTTTTTAAAAGATACCGTTCCGAATCGTCGCTTCGATCCTCAAGGACAAGCAGCTCCACTTTTCCTTCACAAGCCAAGCCTATGGCTAGAACTCGATCTTCCGGACGCTTGGCATCACTGAAACCGCCAGGTTCAGAACAGGCCGTTTCGATATCAAGCTGCATCCGGCGCAAGCCAGAGAATTGCACCTCTCCATACAACCGCAATCTAGACTGCATCAAAAATTGATGCTCTAATTGCGGTATCCAATCGATGGATGCCTCGCGCCGGTGTTCCTTGAGGAAATCCTGATAGTCGGAAGCCTTTTCAAACGTGATAAGTCGGTTAAAGGCTCCTGCCCCTGAAAGTTCCTCGACCGTCGTTTTCTTTGGAGCTTCACGACCCTTCCCTTCCAGAGCCCATAAAAAGGGCTTGAACGGTTTGGTTTCAACCTCTCGCGGACCACTGGATCCTCGATCCCAAGCCAGGTGAGCCAAACCCTCGGCATCAATCCAAAGCCCGGCAAGTGATGGCTGAGAAGCCGAGTTGGACATGTCTAGAACGGTCGGAGATATACCATGTAGACACCAGCAGCTGCCAACAAAACTACAGCGCTCACTACGAGAGATTTCGATTTTCGATAAGCCATACCAGCCATAGCGGAAAGCAACAGCCAGATCACGATCTTAGCTATGACCCATCCCTGCAACCAACCTTTTCCCGGAAATGAACTGTACAGTTTGGTCACCAATGCCGAACCAGCCACCAAGGCGAGAAGGGAAAAAACACCGGTGACGATCATCATCTTCCGCTTGCTATGCTTTTGCGGATTGGCCGCCACATAGAGCGTAAATCCTGTAAGCATGATTATCGAGAATACATGCAGAAACTGGTAGAATAGAGGACTCATATGCGGCCTTACTACCGCGCACCCCAAATAGAGCAACGGTAATTTACGAGTGGATGGGGCCATCATCCTTCAATCAATCCAAGCTGAAACAAGATTGGAGAAATCCGCGCGTCCCATCCTTGCGCCGTATGCCGAAGTGGCTCCTAGTCCTATGTATGCTCAAGTGGGCGCCTTTCTGACAGATTCTGCCTTCCGATTTACGGCCCAGCATCATCCGCCATTCTTGACTCCCGTGAAAATAAAGTAGGCAAAGAGCTATGTATCAACACCTCGTACGCGACAGGACGCGCGAGAAGGAAAACGATAATCCAGGGGTTATGCCGGTCAATAGGAATGCTCAAGCGGAAGAGGATTTCACATTTTTTCGACTCCACCATAAACGAACCAACCCTCTTCCCAACCAAATGGCCATCAAGCTATTAGCTATTGCGAAGGTGTAGAGGTAGGGCCAAGATAAAGGGCCTAAAATCCGAGGCAAAAAGGCTATCAGTATGCAAAACAGTAGAGCCAAGCGATCCGCCCATTTCCAAACCTCGGCAATGGCAAGAAAATAAATCGCAAACCCCAGCCAGAGGAATCCAAACACGAAAGAAGTCACTTCGAATTTCCCCAGCAAATCGTCTTTGCCAAGCGCTTCAGCTAAACCATGCATGGTGGCAAAAAGGCCTTGGTTAAACAGAATGAAAAAGGCTCCCAAGGCTAAGCATAGCGGCAAAGAAACTGGCAATGCTTCATCCCCAACGGGAATCCATCTCGCTAGCGAACAGCCTGAAGAACAGCCTTTTTTCCCAGGAGCGGAAGGTTTCCCGCAAACGCCGCAATTAGTTTGCTCCGTCTTGGTCATCAAGGTCGCCGTGCTCCATCTGCGTGATAGCGAGTTCCTGCAGACTAGCGAATAGCATGTAGGCTCCATAGCCGATTCGCTGATCCGAATCCAGATCTTCGAGCTCAACTTGACCCTGCTCCAAATCGCTATCCGGAATATCTTGGAGCGAAGTTTCTCTAAGCTTCAGTCGAATGGCAGAACACGCTTTGATTACCGTATCCACTTGATCGATATCCATTACTGCTCTACCCGTTTCGCGAAACGATTCTCCAAAGAGAGCCTTGATCGTATCCATTTCTCCACGCTGGCTTTCCAACAAACCCTCTTCCCAGAAATTCTCCAACAAATCATCGTCATCAGGAAGATTGCCCGGCACTACCAATTCGTCGCTCAAGGAATCGAGGATCGGCTCTATGTGATCCAGCAAAGGCTTCACTGAATTCAAGTCCAAACGAATCTCAATCGGCTTCATTCTTCTGCAGTATGGCGTTTAAGTGCCACTCCTGGAGTTGGTAAACATAGGTTTCCGCTTTTTCCCTGCCGCCCGTCCAAACGACCGAACGTCCAAGCTCGTGCACTTCCATCATATGCTTTTCCGCATCCTCCTGGCTCATGCCGAATATCTTTTTGAATACCATCGTCACATAGGACATCAGGTTTACAGGATCGTTCAGAACCACAACGTTCCAAAGATCGGCGAGCTGGGTTGACTCATCCGTCCTCGTTTCCGGCAAGGCGACTTCACTGGCAACCATAATAAGAATTCAAGCTTCAGCTTGTTCGCGTACTAGATTTTCAACGACACTCACAGCATCTTCAATTGGAATCTCCTGTCGCTCGCTTTCATGTCTCCATTTGAGCTCTACAATTCCATTCTTAAGCCCTCGCCCGCCAATCGTCAAGCGAAGGGGAATGCCAACCAGATCAGCATCTTTGAATTTTACCCCAGGTCGTTCGCCACGATCATCAAGCAGAACGGAGGCCCCAGCCTTTTCTGCCGCTAGGCCGATCGATTCAGCCAAGGATATCGCTTCCTTCATGTCGGGATCGAGCAGTACGATAAGGATCTGGTAGGGTGCCATTAGCCAAGGCCAATGTATGCCGTTCTCGTCGTGGCATTGCTCAACTATAGCTTGAAGCGTACGAGAAATTCCAATACCGTAGCAACCCATCACCGCGTTTTTGGTTTGCTTTTGGTCGTCGTGAAAATGAGCTCCGAACTTTTCACTCCGACTGAATTTCTCCCCAAGCTTGAAAATGTGACCCACCTCGATCGCTCTCTGAATTTCGAGGGGTTGACCGGACTTCGGACAAGGCTCTCCCACTTTTACAGTACGCAAATCAGCAAAGCGATCTATATCAAGATCACGCGTTACGTTCACATTTCTCAAATGGTAGCCATCCTGGTTCGCTCCCGTAGCTCCGTTGCCAACCAAGCGAATAGAGTGATCGGCGTAGATCCCGTGCAAAGCGTCTCGATCCTTGATCGTTCCCTTAACGACTCCTAAGCTGCCAGGCTTCGCGCCCATGATCGGCTCGATTTCTTCTGGCTTCGCCGGTCGCGTCACAGAGTAGCCCAAAGATCCCAACTTCGCTTCCTCCAGATCATCGCTACCTCGAAGCACAATCGCAAAAGGCTTTTCGTCACCAACATAGAGAAGCGTCTTGTACTGCTGATCCGCAGGACAATTGTAGGGATCCTGTTCCAGTGCAGCGATCGTCACGACCCCCGGGGTTTCGAACTTTTCTACGTCGCCAGCAGGTTCGGCATCGACAAGATCGCTTGGCACTAGTCCGCTCGTCGCCTTTTCGATATTAGCAGCGTATCCACTTTCTTGGCAAAACACGATATCATCATCGCCCACTTCAGCCGGCACCATGTATTCGTGGGAAAAATCCCCTCCCATGATTCCCGTGTCGGCTTCGACTGAAATGAATTTCAGACCGCACATGGTAAAGAAACAATCGTAGGCAGCAGCTATTTTATGATAAGTCTCCGAAGCAGCCTCATCAGAGGCATCGAAGCTATAGCCATCCTTCATGATGAATTCGCGAGCCCGCATCAAACCATAGCGAGGGCGAATCTCGTTTCGAAACTTCGTCTGAACCTGATAGAAGGTCTTACCCATATCACGATAACTCGAGATCTCGGAACCGATTAAAGGTGTAATGACCTCTTCATGAGTGGGACCCAAAACGTATTGAGGTTCTTCCGGCGCTTTGGAGCCCTTGCCTGCGCCATAGACAGAGAACATGACTTCCCGCGCAACATCCCAACGAGGGCCATTGACCCAAGGCTCAGCTGGCAACACGCCTGGCATTAAAAGCTCAATACAGCCAGCTTCATCCATTGCTTTGCGGCAAGCCGCCATAATGTTTTCCAAAATCCGTTTTCCCAATGGAAGGTAAGCGTAAATTCCACTTCCAACACGACGCACAAGCCCGGCTCTGAGCAAGAGTTTGTGCGATTCGATTTCCGCCTCGGCAGGGCTTTCCTTAAGCGTGGGAATGTAAGTCTGGCTCCAACGTTGCATGATGAGAATCAAATCAAATGAATGGGCTGGTTTCTTCGCGCAACGAGAAAATGCCCCCTGAAGGACAGGTTCAGGCTTTAACTCGACCGGAAATCGCGTTGATGTGCGAACGATGGATCAGGAAACCTCAAAGTTAAAGTCCACTAGCTCCCCCATTCAGGAAAAGCAGCCCTGGCCTATGTGGCCCTTTGCCCTTGCCATCGTTATTTTTATCATTGGCTACACCTGGATCCAACTGGAGTTTCGCAAAGAAGGTCCAACGAATCAGCCATACCAGGATCTGCTTGATCGACAAAAAGCAGTGGTCGAAAAGAATATGTACGACTGGTACAGTCTCAAAGCTGAGGTAGCTACCAAAGAAACACCTCTTTCTTCAGAAGGTATCGAGATCAAAACCGCCGAGGGACCACTAGAAAACTTTCTTCCCCAACAGCTCGTCTACTATATCGCAAGTCGCCCCATCCTCATTCCAAAAATTGAGAGGGTAGAGAGAGAAGAGACTGCGCAAGCCGCGTCGCATTACAACCTGAAGCTTTGGTTGCCCCGAGGTATGGCAGAAGACCAGCGATTCAGGCTTTCAGCCTTTTATAAGGAGGGCGAACTGCACCTACTCGCTCAATTCCTGGTTCAGAAGAGGGAGCATAGCGAAGACCTGCTCAACGAAGATTTCACTCCCTATCTTTTCTCCATCCCCACTGATCCCATGACAACGGAATCGCTCAGCGTTTATCTTTATACTGAAGGCGAAATAAGAAGCTGGAAAGCCATCGTGGAGCAAACAGAGCCAGCTTGATACGGAACTTGCATACCGTTCGATTCCTCTTTTGATAAATCCTTAAGGTCAACATGGACAACGAGAAATCGACAATCAAGCCAGCCGATCTCAGAGGCATTCTCAATTATGTACCCAGATTTTTGGGACAAACCTTCATGATTTCGCTTGATGGCTCGATAGTAGAGAATCCGAATCTGCCCAACATTCTTCTCGATATCGCGGTGCTGCGAAGTTTGCAGATCAACGTAGTGATCGTCCATGGAATCGGCACACAGCTAAAAAGCCTATCGCAATCGCGATCCATACCGATCTCGAACGCAGATGGCAGCGGGGTGACTGATGAGCCGACTCTAGACCTGGCTATCCGAGCATCCTCACGCGTATCTCATCAGATTCTCGAAGGGCTGACTCAAAGCGGCTTGAAGTGCGCCATTACAAATTCTATACGAGCGAAGCCGATTGGCATCCTAAAGGGCGTCGATTACCAGAGAAGCGGAGCCGTAGAGCTTATCGATGCATCTTTCCTACAACATCTCATCGACAAAAACATCATCCCTATCATACAGCCAATTGGATACGACCGAAATGGTCATACGCTTCGCATCAATAGCGACGCGCTGGCAGTTGAGGTGGCTATAGCTCTAAAAGCGACAAAGATTCTTTATCTTGCCGAGACGAGCGGCCTGCTCGTCGACGGAACGCTCAAACGACAACTTCCCGTCGAAGAACTGAAATCGCTTTTGGAGACCGATATATCGGATTCTATTGAGCGATCGCTTAAGCAAAAAGCGACCCATGCTTTGAGAGGCGTTATGTCCGACATTTCTCGTATCCATATTCTGGATGGCCGAATACACGATGGACTCATCAGCGAAGTCTTTTCCAACGAAGGCGTAGGAACGCTCATCTACGGAAACGAATACGCCCGAATACGAAAAGCTCGCAAAGATGAGGTCGCTCAGCTGTACCACCTGATCAGAAGCTCAATCGATAAGGAGGAGCTAGCCAGCCGTGACATGGAATCGATTGAAAACAGCATCGACAGCTTCTATGTTTACGAAATCGACGGAAATTTGATCGGTTGCGTCGCAATCATCGAATATCCTGAAAAAACGGATACAATAGAAATCAGTTCGCTTTACGTTCATCCGCTTTATCAACGTCAAGGCATCGGCCTTAAACTGGTGAATTTCGCTTGTCACACAGGTTTCGAATCAGGAGCGGAAACCGTGCTGGCCTTGTCGACGCAAAGCTTTGAGTTTTTCGAATCGGTTTGCGGCTTCGAGGTTTCGAATGTGGAGTCCCTGCCTGAATCGAGAAAGGATTCCTATAAGGATAACGGGCGACAGTCGAAGATCCTATCGAAAAAGCTAGAAAGCGAAAACTAGCCCGAAGAACGCAAACAATCATTTTTGTTTACATCATTGCAGCATAGCATTCAAAAGCACTTTCACTTTTAAGACTACGAAGAATAAATATATCATCCCATGGCGAAACAGAACTTCCCTATAAAGAAAATCGAATACGAAGGCCCTGAAACGGACAACCCGCTAGCGTTTCGCCATTACAATCCCGACGAAATCATCGGTGGAAAGTCGATGAAAGATCATCTGCGCTTTTCGATCGCCTACTGGCATTCGTTTCGAGGAGTCGGTCTAGACCCCTTTGGTGGAGGAACGATTACGAGGCCATGGGAAAGCAAAGGCTCGGAGATGGGCATCGCCCTCAAGCGAATGGATGCGGCCTTCGAATTCTTCGAAAAAATACAAGCCCCGTACTATTGTTTCCACGACCGAGACATCGCGCCGGAAGGAAAGACTCTCGGCGAATCAAATCGAAATCTGAAAACGGTCGTTACCCACGCAAAGAAACTGCAAAAGGCAACCGGCATTAAACTCCTCTGGGGAACCGCTAATCTCTTCTCGAACGTTCGCTACATGTGTGGCGCGGCGACCAATCCAGATGCTCACGTTTTCGCTTATGCCGCAGCTCAAGTGAAAGCGGCGCTAGATGCCACCAAATACTTGGGAGGCGAAAACTACGTTTTCTGGGGAGGTCGTGAAGGCTACGAAACACTGCTCAACACCGACTTGAAGCGCGAACAGGACCACCTCGCCCGTTTCATGCATATGGCGGTCGACTACGCCAAAAAGATAGGCTTCAAGGGACAGTTCCTTATCGAACCGAAGCCGAAGGAGCCAACGAAACACCAATACGATTTCGACGTCGCTTCGGGTATCGCCTTCCTAAAGACCTACAAGCTAGACAAGCATTTCAAATTCAACATCGAAACCAACCACGCCACACTAGCCGGTCACTCTTTCAATCATGAGATCGAGGTCGCGGCGGCCGTTGGCATGCTCGGTTCAATCGATGCCAACACAGGAGACACGCTTTTAGGTTGGGACACCGACCAATTCCCAACCGACGTGAAGGATATTACTTTGGGAATGATTAGCATTCTAAAGGCTGGGGGTCTTGGCTCTGGCGGACTCAATTTCGACGCAAAGCTCCGTCGTCCGTCTATCGATCTTGATGATCTTTTCCTGGCTCATATCGGCGGAATGGATACATACGCCTTAGCTTTCAAAGTAGCTCGCCAGATTCTTAAGGATAAGAAATTCTCGAGCTTTGTTAAGGATCGCTACAGTTCATTCGATTCAGGAATGGGCAAGGAAATCGAAAGCGGGAAAGCCACCTTTGAAACGCTGTCCAAGCGCGTGATTCGCATGAAGGAACCTGTTCCGGTCAGCGGGAAACAGGAGTACTTGGAAAATCTTCTGAACAGCTACCTTTACTGAGGCCTCAGTTTAGCTCGTTCACATTGCGAGCTTTCGATTTGAGCAGTTCGATTTTAATCATTTCCTCGCGATTCTCAGGTTCGATGGAGTCGAGAGCTTGTTCGAAAGTTGCGCTAGGATTATTCGCTAGTTTGAAAACGAGCTCATTGACACTCTTCATAGCATCTGAGCTCAATTGAGTAGCATAGTGTCCCCTTGCCAGAAGGGAGATTTGAGCGGATTTCGACATAAGTTCGTGCTCATCGGATCATAATGGGTCAACTTTAGGTCCCTGGACTCCATCCGATAGATCTTTAGAGTGAGTCCGCCAGCTCGTAAGTCCTGGTATAGCTCGGCGATAAGCGACATCCATCCGTGAATTTCAGAATCCGCATCATTTCCGACCTCCACATTGGCCATAAAGCGAGCCTTGTGAGAGACACCAAAGACATAAGGTCCCTGGCGGAAAACGTGGATCTGATTATTCTCAACGGAGATACAGTAGAGTCCAAATACGCAGACTCGGAAGCGTCGCAAAAGAGTGGCCAGCCAACGATTGAGGAAGTGGATTCTGAAATCAAAAGCTGGGGAGTGCGATCCTTGTATCTTACGGGCAACCACGATCCTAAAATCAATCAGCAGCATTATTTGCAGATCGGTGGAGACGAAATTCTGATTACGCACGGCGACGGCGTTTTCGAGGACATTGCTCCGTGGAGCCACAATTCCAAAGCTCTTCGGGAAGTCATTAAGCCGCTTCTTTCACAAAAACGGAATTTGGATTTCCAAAGCTACCTGCAAATAATCAAGGATGCAGAGATTCTAGCCCATCAAAAATCTCCCAACTACAACCCCACCGTTTGGGGGAAAATCCACATGTTCGCCAAACAGGCATGGCCTCCCACCCACTTCATCGGCATTCTAAAGGCCTGGAGCCAAACTCCCCAAAAGGCCGCTGAGATGGTACAGCGTTTTCAAGTAAAAGCAAAGTATCTCATCATCGGCCACACTCACAAACCAGGTGTCTGGAATATTTCCGGTACTTGGATTATCAATACAGGCTCATTCTTCGTATGGCCGGGAGCGAACTGCGTTGATATTTCGCCAGAGGGCCTTTCGTTCAGACGCGTTTCCAAGCTTAACCGCCGCTTTGAGGTTCAAGAGGAAATCAAACGCTTTCCATTAAGCGAATCGGCTGTCAAAGCCTGCTCACAATTGGCCACAGGAAAAGAAAACAAAGCAGGCGTTTTTAACCCTACTATGCCGAGCGCCCTTTAAGGAAATAAAGCGCTACTCCTCACTGGGCCTGAGTGATTTCCACAATCAGTTGTGGAATTCCCTCCCTTCTTATGGCTCGGGCTTAGCAAAATAAGCCCTAAGCCGATCTTAGCTTCGGTCGCGCTGCGCCCATGTTCCCAATCGCACGTAACTCTACTCATGAATCTCAAGATCAAGCTGTACAACGACCTGACGATCGGCAAGGAGCTGGAACTATCGGACGGATCCGAAATCCAAGTTGAGTCAAACGACTCCTATTCAATTCTGAATCCCGAACTCATCGTTAGATTCGAGCCCCAGGGAATTGATCTAAAGATTGTCACCAACGACGGATCCAGCTTCATACTGAAGCAGTTTTTCAACACCGCTCTGTCAGAAGCTCCTACTCTGTTGCTCGATGAAAATTACGAGGTTTCTTGGCAGACATTTCACATCAGCGAATCCGGCGAAAATGGGTCAAACGGATCCAGTTACGAACCAATAGACGTTAACTATTCTCCCGAATATCGGGAAATCTCGCTCGAGAAACTTTCCTTTGAAGAACCAGACTATTTTTATCTGCCGCAGGTAAGAACTGATTCCGAGTCGCACAAAGACCGCGAAGAAGAGAACGAGATTCATAGTCCTCGCAATCAAGCGGAACTCAATGAGGCTTTCCGCCAAACAACCTATGGATTCGAGAATCTCGGTCACGACCGAGAAGCAAGATTCGAAAAGGAAGACGCTCCTGAAGAAGGAGAATTCAATTCCAGTTGGGAAAAACGCAATCACGCGGAAGATTCGGAACAGCTTGTCCAGCAGGAGCTCCATTCAGACGATGCGAATCGTCGCATCATCGAACTCGATCTAGCTCGAGTAGTGGATGATCTGGATACAGAAGACCTCGACAAGCTCAACCTCCATGCTCGTGTCCTAAACAGCCAAGGAGAAGCGGAAGTCGAGATCGACAAGAAAAATGGATCCTTACGCGTCGCCGTTGAGAACGACGGGCAGGATCAAGTCGATATCGAAGTAACCACCGATAAAGGCGACGGAGACGGCAATACTTCCATACTTTCTCTCTCTGGTTCAAAGTCTGATATAAACGATCCGCCGAGCTTGCTCTTAAGCCAAAATAAAGTCCTGGAAAATGAAGAAGGGGCTCTTATTGGAAAACTGGATACGCAAGATTCAGGCAGAGCCATCCAATACGAATATCGGATTGAAGATGATCCTTCAGGCAAATTCGAAATCATTGAAAACGTTCTGAAACTAAAGGATGGCATAAGCATCGACTTCGAAAAAGGAGCTAACAGCTACCCCATCAAAATCGTCACTGTCGATCCGCAAGGAAACGAATCCGAACAGACCATCACTATCTGGCCTCAAGATGTTCCTGAAAAAGCGGGTATCACTTCAGTCGATACGGAGACTATCGATGAGTTTCAACCGGATGAGGAAGCTAATAGCGAAACCCCTGTACAGGATAGCCAAGATTCTCCAAACGAACAAGACGACTCAGGCACGGCAGAGGCAGAGGAAACAACTGACAGCGAAAATTCGGAAGAAAATATTCTCCAACCTGAAGACTCGCCGGTACAAGAAAAAGAAACTCCCGAAGTTGCTCCGAATCCAGAAGAAGAATCCGAAACGGATGATGCCTCAAACCAGCAGGAAGAAACTTCCGAACAAGAAGAGCCGGCGCCGCATGAAGAGAATTCCAAAGACGAAAATCAAGAAGACCAGGAAGCTGAGAATGTTGTAGAGGAGTTGTCAGAGGATTCGGAGAGCGAGACAAGCTCAGATGAGGGAGGCTCTGAAGCATCGGAAGTTTCAAACGAAAGTGCGGAAGAAGAAGCAACTCCCGTCGAAGAATCCGATTCGGAAAGTCCGGAAAAACAAGCTACCGAAGAGGAAACGCCTACAGAGGAGGAACCTGAACTATCATTCGATATCCAGGATCAGAATACAGGCGAGGATTCTGGATTCAATCTAGACGTCTCAAAGAATTTTCCAGACGACGATTCAGATAATCTATCCTATTCCGCCACCCTGGAAAATGGCGAGCCTCTTCCAGAATGGCTGACTATAGATTCTGAATCGGGCGAATTTTCAGGTACCCCAAGCCAATCAGACGTCGGCAGCATCTCAGTAACGGTTACCGTATCAGACGGTGATGATTCCGTTTCCGACACGTTTTCTCTTACCGTCGAAGATACGAACGACGGCCCTGTACTCGTTTCTGAAATACAGGATCAAACGATTGACGAAGATTCGGCTTTCAGCCTCGAAACATCGGAAAGTTTTTCGGACGAAGATCTTGGAGACGAGCTTTCGTATTCCGCCACCCTAGAAAATGGCGAGCCATTGCCGGACTGGCTTTCTTTTAATGAATCAACCGGAAAGCTGTCGGGAACTCCAGAAAATGGAGACGTTGGATCCATAAACGTAACGATTACGGCCTCGGATGGCGAAGCCACCGTTAGCGACACGTTTTCCATTACAGTAGATAATACGAACGACGGCCCTATTGTTACCTCGCAGATCCAAAGTCAAATTACGGAGGAAGACTCTCTTTTCAATCTCGATGCCTCCCAACATTTCCATGACGATGATGAGGGCGATGCTCTTGCCTACTCGGCCACTCTGTTAAACGGCAATCCCCTGCCAGACTGGTTGTCTATTGATTCAAATACTGGCCAGCTTACGGGCATGCCAGACACGGGAAATACGGGAACGATACTTGTCAAAGTTGTCGCTTCGGATGGAGAAAGCTCCAAGCAAAGCATATTCACCCTTAAAGTCGAAGAAGTGAACGATGCGCCGGTGGTATCAGCAGAGATCGCCGATCAGACTATCGACGAAGATTCCTCTTTCAATCTCGACGTTTCAGATAACTTCTCAGACCAGGATCTAGGAGATACGCTAACCTTCTCAGCAACGCTGGAGAATGGTGATTCGCTGCCAAGTTGGCTATCCATTGACGAAGCCACCGGCCAGCTCTCCGGTACACCCGAAAACGAAGATGTCGGCTCCATCAATGTAGTGGTGACTGCCTCGGACGGTGAAGCCTCCGCGAGTGACACGTTTAGCCTTACGGTAGAAAACACTAACGATGGACCAACTCTAACGTCTGCCATTAAAGGCCAGATCACCGATAAAGACGTTGAGTTCAGCCTGGACGTGTCAGGGAATTTTCATGACGAGGATCTTGGGGACGGGTTGAGCTTTTCCGCCACGATGTGGAATGGCGATCCGCTGCCAGGCTGGCTGTCCTTCAATTCAAGCACTGGAGAATTCTCCGGTACGCCGGACGGCAATGACGGCGGAGTCTATTCCATAACCGTTACCGCATCGGATGGCGAATCAACCGTCTCGGACGATTTCTCTATTATCGTCGACGCTTCGGATCCGAATACCGCTCCAACCGTCACCACTAGCATATCCGATCAGACAGCCGAAGAAGACGCTGCTTTCAGTTTAGACGTATCAGGAAATTTCGAGGACGCGGAAGATGGCCTTTCCTATTCAGCTACTTTGGAAAACGGCGATCCCTTGCCAGATTGGCTTTCGATTAATCCCAGCACAGGCCAGCTATCCGGTACGCCAGATAACGATGACATCGGCTCGATAAATGTAAAGGTTACCGCCTCCGATGGTGACGAGTCGGTCAGCCAAACCTTTTCGATTACCGTAGACCCATCAGACGGCGACGATCCAGAAGACGCCAACAGCGCTCCAACGGTCACAGCAAACATTGTAGACCAAAGCATTGATGAAGACGCGGCGTTCAGCCTGGACGTGTCAGGAAATTTTAGTGACGCTGATGTCGGCGACGATCTCTCTTTCTCGGCCACCCTCGAGGATGGCGATCCTTTGCCAGATTGGCTCTCCATAGACTCGAATACGGGCGAGCTCTCCGGAACGCCAGATGACGGAGACGTGGGTTCGATTAGCGTAACCGTCACCGCCTCCGATGGTGAGGAGACTGTCTCGGACACCTTTTCCATTACTGTTGACGCAGCGGCTGATGGAAACAGCGCTCCTACGGTTTCTACAAGTATCAGTGATCAAACTACGGACGAAGACGCCGCCTTTAGTCTCGACGTTTCCGGCAACTTCGCGGACGCTGATGTCGGCGACACGCTCACTTTCTCTGCAACCCTAGACAATGGTGATCCGCTGCCAGGCTGGCTCACCATCGATCCCAACACGGGAGAGCTCTCGGGCACTCCAAAGAATGGAGACGTCGGTACCATTTCAGTCAAAGTCACCGCTTCCGATGATACGGCATCGGTCGACGACACTTTCGATATTACCGTATCCAACACGAACGACGGACCGACCGTATCCACAAGCATCAGTGATCAGTCTTCAAGCGAAGATGCAGCATTCAATCTGGATGTCTCAGGCAATTTCAGCGACGAAGACCTGGGCGACACAGTTTCCTTCTCGGCTACGCTTGAGAATGGAGATCCCCTCCCAGACTGGCTGTCAATCGACTCAAATACGGGCGAGCTCTCCGGAACGCCAGACGACGGAGACGTTGGCTCGATCAGCGTGATCGTTACCGCTTCAGACGGTGAAGCAGCCGCATCGGATACCTTTTCCATCACGGTTGCTGCTGCGGTTGATACCAACACAGCTCCAACCGTTTCTACCAGTATCAATGACCAAACTACGGACGAAGATGCAAGTTTCAGTCTCGATGTCTCAAGCAATTTCGCCGATGCCGATGTAGGCGACACACTCACTTTCTCCGCAACGCTCGACGATGGAAGCCCGTTGCCTTCATGGCTATCAATCGACCCCAATACTGGCGAACTTTCAGGCACCCCGGAAAATGGCGATGTAGGAACCGTTTCGGTTAAAGTTAGCGCCTCGGACGGAACGGAATCAGTATCGGATACCTTCGATCTGACAGTCAGCAACACCAACGACGGTCCGACGGTTTCAACAAGTATCAGCGATCAGAATACCGACGAAGATGCATCTTTCAGCCTAGACGTCTCGGGCAACTTTGAAGATGCCGACGTGGGCGACGCCCTATCTTTTTCGGCCACCCTGGAGAGTGGAGATCCCCTCCCAGGCTGGCTGTCAATCGATCCGAATACCGGAGAATTGTCTGGGACTCCGGACGATGGAGACGTCGGCTCGATCAGCGTAACGGTAACTGCCTCTGATGGCGAGGCAAGCGCCACGGATACATTCTCCATTACGGTAGACGCGGCGATTGACGACAACAGCGCTCCTACTATTTCCACCAGTATTAGCGACCAGAATACGGACGAAGACGCATCTTTCAGTCTCAACGTTTCTGGAAACTTCGCCGATGCAGACGTGGGAGACACGCTCACCTTTTCGGCTACCCTTGACGATGGAAGCCCACTGCCATCATGGCTTTCCATTGACTTAAACACCGGAGAACTTTCTGGAACGCCAGAAAACGGCGACGTTGGGACCATTTCAATCAAGGTCACCGCTTCGGACGGTACAGCAACCGTCGACGACACTTTTGACATCACCGTATCCAACACCAATGACGGACCAACCGTATCCACCAGCATCACTGACCAGACTACGAGCCAGGATGCAGCATTCAGTCTGGATACGTCAACAAACTTTGCCGACGAAGATTTAGGAGATAGTCTGAGTTACTCTGCAACTTTGGACGACGGCAGTCCATTGCCACCATGGCTGTCTATCGACGCGAACACGGGAGAACTCTCCGGCACACCTGACAATGACGACGTAGGAACCATTTCCGTAAAGGTGACAGCTTCAGACGGCACAGCTTCTGCATCCGATACCTTCGATCTGACAGTCAGCAACACCAACGATGGACCCGTTGTTTCTCCAAGTATCAGCGATCAGACTACGGATGAAGACGCCGCCTTCAGTCTCGACGTATCCGGGAATTTCGAAGACGCTGATGTAGGCGACACCCTCACTTTCTCTGCCACACTCGATGATGGCAGCCCATTGCCTTCATGGCTATCCATAGATTCCAACACTGGAGAGCTTTCCGGCACACCAGACAATGAGGACGTAGGAACCATCTCGGTGAAAGTTACTGCATCGGATGGAACAGCTTCCGTATCCGACACGTTCGACTTGACCGTGCAAAACACGAACGACGGTCCCGTAGCAACAGCAGATACAGCTACCGTTACAGAACCCAACACGGTCGAAATTGATGTCCTGGCTAATGATACTGACGTTGACGCGGGTGATGTGCTGACGATTCAAGAGGCAAGCGTGCCTGACGGAAAAGGAAGCGTTTCGATTGTTAATGGAAAACTAGTATATGATCCAGGAGAGGATTTTGCGGATCTTGCTCTTGATGTCACAACCGATGTGGAAATCTCGTACACCATCAATGATGGTAATGGAGGCACTTCGACATCGACCGTTACGGTCACTATTACAGGAGACGACAGTCTGATTGTCGGTAGTGGTTCCGACAATACAATCACTGCAACTGATAATCAAAACACTATTGTTGGCGAGGGAGGCCACGATACCATTGAAGGTGAAGATGGCGACGACACCATCATCGGTGGCACTGGAAACGACAATCTTTACGGCGGCGACGGTGACGACACCTTCGAGGTCGCCGACGGCGACGGATCGGACGACTTCTTCGGGGGAAGCGGAAGCGACACAGTCGTCGCGACGGAGGACAACGTCGATATCACCATCGACGGGGACTTCGACGCTTCCAACTCCGTGGAGACCATCTCCGC
>JANQKI010000305.1 GCA_028281165.1 Opitutaceae bacterium | reverse complement strand
CCGACCTATTATTGGGGCAATTTTCTCCTCTATAAATTCGCTCCTAAGAAAGGCCTCTACGACTCTTGGATTGAAGCATTCCATCGCGAATTTGGACCCGATTTTAATCACATGACCTTTGGCTGGGACTCGAATCAGCTTGGGGAGATTGAAACATTTCTGGAAAACAGATTCGGCACGGAAAGAAATAAAGCGCTTAAGCTGGCGCACTTGAAAACTCCTCGACCCACAACAGAAGGGTTAGAAATTCGAAAAATCGAGAACGGCGCTGAGTGGGAAGCAGTACTTCAATTGCAGCTTTTGATTTCAAGAGAAAGCCACAATCCTGCCTACATAGAGTTTAAGCAAAGAAAGTTTCATAGCTATCGTGAAGCAAGTGAGAAAGGTTTCGGAGATTGGTGAGGAGCCTTTAGGGGCGGGAGGCTGGTTGGCGACTTTGGACTCTATTTCAATACCAATAGATCCTTGGCCAGATTCCAAAACGTCGAGACTCACCCTGATTTTCGAAAACGAGGTATTTGCTCAAACATGCTGTACACCGCTATACATTGCTCTCTTGAAGAACGAGCTGACACAACATTCATTATTTGCGCCGAAAAAGAAAATTCCTCCTACCGAGTTTACCTTTCACTAGGCTTCGAAGACTGCGGTTCTCAGTTTGGCGTGTCATTGCCCTGCCCCTACGAGAAACGTTTCGAAGAAAAAGAAGCGCTAGCGTAGAAAAAGTGCCATGCCGCAGCTTGCTTGACCTGGCGTTAAGGCTAACTCATATCCAATAAATTATGGAATACAGAGATTTTGGACGCACAGGCGTAAAGGTCAGCCCCTTCTGCATGGGTTGCATGAACTTCGGAAACAAGACTTCGCCAGAAGACTCTTACGAAATCATTGCCAAGGCAGTCGACGATGGTATCAATTTTTTTGACACGGCTAACGTCTACACTCGAGGACGTAGCGAAGAGGTAGTAGGTGAAGGCCTCAAGCGAACCGGGAAGCGAGATCGCATCGTTCTAGCCACTAAGGTCCACGGGACCATGTCGGATGACGATCCTAACATGCAGGGCATTTCGCGACGCCACATCATCCAGCAATGCGAAGCCAGCCTTAAACGTCTGCAGACCGACTACATAGATCTCTACCAGCTACATCGCCCGCAGTCTCATGTCGCTATCGATGAGTCCCTCAGAGCCCTGGACGATCTCATTCGAGCCGGTAAAGTTCGCTACATCGGCACCAGCTTTTTTCTCTCCTGGAAATTCATGGAATCGCTTTGGGTATCCAAAGAACTAGGACTAAATCGGTTTGTCTGCGAACAGCATCCCTATAATCTGCTCGACCGACGCGTGGAAAGAGAACTCATTCCTATGGCCCAGACCCACGGCGTTGCCCTGATTCCCTTCGCTCCGCTCGCTGGCGGTATGCTCTCCGGGAAATACGAGCCTGGGAAACCCCATCCTGCTGACGCCCGCTTCAAAGAGGACAGCACGGACCAAAGGATCACCATGCGATCAACAGATGCGATCAAGGAAACCACCGCAGCCTTGAAAGGCATCTCGGACGCCAAAGGCGTCAGCCTCTCAGCATTCTCCACGGCTTGGGTGCTGAACCAGCCAGGCATCACAAGCCCTATCATCGGTCCGCGCACGCTTGAGCAATACGAAGACTACATGAAAGCGCTCGATATAACCATTACCGATGAAGAGCAGGCCGAGATCGATGCTATAGTGACGCCAGGCGAGCACGTGACAGCTTACTACCAAAAGGAGTTCTCCGATTTCAAGCCCCAGCAGTATCGCTGGTAGCAACCAGCGCACGACTCTCAGGCCTTAGAGCCTAGTCTCGTAACGCTATCTTAATAGAACCTATCCCAAAACCTCGAATGCCCGTAAAAAGTTTTCCGATTTACTCAAAGAGAAGTTAAAGATCGACGTCCTGAAAATTTTTCTTTTTCTTCATGCCCGTTATGACAAGGGATACGGGAAGAGCAGGAAATCAGGAAAGGCGAAGAGAGGTCAGTTATTTGTATCCAATATTTGGTGAGAATACATCGAGTTTCTGGCAGGAGCGTAGAGCGCGAATCCAAACGCGCATCAGCAACCGCCTCCGCCGGAAATATACAGATCGTCCACAGTCGTTTCGTTAAGCATCGCTTATCCTTTAAAGCTGAAGGCTAAAGAAACGCTTGGTTTTTCAAAAGGCGTCTGATCTATTCGGGGTCGAATATGAATCGGCTCGAAGGGATTGATCGTCTGGAAAACGAAAACGATTGGGATATTCTCGTCATAGGCGGCGGAGCCACGGGGCTTGGATGCGCTTTGGATGCAGCTTCTAGAGGTTACCGCACGGCATTGATTGAGGGCGACGATTTCGGAAAGGGCACCTCGAGCCGAAGCACCAAGCTCGTTCACGGTGGCGTGCGCTACCTGAAGCAGGGCAATGTGTCCCTCGTCAAGGGAGCGCTGAAAGAGCGTGGACTGCTGGCCCAGAATGCCCCTCACCTTTTCGAATCGCAGGCTTTCATTATCCCAGGCTACCATTGGTATGAAAAATTCTACTACGGTACTGGACTAACCCTCTATGATCTGCTGGCCGGAAAGCTTGGAATCGAGAAGACCAGCGTTCTCTCTCGCGAGCAAGCCTTGGAGGCTATCCCTACCCTGAAGCAGAACGGGTTAAGAGGAGGCGTTCGTTACTTCGATGGACAGTTCGACGATGCTCGCATGACGGTTGCCTTGGCTCGATCCATCTGGGATCAAGGAGGTGTCGCCGTAAACTATGCGCAAGCGACGGATCTCTTAAAAGAGAACGGAAAGGTTTGCGGGATCGAAGCC
>JANQKI010000303.1 GCA_028281165.1 Opitutaceae bacterium | reverse complement strand
TCGTATGGACTTTCCAAATACTCTTCAGACACTTGCTGCGTTTGCGCGTCTTTCTTTCGTCGCCTGATCACGTCCAGAGCGGTGTTATGTCCAATGCAGTAGAGCCAGCTCTTAAAGTGGTATTGCTCTCGATATCGAGGAAGGGCCTTGAGCGTCTTTCTAAACGTATCCTGAAGGGCATTTTCGCTGTCCTGTTGGTGTCTGAGCATCCTTAAAAGATATCGATACAAGCCGTCTTCGTATTTGCGGAACAGCGCGCTTGCTGCGGCCAAGTCCCCTTGCAGGACGTAGCTTTGGATTAAGTTGCTGTCGTTCACAAAATGCCGCGGGTTTTTGTCAGCTTCGAGCTTTTTTCGACACATCCTTTAACGCGGGTATTAGGCCTTTATTGTAATTTTTTGCAAAAAGAGGGGTGAAGAAATTTTAGTTATGATTTTCGGCAATAAATATCGGTACCCGGAGTTAGGGGATTCATACGATCAATGCAAATTTCTCCTTTTCTATGAGATTGCGAATCTTCTTTTTTCTGGTGATTTTGGCTACGCCTCGCGCGTTTTCGCAGGGCATCGATCTTGATGGCGATGGGCTCGGCGACCTCTGGTCCGCCTACTATGGCGCTGCCGGTCTGCAGCCGCAAAATGACGACGATGGAGACGGGGCAACGAATCGCGAAGAGGAGATTGCGGGAACGGATCCATTTGATCCATCGAGCGTACATCGCTTCGATTTAAAACCCGCCGGAATCGGCTGGCGCGTCTCCTGGATGGCCGACCCAAGCAAAACCTATCAGGTCGAGATCAGCGCCGATCTGTCTTCATGGACACCCTCCGGGGCAGACATCAAGAACGCGAGCGGGCAAACGAACGTCGACCTCAATCCGACTAGGGCGATCCTGTTCACGCGCGTCAGCGTTGCCGATATAGACCAGGACGGTGACGGGCTGACCGCCTGGGAAGAAGCTGGGTTTGCGCTTTCCGACTCTAACGCAAACAGCAACGGCAATCCAGGCGCCGGAGACTACGCTTCCGTGCTGGCGAGCATGCAATCCCAAAGTGGTTTTACCTTCCGAGGGAAATTTTTCGCGGGGAAATCACCATCGGATGGTCCCCTCAGTTTGGCGGATGCCTCTCGATTTCTCCAGCAAGCCACCATGGGGGCGGATTACGAAATGATCCAATCGGTGGTCGATACCGGCATTCCCGCTTGGATAGACGCTCAGATCGCTCTGCCGCCCACTAGTCACGTGGAGCGCAACGTCGCGATCGAAGTAGGTCCAGTCGACGAGCGTATCTCGGATTACATCTGGACATGGTGGGACGTGAACATCACCGCGCCCGACGTCCTGCGGCAACGCGTGGCTTTCGCTCTAAGCGAAATATTCGTCATCGGCCAGACTACGGATGCGCTCGAGGATTATAATTGGGGCGTCGCCACCTACTATGACGTCCTCGTGAACAACGCCTTCGGCAACTACCGCGACCTTCTTTACCAAATCACCACGAATCCCGCCATGGGCCACTACCTTAGCCACGTCAAAAACCGTCCAACCGATGTGGAAAATAACATCTTCCCTGACGAAAATTACGCCCGGGAGATCATGCAGTTGTTCTCCATCGGCCTCTTCGAACTGAACCTGGATGGCTCTCGCAAAAAGGACGCCAACGGCAACGACATTCCCACCTACGACAATTCCGACATCACCGAGCTAGCCCGCGTCTTTACCGGCCTGACCTACAACCCGAAAAATCCTAACAACGGCACCCCTTACTATGGCGATGAGGGACCTATCTTGAGTATCGAAGACTACTTATTCGCCGATCCCGCTTGGATGGGAATCGAAATGGCCCAATGGGAGCCCATGCATGAAACGGGCGAGAAAAAACTGCTTAATGGCCAGACCACGAACGGCACCCTCCAGGAAGACCTCGATGCCGCGATCGACAACCTTTTCAATCACCCCAACGTAGGGCCGTTCATCGGTCGCCTGCTCATTCAGCGCCTCGTAAAGTCCAATCCCTCTCCAGGCTACATCTCGCGTGTCGCCACCGCTTTCAACAACAATGGCAGCGGCGTTCGAGGCGACCTGGGAGCAGTCGTACGGGCGATTCTGTTGGACGACGAAGCGCGCAATCCGAGCTTTCTCAACGACCCTCGCCATGGCAAACTCCGCGAACCCGTCATCCGTCATCTCAACATTGCTCGAGCCTTCAACATCTCTTCTTTGGACGGTCGCTTCCGCAACATCGGCATACAGTCCTTGGAGATCTACAACCAAAAGCCGATGCAGGCTCCCAGCGTATTCAATTTCTACCTACAGGACCACCAGCCTCTTGGCGTACTGAAGGACAATGGGCTCGTTGGGCCCGAGTTTCAGATCACCACCGCCACGACCTCTATCAAAACGCTCAACTTCTGGTCCTCTATCGTGCCCTACGATGTCCTCATCGACCCCACGGATGAAAGTGTCACGCCTTCTGAACTGACCATGGACTATAGTGACGAAGTTACCCTCGCCGACAACCCCGACGCGCTCCTCGACCGACTAGACATCCTGCTCACTCGCGGTCAGATGACTCCGGCTGCCCGCTCCATTATCCGTGACGCTCTCGTCGCAGCCAACAACGCTGAGGTGGATCCGGAGGATCTCGTCCGTTTCGCCGTCACCTTGATTGTATCCTCACCGGACTACGCCGTGCTTCGATAAGCGAAATATATCCAGAATTTGAATTCACTTAACCGCTCAAGCCGAAAATGAAATACAAAAGCCAGCCCATTTCCCGTCGCGCATTCCTTGGCCAGGCTTCCTGCGCCGCCGTGTCGGCCACCCCGATTCTATCCACCTTGCTCAACCTGCGCATGACCAACACTGCAGTGGCTGCAACCCCCGACCCCGACGATTACAAGGCGCTCGTCTGTTTCTTTTTTGGCGGCGGTAACGACTCCTTTAACATGCTCGCTCCGAAAGGCGCTTCTGAATATGCCGAATACGCCACGGCCCGGAGCAATCAAGCGCTTTCTCAGGACAGCATTCTCCAGCTAAACGGCACTCACAATGGCAAGACCCTTGGTCTGCACCCCGGCATGCCGGAGCTTCAAGCGCTCTACAATGCCAATCCCAGTCGCCTGGCCTTCATTTGCAACGTGGGCACCCTAGTCGAACCCACAACCCTGACGGGTTACGAAAATGGCACCGTCAAGCTGCCCCTCGGACTCTTTTCCCACTCCGATCAGATTATGCACTGGCAAACCAGTATCCCAAATCAGAATACGGGACTTGGCTGGGGTGGACGGGTTGCAGACCTCCTCTCTCTCAGTAATGTAGGGGCGAACATCTCCATGAATATATCTCTCTCGGGCACCAATACCTTTCAGTCTGGCGTCAGCTCCATCAGCTACGAGATCGAATCGAGCGGAAATGGCTCCATCACACTCGAACCCTACGGCGACGAACTGGACCCCACCCTAACCGCCTTAGGCTCTACCGCAATCAACAGCCTGATGGACGCGCAGTACTCCAACCTCTTTCAAAAAGCCTTTGCCCAGAAACATCGCTCCTCCCTCGATGCATCAGTCGAGTTCGGCGAAGCCATCCAGGCTCAAACCATCAACACCGCCTTTTCCGAAAACGAGATTTCGCAAAGTTTCCAGATGGTGGCCAAGACCATCTCAGCCAGGCAGATGCTGAACATGAAGCGCCAGACCTTTTTCATTTTCTTTGGCGGCTTCGACCATCACGACGAACTTCTCAACAGTCACGCCGCTATGCTTCCCGTCATCTCCAAGGCCATGTCCGAATTCGACACCGCCATGACCGAACTCGGTCTCAGCGACAAGGTAACCACCTTCACCGCCTCCGATTTCGCCCGTACGCTTTCGTCCAATGGCAAGGGCACCGACCACGCCTGGGGATCGAACCAGATCGTCATGGGCGGCGCCGTGCAAGGCGGACAGATCTACGGCAACTATCCAAGCCTGGCTCTAGGCAGCGACCTAGACACCGGCCGCGGCCGCCTCATCCCCACCATGTCCACCGACCAGTACTTCGCCGAGCTGGCGCGTTGGTTTGGGGTAGCCGATTCAGACCTCGGCACGGTTTTCCCCAATCTCAACCGCTTCCACAACATGCAGGGAGCCCCGGTTGGATTCATGTTGTGAATACGATCCTGATCGAGGAGATCGATCCACCCAGGCAGGAGTATAATCCAGACTCGATGTTCAGGTTCTTATTCCGAAGAGCGGTTTCGGCGCCTTAGGCGTTCGCGTGTCATGCGTTCGCGAATACCGCCATTCTCCAGAAAATCTTGCTCGAGACGCTGCAGTTGGCGGTCGAGCAGATAGTTGGCTTGATGAACCAGGCAAATAGCTATGTTAGCGACCGTTTCAGCAGGACGAGTGTCAGCAAACTCCCGATACGTCTCGTAAGACTCCTTAGGTTGCTTGCCAAGCTTCCGGGTATAGAGGGCTTCTTTGGAATCCTTTTCCCAAAGAATGTGGCCGCGCGTTCGCAAATAATCCTGATAATCGATCAGTAGCTCTTCTAAGCTAGCTCGAGCAACGTTGGTTAGCTTGATCTCGGTCTCAGTAGAAGTCTTGGAGGCTTTGCTGCCTTCAGCGATATTCTGCTTTCCTGACCGGGCAGCTTGAATCATCTGGTCGACTGTCCGATCGCGCTTGCCAAGAAAGCGTTCACAGAAGCGAAAGGTGAGGTCGTAGATGATTTCAGCCTTTCGATAAGACAGTAGTTGAGAATAGTTGCCAGTCTTCGGAAGGACGGCCATAGCAGAGTTGGGACTAGGAGTTGGAGGCTTATAGGTCTTATACGACCTATTAGACCTATAGAGCCTAGAAACCGGCTGGCGACTAAAAAACAGAATGGTCGCCAGAGCCGCCAGCTGCTTACACTCCCCTACTCGAATCGAGCTTCGGCGCGGCGGGGTTGGTTTTGGCTCGTTAGAGTCGAGAGGACGACGCATTCCAGCTCTTTAGGGTCGGGGTATTTTTCCACGTCTATGATGGGCAAGTCGAAGGAGGAAATGGTTTCTTTGGTGCGCTGGCTGATGCCACACTCCCGCTCGACAAACCGGTCGATCAGCTCCTTTTCCTCTTCAGACCTGATTTCGTATAAACTCGATTGGTGGATACGCTGCTTGAAGAATTCATCACTCGCGGTCAGCCAAACGCTAGCCACGTTTTGGAAGTCGAGCTGCATCACCAAATCCGGCTGTAAGGCAGCGCCTTCCATCACGAGACAGTTCGTCAACGGCTTAGTAGCTCGCTCCGTGACGATCTCGACAACCAGCGGCCAAACGTTCTTCTTAAAGTGATGGATAACGGAGGCCACCAATTCATCGGGGGTGTGCGAAAGATAGTGATGGGCTACAAAGCGCTTGACCGGCTCGCGATTCGGTCGCCAAGGGCGGCCCGGATGTCGAGCCAGTTTGTCGGTCGGCTGATAATCCCAGCAGAGTTTATCTGCTAGGGCTTGAGCGACAGTCGACTTGCCCGCATGGGATGTACCGCCGATGAGGTAGACTTTGTATTTCGTTTCCATATGGCAACAAAGAGTTAGGCCTATCTTCCGCAATTATTGCAAATCCACAATATCGATACGGTTACTTTCTGGAGACGTTTATAGCCTTGGAGCCAAGTCGCTCCGTCGGAATCTGAATTCATGGAGTATGATAGAAAGAGACATATATTATGACGTCTGATGGCATGACATTTGAACGATGATACCTTTGCTCCGTACACCTTTGACTCTTTGGCTCCATTTTCCATAGGTTGACGATTAACGCTCCCAGCCTAGCACAAAATCGCCAAGTGACGTTATGAATACTACCCTGAAACTTCCCTT
>JANQKI010000302.1 GCA_028281165.1 Opitutaceae bacterium | reverse complement strand
CTTCCAGGCAAAAGCAGAATGGGGCCATCGGCGTCGTATTGCACCGGAAGTTCGTAGTCGTCCGCTAGAAAGGGATGGCCAACAAAACGCGTCTCCAGCGACGTATCCCCATAGGTCTCTACCTCAAAGGGAAATATAACCGCTATAGAATCGAACAATTTGGCCATTTCGAAGCGTCGCTTGGCTCGCCAGGCCCAAATTTGCGGACTGATGTAATAAAGAAGCCTGATCGACCCTCCTGCTTTCGAAGCCAGGCCTAGTTCAAATAGTTTTCGAGCAAGTCGTTTATTTAGACCCGGATAATCAACAAAACAAACCGCCCTAGGTCTATGCTTTTGTATCCATAAAATCGTTTCATCAAAAATCTTTTTGTAGATTTTATAATGCTTCAGGACCTCTACGAACCCAACAACTGAATACTGTAGGAGGTCGAAGAGCAGCTGAGCTCCAGCTTCCTCCATATTCCCACCACCGATCGCGGCAATTTTAAGATCGGGCTTTTCCCTTTTAGCTGAACGAATCATCCGAGCCGCGTGCTCGTCTCCGGAATGCTCTCCTGCTATAACGAGAAGATCTACCTTTCCATCAACGGGAGGAGCAAAGGAAAAATCCAACTCTAATGAGGCTTTAGCCATACAATCCTACTAAACAGGCTAGCCTTGAGCTCGGATTTGCTCGGTAATTCTGATCGCGATTTCGAGAGCGGTTTTTCCAAGCTCGCCACCTACTTTGGGTTGTTTTCTTTCCCGTACACTTTGGGCGAACGAGGCCAGTTCCAGTTTAAGCGGCTCCCCTTTTTCGATGGGCACTTCTTGCTTATCGAGTTGGCCACCAGCGATTTTTACCACGTGACCCGATTGATTCATAAAATCAAGCGAGAGGTATCCAGAAGGTTGAAACACGCGAATTTCTCGAACCTTCTTGCTGCTGACGCGACTGACTTCGAGATTAGCCACACAACCCGTCTCGAACTGAATACGGGCGTTGGCGATATCTTCGGTTGGCGAAAGAACGTTAACCCCCACACTATCAATCCGCTCGATTGGAGCGTTGACCAGCTGCAAAATGATACCGATATCATGTATCATTAAATCCAAGACGACGCCAACTTCAGTGCCGCGAGGCTGAAAAGGGGCTAGGCGTTCGGCTTTGATGAATTTCGGAGAGACAACCGCTTCCTCCAAAAAACTCATAACCGGATTGAAATGCTCCACATGACCTACTTGCACGAGCAAGTCCGCCTCATTTGCAGCATTAAGAATATCCGTCGCTTCATCGAGAGATTGGCAAATGGGTTTCTCTACCAAAAGATGACACCCGCCTCGCAAAAGCGGCAAAGCGATTTCGTGGTGTTTGTCAGTTGGCACGACGACACTAACAGCATCGCAAGCCTCGGCCATTTCTTCCAGCGAATGAAATCGACTGCAGTTGTGCCTTTGGCAGATCTCCTCAGCTCTAGCATCGTCTCGCTCGAAAATGCCTGACAGTTCAATATCTTCAAGCTCGTGATAAATCCTCGCGTGATGCTGCCCCAGATATCCAACGCCAGCTACCCCGCATCGTAATTTTTGTCCTTGTTCGTTCACTACAGAAATCAGCTAGTCTGGTGGAGAAGACCGTCTTTCAAATGGTATTTTGTATCAGCCAAAGAAGCGTGAATATTATTATGCGTGACAAGAATCAATCCGACTTTCTCTTCCAGACAGAGGTCTTTCAAGAGGGCTATGATTCCATCACCCGTACCCTCGTCCAAGTTTCCGGTTGGCTCATCCGCTAACACTACCTTGGGACTCGCGGCCAAAGCCCTGGCAATAGCCACTCTTTGACGTTCTCCGCCAGAAAGTGTGTTCGGAAGACTGTGCTTACGCTCCTCCAACCCAACGCGTTCAAGCAAACTTTCGGCTCGCGAACGCCAATCGCCATCAATTTTCGCAATTCTAGCTCCGAGTCCGACATTGGAAATCGCATCAATCTCTGGCACCAAATAATAGGACTGAAAAACGAGCGCGATGAATCCCCTCCGCCGCTTGGCAAGACTATTAATTTTCAAACTGGAAACAACGTGCTCGCCCCATGTTATTTCCCCTGCATCCGTGGTCTCCAAACCAGCCAGCAAGTTGAGTAAAGTCGTCTTTCCTGAACCTGACTCCCCTTGAATACTGACAAATTCGCCTTCCGCTAAAGAAATATCCACGCCTCGAAGCACTTCGATATCTTTATCGCCACTGCGGAAATGCTTTGCTAAACCGGAGCCGTTAAGTATTGGATTACTCACTACGCAAGGCTTCCACAGGTTTCATCAAGGCGGCCTTGAAGGCTGGAACAATGCCAGCGAGTGTCGAGATGATTATGGCCAGAATGGCAACGCGAACCAGATCGTCCGATTGCACATCGATGGGCAAATAGGCGAATCCGTAGAATTCGCTCATAGATTCAGCCACTCCCATAAAATTCGAAATGGCGGAAGTGATTTCCTCTCTTACGCCAATCAGGCTGAAGCCCAGAACGAAGCCAAAGGCTGCTCCCACTATACCAATGACGACGCCCTGAAGGCAAAAGCAAGCCGCCACTTGTGACGCAGTAGCTCCCATTGACGAGAAAACGCCGATCTCACGCGTTTTGCGGATAACGGAGATCAGCAAGGAAGACATTATGGAAAATGCGGATACAATGAGAATGATAAACAGAAGGAAAAACATCATGCGATTCTCGAACTCGAGAATGGCAAGCATCTCGCGATTAGCAAAACGCCAGGAAGAGGCCCAGAAATCGATTCCCAGCTTTCCGTTTAGAGAATTGGCCACCTTGTCCGCATCATATCCACTTTCCACGTACGCTTTAATGCCATGAACTCCTTCCCCAAGCCCGTAAAGCTCCTGCATGAAACGTAACGTGCAGAGGACCGTATTTTCGTCTACTTCATACCAACCTGTCTCGACTATAGCGGCTATCTCAACCTCGCGTGGCAAGGGAACCTCATCGCGAGTGAGCTGCTCCAGAAGTTGCTGGTTGTAGATCATGGCGGTTTCACCAACACGAAGCTTCAAAGCTGTCGCTATACCAGTACTGATAATTACCGAATCATCATAGAAATCATCGATGTCGCCTTCCACGATATGGGAGGCTACCGTATCCAGTTCTTCATCCGAACTTACGTCGATGCCTTGCACGAGAGGAAATGTGGGTCGATTCGCGTACTGCATCATAACCATTCCGTGGGCATAGGGAACCGCACGTTTGACACCCTCTTCGGCAAGGACTGTTTCGGTCAGTTGCCGATGATTGTTGATGATGGTTCGCGCTTCAACGCGCAGGTCGCCGTAAGCATCTGCTAGATTGCGCCGGATCTCCGCTTGAAAGCCATTGAAGACGCTGGGAACGATAATGAGGACCGCTACGCCAAGAGCTACTCCAGTAATCGACATAGCGGTGAAGAACGGAAATCGTTTCCCTTTAGGAAAGAGATGCCTCAACGCTATATATATATACCAAGGCATTTGGTGGCTAAATTACGAATGAAGAAGTATGGTTATGGATGGTGGCGAAACCTGATTTAAGAACACGAAACTGTCTTCCGCTTCTTTTTTTCTAATTTGATTTTGGAAGATGAAGAAGAAGTAGATTTAAAGTTAGCGCTATCAAGTGATTGACCACGGAGCTCTATGACCGCAACTGCGGGTAAAGGATCACATCTCGGATATTTTCCGCTTCGGTAAGCAATATAAGCAGTCTATCGATACCGACTCCCATACCTCCGGCTGGCGGCATGCCGTATTCAAGCGTTTCGAGAAAATCTTCGTCTACGTTTTGCGTTTCCTCGCCTGCTTGATGCTCGAACATCTCTCGCTGAACATCCGGGTCATTTTGTTCTGAATACGCGGGAGCGACTTCCATTCCTCCGATGACCAATTCGAATACGTCCAGTACCGATGGATCCTGCAAATTCAATTTCGCGAGCGGACAGATCTCTTTCGGTATCTGAGTGACAAACGTCGGCTGAATCAAATTCGGCTCGATTAGCTTTTCATAGATTTCATGGGTAACCTCATAATCTTCCCAACTCGCATCATGCTCCAAGTCCATCGCCTTGATCTTTTCCAGCTTCGTTTCGCGGGAATGGGAAAACCAATCCGGATCG
>JANQKI010000045.1 GCA_028281165.1 Opitutaceae bacterium | reverse complement strand
GACTTCTCGGAGTTCTATCGCCAGGGCATGCTGATCAGCAGAGTCCGCTCTGAGGCCTTGCCGACCAACAACCCTGAACTCATGGCCTTAAACAAGGCTCAGGTTCGCGAGCTTCTGACCAATTACGGCCCTATTGACGTATTCTTCATCGATGGTATTCAAGGCCTGCGGGACGGCGGACTGAAAGAGTATATATGGGAACTGCAGCCCGATTGTCTGGTGACGCGCGGCGCCATCTCCACTCCCGAGATCGCTCCTTCCACTGGCCAGTCTCTCCCGGAAGCGATGAAAACCGAGCCCTGGGAGGCGAACTTCACGATGGGCACTTCGTGGCACTACAAGCCGACCAACGAGAGCTATCGCGACGGTACGGAGTGGATCAATTCGCTTATCGAGACCCGGGCTAAAGGGGGAACGATGCTGCTCAACATAGGCCCGAAGCCTAACGGGGAAATCCCCATCGAGCAGGAGTCCATCTTGCGTGAGATTGCAGCCTGGATGGCGGTCAATCGGGAAGCGATCTATGACGTGCGGCCATGGGATGTGGTTAACGAAGGCAATTTGTGGTTCACTCGCTCCAAGGACGAGGACGCGGTATACGTTTTTGTGACCGAGGTGGAGTGGCGGTATGGCGAATGGAAGGTCTTCGAGCTGAGCTCGGTTAAAGCCGCTCCGGAGAGCAAGATAAGTGTCTTAGGGCAGAACGATCAGGTTCTTGAATACAGACCCGAAACCATCCCGCAAACACAGTGGGAAATGAAAGACGGAAAACTCAGGATAACGGCGATGCGGGCTCAGCGCATATATAACGACCGAACCTGGCCGAATCCGGTTGTTCTGAAGATCACCCATGCTCGCAAGAATTGACTATGTTGCTATATTGCTGCTTCTCGACCGTCTTTCTGAATAGGGCATATGCTTTGTAAACACTTATAATATGAGATGTTGGATCGGGGCAATTTAGCATTGTTTAACAGTCTGATCCTCATGCTTGAGGACGCTGGCACTGAATCTACATTAAGGGTAGAATAGTGTGAAATTGCTACACAAAATACTGAAGTGGTTGACGCGGTACTGGTCTCGACAGGTTGCCGAAGGAGTTTACGGCGGAAGATGGGCTGCCAGTCTCAATAAAGAATGGATAAGCGAGGTATAGCGATTTCCTCCGTCTTTAGCTTCGCCAAGATGAAATGAAAAATAGAATGTTTATTGGTTTGGTTAGCACTCTCTTGGTTGCGTTAACTTCTATTTGTGGAGCACCATCTCAGAGGGATTCGTTTCCGTCCAAAGATAAAGTATGGATTTTCGTTTTAGCCGGACAATCTAATATGGCTGGCCGAGGACTTATTGAGGAGAAGGATACCATCACCAACAGCCGCATTTTGACGATCAATAGCGAAAACGAAGTTATTGTGGCCAAGGAGCCCTTGCATTTTTACGAACCAAAAGGGGCAGGACTGGATTGCGGTATGTCATTCGGCCTGGAAATGCTTAAAAAAATACCAGATGATGTAACGATATTGCTGATACCTACAGCAGTGGGGGGTAGCTCCATTTCGCAGTGGATCAACGATGAAATGCATCGCGGCGTGGCACTGTTCAGCAATTTCAGCGAGCGAGTTAAGGCATCCCTTGATTACGGTACTTTGAAAGGAATACTCTGGCATCAGGGGGAATCAGATGCCTCCCCTGAAAAGACGGCGGTTTATGAAGAGAACCTTGAGGTACTGTTTGGTCGCTTCAGGGAAGTAGCGGGCAGTGATTCTCTGCCGATAGTGATGGGGAAGTTGGGCTCTTTTTTCTTCAAGCCGGAGAATTGGGAGAGAGTTAACGAAAAAATGATTTCGTATGTGGCCTCTGACGAGTTTTGCGAGATCATTGAAACGTCGGATTTGGATCATAAAGGAGATCGAATCCATTTCAATTCGGAAGCGCAGCGCGCCATGGGAAAGAGATTCGCAAAAGCAATGTGGGGGCTGATTGAATAATCTTTAGAAACAGTGCCGAAGAAATAGGTGGTGAATATATTATGAAAAGTATTATATTAAGAATGGCGCAACTTCTTCTCGGACTATCTGTGGTCTTAGCGGGATGTCAGTATGAGCGAGAAGCGAGTGAGCAGACGACAGAGAAAGAACAGTTGGAAATATACGCATTAATGGGTCAGTCCAATATGGCTGGTCGCGGTGAAATAGACGAGATTGCCAATAGCTACAGATCTGAAGATGTATTAATGATGACCAAGGAAGGCGAGCTAGTAGAAGCTGCTCATCCTGTTCATTTTGATAAGCCTAAAATTGTAGCCGTAGGTCCGGGGTTGAAATTCGCTTATGAACTTTCTCTTCAAAGGGACAAGAAAGTAGTGATTGTACCCTGCGCGGTCGGGGGAACCAATATAGATCTATGGGAGCCCGGAAAGTACGATTCGATTACGGATACCCATCCCTATGACGATGCGATTGATCGTGTGCGAAAGGCTATGGATCTCGGTGAGTTGAAAGGCGTGATTTGGCATCAAGGGGAAGCGAATAGGAGAGATGATTTATATATGGAAAAGCTGGCGACCCTGATTGCAAGGATAAGGGAAGTTGCTGGAAATCCTCAACTGCCTTTCGTGGCGGGGGAGTTGGGTTACTTCCTAAAGGAAACCGAGACGTTTAACCGGAATCTTCAAGAATTGCCCAAGCTCGTTGATTATACGGCGGTGGTAAGCGCGGAAGGGCTTACTCATAAGGGGGATGATGTGCATTTCGATGCTAGGTCAGCTGAACTTTTAGGTAAGAGGTATGCCGAAGCGATGAGTGAGTTGATAAAACGATAAATACTATTAGAATAAAAGCAAAAATTAAAACTATATAAATGAAAATGAAAACAAACTTGATAAGAAAATCTTCTATTCTGGGAATACTTTGTCTGATGGGCCAGTTCGCAGAAGCTCAGAGCAGAGGCTTCACGGATGCAGCGGATTTCGGTTTCTCTCCGGAAGCCAGCGGCGTTGATAATGTCGCGGCGCTGCAAAAAGCCGTAGATCAAACGGGCACCATCATTGTGAGCAAACCTGGCGTATATAAGGTCGCAGACACCACTTACGTTGGAAGTAATACGACCTTGGAATTCGGCAACGGCGTCATTCTGCAAAAAGTGGATGAGAAAGGCCCTTTCACTCATGTTATTTTAAATAAAGGAGCTCTCACGAAAACCTATGACGAACACATAGCGATCAAAGGTTTGCATATTAGCGTCAATGGCGTGGTGAAAAGAATGGATGATGTATTCGGGCTAAGAGGACAGTTGGCATTCTTTTACGTTAAGGATCTGAGGATCGAGGGATTCAGATCCCTCGATATCGAAGGAGTACAGTATAGCGTCCATATCTGCACATTTGAAGATGTCATCATCGACAATGCTGTGCTTAAGGGAGAGAAAGACGGTATCCATTTCGGAAAAGGCAAACGCTTCACTGTCTCTAATTGCGTTTTTCAAACCCAAGATGACGCGCTGGCTCTTAATGCTCATGACTATTCCACGGGAAATCCTGAAATCGGTTGGATCGAAGATGGACTCGTGGAAAACTGCTACGACATGGCTGCTCCCGAGCAGAAAACGATAGGCTATTTTTGCCGCATATTGGCTGGTGGCTGGAAAGATTGGGAAGAGGGGATGAAAGTGCAAAACGGCGATTCAGTGGTCGTAAACGGCAGGATCTATCGGGTAGACGCGCTAAATGCAAAAGGAGGCCCAGATAAAAAAGTCTACACTACGAAAATCGCTCCGACTCACGAAAAAGGCATGCGAGTACTTGATGGCATCAAATGGGTGATGATCCAAGAGGAGGCGGTATATACTGCTGGAGTAAAAAACGTGACGTTCAGAAACATCTACCTGGAGAAGCCGCGTATGGGCTTTTCCATACATTTCGATCAGAGTTGGTGGAGCCGCTCGTATTACCCTGGGGCGGAGGTACCCGTCCAAAGACAGCTCTTTTTCGACAATATCCGCGTTTTACATGAAGAAGTTGTTCCTGTCGCAAGGGTTAACACTCCGGTAGATGCCTTCACCATTACCAACTCGAGTTTAGGTAAAGCAGGAATTCAGGTAGATGCTAGAAAAGGCGTATTGTCCGATTACTTAACCACGAAAATCAATATTAATAACACCATGTTCAACGCCGAAGGGGAAATGATCCTGTTGGACAATCAGGTGCCGGGCAAAGTGGTTCATCTCAAGACTAGAAACAATACTGAATTGAGTGATAACTTTTCGGCGAAAGTCATCGAAGGCACAGGTGTAGTGAAAATAGATTCTGATCTTACAGGATTGAAAAACTAGTTGCTGTATATGAAGCTCATCGAATCATATGGCTTGAAATCGACGGCACTTATGACCGCCTTTTTGGCGGGTAGCATTTTGTGCGGACAGGATGTCGACATATACAAAGAGGACTGGATCGACTTCAATAAGAACGGTGTAAAGGACGTCTTCGAAGATCCCGAGGCCGTGATTGATTCGAGGATCGACGACTTATTAAGTCAGATGACCGTCGACGAGAAGACGGCCCAATGCGCCACCTTGTACGGCTACCGGCGTGTTTTGAAAGACGAGTTGCCAACCCCGGACTGGAAAAACGAGGTTTGGAAGGATGGGATCGCCAATATCGACGAGCAGCTCAATGGCTTGAGGCCCACTCAGTATTCGTATCCATACAGCAAGCACGCGGAGGCGATCAATACCATCCAGAAATGGTTCGTGGAGGAGACGAGATTGGGTATTCCCGTGGACTTCACCAATGAAGGCATCCACGGGCTCAATCACGATAGAGCCACACCGCTTCCCGCTCCGATCGCGATCGGCAGCACTTGGAACAAGGAGTTGGTAAGGGAAGCTGGGGAAATCGTCGGAAGAGAAGGCAAGGCCTTGGGTTATACCAATATCTACGCGCCCATTCTGGATTTGGCCCGGGACCCTCGGTGGGGAAGGGTTGTGGAATGCTATAGCGAGGATCCGTTTTTGGTAGCCGAACTGGGTACGCAGATGGTGTTGGGCGTACAATCTCAGGGAGTGGGCTCTACACTAAAGCATTATGCGGCTTACAGCGTTCCGAAAGGGGGCAGGGATGGAAACACCCGCACGGATCCGCATATAGCGCCGCGCGAGCTTTTCCAGATGCACTTGTATCCCTACCAGAAGGTCATTGGCGCGGCCCATCCGAAAGGAGTGATGAGCAGCTACAACGATTGGGACGGTGTGCCGGTCAGCGCTAGCTATTATTTTCTTACTGAAATTCTGCGCCAGAAGTTCGGCTTTCGAGGCTATGTGGTTTCCGACAGCGAGGCCGTGGAATTTGTAGAGTCCAAGCATCGCGTAGCGGGCGATTATAAGGAAGCGGTTAGGCAGGTTGCCGAAGCGGGTTTGAATGTACGGACGCACTTTACTCCGCCCGAAGATTATATACTCCCCCTTCGGGAGCTGGTGAACGAGGGGAAGCTTTCCATGAGCACCCTGGATAGAAACGTGCGGGACGTGCTCAGGGTGAAATTCGAATTGGGACTGTTCGATCAGCCCTACGTGGAAGACACGAAAGCCGCAGACACGATAGTGGCGCAGGGGACGGAGGACTTTGTATTGGAAATGGCAAGACAGTCACTGGTTCTGCTCAAGAACGAGGACAAGGCGCTTCCACTGAACCTGAAGTCTTTGGACAACATCCTTGTGACGGGCCCATTGGCGGTCGACAAGACGGTATACGTAAGCCGGTACGGTCCGCAGAACATGGTCATTACCAATGTGCTGGAAGGCATTCAAGGCTACGTGGGGAACAAAGCCAAAGTAGACTTTGCTCTTGGTAGTGAAGTCGTGGATGCAACTTGGCCGGAAAGTGAAATCATTCCGACACCGCTTACAGACAAAGAACAGAAGCTTATAGATGAAGCAGTGGCGAAAGCCAAGAAGTCGGATGTGGTGATCGCCGTGATGGGAGAAGATGAGAAACGCTGCGGGGAAAGCAGGTCGAGGACCGCTCTGGAGCTTCCCGGAAGGCAACTGCAATTGCTGCAAGCCCTTAAGGCGACCGGAAAACCAATGGTGCTGGTCCTTATCAACGGAAGGCCACTCACCATAAATTGGGAGAACCGATACATTCCCGCCATACTCGAAGCTTGGTTCCCGAACGTGAAAGGTCCCGAAGCGATCGCGCAGACCTTATTCGGAGAGTACAACCCTGGAGGTAAGCTTCCAGTGACCTTCCCAAAGTCAATCGGGCAAGTGCAGCTGAGCTTCCCCTTTAAGCCGGGCTCGCACGCAGGGCAGCCAGTAACGGGCCCGAATGGAGTGGGCAATACCTCTGTAGTAGGTCCCCTCTTTCCTTTCGGTTATGGGTTGAGTTATACATCTTTTGAATACACGAATCTCAAAATCAATCCCGAAAAAGGCAAGACTCGCCAAGAGATCAAGGTATCAGTGGATGTGGCCAATACTGGCAAGATGAAGGGAGATGAAGTGGTGCAACTGTATATAAAAGATGTCGTTAGCAGCGTGACCGTTTATGAAACCCAATTGCGAGGTTTTGAAAGAGTGACGCTCGAGCCGGGGCAGAGTAAAACGGTGAAGTTCAAGCTTCAACCGGAGGACCTAGAGTTGTTAGATAAAGCTATGAACTGGGTAGTAGAGCCCGGCGATTTTGAAGTCCTTATAGGTTCCAGTTCAGAAGATATCAGAGCGAGAGGCGTGTTTAGTTTAGAAAAGTGAAAGACTATAAAGATAAGATTAAAATGCCTTTCATTAGAGTTTTGGCCATAATTCTAATGACAGGGCTGTCTTCCTGTAATGCGGCAAAAGAATCAATTTCCAATACAGCTATAGATACTAAACATGCGGACTATGCCGTCTCTTTGTTTAATGGAAAAGATCTGAGCGGTTGGTATACTTATCAGCGAGAACCTGAACCCAGCTCGGAGGTAAAGGGTCTGAAAAAAGAAGATGGCAAATATATAGAGCCCATTGGATTGAATAAAGATCCTTTGAATGTCTTTACGGTGGTGGAAGAAGATGGGGAGTCCGCTATTCGTATTTCCGGCGAAGTATTTGGCATCCTCGTTACCGAGCAAGAATTCGAAAATTTCCATTTGAGCATGGAGTTCAAGTGGGGAGAAAAGAGATACCCGCCTCGCGAAGATAAGAAACGGGATAGCGGCGTTCTCTATCACTCCGTTGGAAAGGAAGGAGCGGCTGGACGCGTGTGGATGCGATCAGTGGAAATACAGGTCCAAGAAGGAGATACGGGCGATTTATGGTGCGTGGACTTGACCGCCGCCAACGTTAGGGCTGTTCAGCTGGAGGATGGGAAATTTCAATATAATCCTCAAGCGGAGTTTAAGGGGATACAGCAATCCGGCAACAGTCGCTATTGCCAGAAATCCGAAGACTTCGAGAAGGAAAACGGAGAGTGGAATCGATTGGATGTCTACGCTTACGGCAGAGAGAGCATCCATGTCGTCAATGGACGAAAGAATATGCATCTTACCGATATTGGCCAGTACGTGAACGGCGAGCTCGTGGCGTTGACGAAAGGCAAGATCCAAATCCAATCCGAGGGAGCGGAAGTCTTCTATAGGGACATCACGATCAGACCCATTGAAGGGATTCCTGTGATGGACGGGCTTTAGCGTACTTTAGGATTAGGCTATGAAATGCATCACCACTCGGTTTTCGCTGCCTGCTAAAGAAATTGGAAAATGAGATGAGAAAGTTATCTTTAATATTTTCGCTATCCTTGCTTTTCGACGTTGCTTCGATGGCTCGTCCCATTGACCCGCTACGCTTCGAAAAAGATATCTCTGCTTTCGAAAAGGAGGACAAGATGATGATGCCTCCGGAAGGCGCTATCGTCATTACCGGCAGCTCGAGCATCCGGCGTTGGCATCCGACTATCAAGGAGGACTTGGCTCTTCTGACAGTAATTCCGCGAGGATTCGGCGGAAGCACGATGGCTGATGCCCTGTACTATGTTGATCGTATCATCATACCCTACAAACCAAGAGCCGGTCGTCATTTATGAAGGGGACAATGATAGTGGATCCTACGGCGTACCGCCTGCCAAGATCGCCGATGAGCTAAAGCAAATCATCTCTGCAATCCATGAGGTTCTGCCGCGGACGCGCGTCTACATCATCTCTGTTAAGCCGAGCCTGGCGCGGCTAGACAAGTGGGACAAGGCCCAGGAGACCAATGAGCTCTTCTTGGAGATGGCCGCTCGAAATGATAAACTATCCTACATAGATATCGCGACACCTCTCATGGATACCGATGGCAAGGTCATGGACGATGTCTTCGTGGAAGATCGTCTTCATCTGAATGATAAAGGGTATCGTATCTGGACCGCGGCTATAAGGGCGGCGCTGATGGCGGGTGAAGCGAAATACGAATAGTCCCTACTCAATATTCCCCGGAGAGAATATTCCTGCGCGGTAAGCTTTGGAAACCGCAGCTGGGGCGTTTCGGACATCGAGTTTCTCGTAAATGTGGGCCACGTGAGTGACGACGGTAGTGTTACTGATCCCGAGTATGGTTGCTATCTCTTTCTTCAAATAGCCTTCCGCGAGAAGTTTGAGGACGTCCATCTCTCGATCGGAAAGCGCGTGTTCTATCCCCGTTTCGGGCAGATTCGCCTTAATGGTCTTGAGGATAAAGGTTGCTAAGCCGGAGTCCAGCGATCCGCCTCCTGTCGCGACGGTTTGGATACCTTCCTTGATTTGGGCGACCGAAGAGGATTTCAAGAGGTAGCCCGAAGCCCCGAGCTTTATCGCTTTTAGTATGTCTGCCTCTCTATCGGATTGGGTGAGGACGATGATTTTAGATTCCGGCGCATAGTCTTTGAACCAGCTAATCGAGTCGAGGCCGGATATGCCGGGCAGGTTCAAGTCTAGCAGGATGGCGTCGGGTTGGTCGCCGGATTTGAGCTCCTGTAAGCAGCGAAGCGCTCTTTCAGCGATTCCGAACTGGCTGTGCAAGTTGAATTGGGGGTCTTTTCCTAGGGCGAGTTCGATAACTTCGCGATACTCGGGATGGTCCTCTACTAGCATGACCTGGATTTTATTTGTCGATTCCGGCATTATTTTCGGAAGCCCCATTTTCGAGTTTTCAGTTTCAAGTTGATGCGCGTTCCGCCCGAGTCAGGTTTCTCGACCGAGACTTTGGCGCCTAGCAATCGCGCTCTGCGTTTGAGCGACTTGGGAACTCCGTTTATGTGCGAATTCGAAATACCTCGGCCATTATCGCTCACCGCTAGAAGAACATTGCTTTTATCAGCTCTGAGTTTCGTGGTGAATTTGGAAGCGCCCGAGTGCCGGCTTATATTCACGAGGCACTCATTGTAGAAGAGGCACAAGTCGAAACGGGTCTTCGATTTGAGTTCATTTAGGTACTCTTCTCCCTCGATTGAAATGCTATTTTCGAGCTTAGCCATGATCCGGCGAGACGCTTGATATATATTCTCCTTGATGCTCACGTCGCTTTTCGAGGCTTCGAGCATGTCGGTACAATGGCGCAGGGCATTGCCGGACTGCATAGTTAGATTTCGAATACGTTTATGAAGCATTGCTAGCTCATCCGGAGAGCGCTTGGATTCCTCTGCCAGGTCGCTTAACAGGCCGATCGTGTGAAGGTCTGCCCCCAATTCATCATGCAGGTCGGCGGCCAGGCGTTCTTTGATCGATGCGATCTGGCGCAAGCGAATGATCCGATCGATCAGAATAATGGCGATGATCGCTCCACCCAACAGAGCCACTAGCCAGTAGGTACGATTCAGATACGCTTTTTGACGCGCGTAGCGTTCATCCAATTCAGATACGATTAGGGGCCGTTCGGTTTCGAGATCGTGTCGCCGCGCCAATTGTTCCATCCAGGTTCGAGTTGGCAAAATTTGTCCGTAATAGTTCAGGCCGTCCGTCAATGTGTCTTTTGATCTTAGCGGGCTTTCCGCCGCTACTAAGTTGGTGCTCACGCTCTTGTTTAGAGCAACATTGCGACCTTCTGAAATAAGCTCTATTTCCGCGAAACCGACTCTTTGAGGCGTGGCATTTTCGGAACTGGATTCTACCTGCGGTTCTGCTGTTAGACGAATAAAGCGACAGCGAGTTTCGGCGAAGGGTAGAGTGGTAATGGGACCAATGTCTTTTATATTGTTTCGTCGGTAGTCGAGAAGAACCTTGGCATCGGAGAAATCCTCCCGATTGGCTCCCTCTACGACTAGCCTTCTGGGAAGGCCGAAGTCTCCCGGAGCGAAGAGCGGAATGGTGGTGCTTTGTTCAACGGTGTGTAGATTGATTTGGGTCAGGGCGTATGGTTTGCCTAAATCGATGAGGAACACGGGTTGCTCCTCTGGAAGGCCCACGAACGAGATACTTTTTTCTCCTTGGGCGGCATCCATCAGATAGGGAACGAACCCGTCGACGGCAAAGTTTTTGTTCCAAGCATTCGTATTTTGAGTCGGGTATTCAGGGATCGCGACGGGTCGTCTAAGGGCTACGTTATCGAGGCCACTGAAGACGAATATTTCAGCTAGCTGAAGATAGTACCTTCCTTCGAAACCTCGGGGACTCAATACTGTGGCTTCGATGCGTATCCAATCCGCAACGACGTTTGGAAGATTGGCAACAAAAGGCGCTATCCGTGGCAACAAGCGGTCGTCGGCTTTGAATTTGGCGACTTCAATCTCTTCCTTGTTGTCCATGGTTCCTGCGATTATCCGAAATTCCAGTGGAAAGCTCTCGGCTACGAATCCCTCTTTCGAGTCGCGCAAGATGGAGGGGACTAACGCGATTTGATCGACTATACTTTTCTTGCGCAAATCGATCTCAATCCACTCCGTGTGATTTGGATCAGGATGGCTGCTGGACCGAAATCCTTTTGACCCAAGTCCGCTTCGAAGGCTATATTTGGCGAGTTGTTCTAGTTCTTCGTCGATGGCGACTAGTCGCTGTTCAAGCTCCGAAAGCGACATTTTGTCGAGGAGCGCCTCGCTCTCTGCCGAGGCGAGGACGGTCGCAGTCAGCAGGGGGATTAAGGGGATCATTCGAATGCGGGGCATCTCCTTGGATATTAAAAGAAATTCGAGAGCTGGCGCAACATGCTTTTCTTTGCCAAGAGATTGTACGTGGTAAACAGAAAGCGAGGCATCCTAAAAAATGAGGATAGGCGACTATTTGGCAGGCGCTATCCTAGGGGGCGTTCATCTCAGAGAGATTCCCACATGCGCTTCGTTCAGGAAGCGTAACGTATAACCCCTCAAACTACATTAAGAACATGAAAAACATGGTTTACCCACAACTTATCATCCCTGCTTATCTGAAGTGGATGGCGCTCTTTTGTAGCGCCTTATTAGCGACATATGCGTTCGCCCAAGATGACGACGAAGTCTTCGAGCTCGATCCATTTGTTGTTACCAATACCGAAGGCTATACGGCTACCAACACGATCTCAGCCACGGGCTTGAATACTCCGCTTATCAATTTGCCGATGGCCATCAATGTAGTAACATCGGATTTTCTGGAAGACAGTCACATCGGCGAATTCACGCATGCTTTGGATTACAATGCTTCCATTTCTCAAACAGGCAGGAATCACAACGGACGCACCAATCCTCAGATTTTCGCTATCCGTGGCTTCAGAAATAGCACGATGCTTGTAGATGGCGTTCTTGGTGGAGCGGTCCTACCCATGCAAATGGTTGATCGAATCGAAGTCGTGAAAGGTCCAAATACCCTCTATGGTCAGGCTGAACCAGGGGGCCTGGTCAATGTGATCAGCAAGAAACCTAGCTCCGTACAGGGTGGTAAAGTAAAGGCCATAGTCGGCGACGGGGCGTGGCGCCAGTTGAAGCTGGACTACACTTTGCGAGCCATGGATGATAAGCTCGGCCTTCGCGTCATGTCGGACAACAAAGAGTTCGATGGCTGGAGATTGGTAGGTGGGCAACAGCACGACTTTAAAGGCCTTTCCGGAACGTATGCGATTGCCGATGACACCGAATTTGACTTTGTACTCGCGCAGAATCAAGTAACCGGATTTCCAACGCAACGCGCGACTTGGGGTTTCGAGCGTATCGCTACTGACTTGAATGGAGATGGCGATACAGACGACACAGTAGATGGTATTCGCGAGGCTACCGCGCGCTATAATAACACTTTTTTGCCAGAGGACTATGTATCCTCCACGGCGGAAAACATCATGGATCACGACAACTATTGGATGTCTTTAGGTTTTCGGCACAGTTTCAGCGATAACCACAACTTGCAGTACAAGTATAACTTTCATGATTTGCATAATATAACCACTTTCCGAGAGTTTAATACGTTTGGCACCGATGGCGTAGCCGGTGGACTTGACGCGCTGGACGATTTTCGAGGCCGGGATGAGGTGCACACGCTTAACGACACGTTTCAGTTCGAATCGGGGGGTGTAAGGCATCAAGTATTGCTTGGGGTCCGTAGGTCGGAGCGGTATAACAGTGGAGGAACTTATCGATTGAGAGCTACAAACGCCGCTGAGTCCGCGATCAGAAGAGAGCTTGAAGCCCGCACCGGAAAGGTCTTCCGGGATTTTCTGAGCAAGGATGAAATCCTTTCGGGAACAGTGAGGTATTGGGAAGAGGATGTACCAAGCCTAGAGGAACTCCGAACTTTTGGTGTGCGAAGCAATCAGAATGACCGTAGTATCCAAGAGGTGACTACTTTCTACGCGACTGATAACATATTTTTCAATGAGGGCAAATCGAATGTGCTTTTTGGTGTCCGCCACATAGATCTCGAGCAACGTTCAACCCTCCTCGGTGGAGCAGAGAGCGGGTCCGTTTCAGGCAGCGATGTGAATTTTCAATTTGGAGCCGTGCACCGTATCAACCCTCACGTGAGCGCGTTTGGAAGCTGGGCGGATGCCTTCCGTCCGCAGAATACAATTGATCCCAATACCGGTGAATTTGTCGGCCCCCAGACCAGTGAGGCCATTGAAGTAGGTCTCAAATTCGACGGCGTGGGTGACGGAAAGCTCAGTGGATCTGTCGCTTTGTTTAGTATCGAGCAAAGCAACGTATTTCGCAGCGATCATAATCCGGTGACGTTTATTAACGATACAGCGATCACGGACGATCTGAGCGAAGGATTCGAATTCGAGCTCTTCTACAACCCGGTCCCCAATTGGAATATCGTAGCTTCCTATAGCTATATCGATGCTAAGGTTGTCGGGGAAGTTGCTACGGGATTGCAATTGGAGGGCGCGACTCCGCATCGATTCACCTTATTCAATAGTTATACAGTCAAAGAGGGACCCCTCGAGGGAGCGCGTTTCGGAGGAGGTATGGTCTTCGCGGATGGACCTATTCAGCAATTCGGAAATATCTCAAACTCGCTTGTAACGGAAGATGGATACACCACTTTCGATCTCTTCGCCCGCTTCCCGTTTAATATGGGCGATCGTGATTTCGAGTTTGGAATCAACATCGACAACGTGACCGACGAGTTCTTCGTTCGTTCGCGGGCTGGGACTAGCGAGGCGCGTCAGGTTCTATTCTCTCTTTCTACAGAGCTATAGATAAATATCGCCGCTTTTATTTACGTTACAAATCAGCCCCCTTCAATTCGAATTGGAGGGGGCTCTTAATGAAGAAGCGGATTTAGAGATCGGCGTTAGCATTAAAGAGTCTATATGATATATACTAAAATTAGTAGTCTCCTGGGGGGAAAGCTGTCCCTAGTAGTTGGACTGGCAGTATTCAGCTTTGCCGCTCAGCTAAGCGTAGGAGAAGAACGTAGCGAGGAAAAGAAATTCGATTATTCTTGGGAATCGCTGAAAACTCAGCCGATACCTCAATGGTTTGATGACGGCAAGTTCGGCATATTCATCCATTGGGGACCGTATAGTGTAGTTGGATACAGCGAAGGGGGAGTAGGGTATGCGGAGCACATTCCCAAGCAAATGTATCGGGATTCCGAGCACTACTACCCGCTAATCGAGGAGCGTTTCGGAGCGCATCCGCCCGAGTTCGGCTATAAGGATATCGTGCCGCTGTTTACAGCCAGCGATTGGGATCCTGATGAATGGGCGGTTCTTTTCAGCAAAGCGGGCGCGCGGTACGTGGTGATGACTGCAGAGCACCACGACGGCTACGCCATGTGGGATTCGGAGCTGACCCCCTGGGCGGCTACCAAGACCGGACCGATGCGTGATCTTGTGGGCGATTTGGGCAAGGCGGTTCGGACCAAGGGCCTCAAATATGCGCCATCTTACCACCGGGAGCGTCACAATGGATTCTTCGCCTTGGAGCGATACGCGCAAGCGAGTCCTCCCCATCCGGATGTGGCCGAGGAGATGGGAAGGGTTCCGGAAGCGAAATCTCTCTATGGACCTTTCCAGATCGATGAAGATTTCGTCGATCAGTATGTTGCTCGTTGGAAAGAAATAGAGCGCAAATACAAGCCCGACTTAATGTGGCTCGACCATGTTCCCGTCTTTCATGACCGTTGGTGCGAAGAGTACAATCATCCGGATATTCGGAATTTTCATACCGCTTTGCAGCGGATGATTGCCGACTATTACAATGCTGCGGAAAGCTGGGGCAAGGATGTGTATGTTAACAATAAAGGGCCAGATGGGGCCCATAATTGGCCGCTTGGAGTAGGTTTTCGAGAGGCGGATAATTTGGAACTGGAAAGCATCTCCACCAAGTGGCAGAATCCTGCGACGCTTGGTACTTCTTACGGTTATTTGGAGGCGGAGGAGGTAGGCGATTTATATAAAAGTCCGACGGAGCTGATTCATCTCCTTTGCGACGTTGTAAGTAAAAACGGCAATCTCTTGCTGAACATTGGTCCGAGGGCTGATGGAATCATTCCCGATGGAATGCAGATGCGTTTGCTGGCTATGGGGAAGTGGCTGGATGTGAATGGAGATTCGATCTACGGTACGCGGCCTTGGAAGATTGCGAAACAGAAGGATCCGAATATCAGATTTACTACGAAGGACGACGCGCTTTACGCAATCGTCTTTGATAAGCCGACTGGTCCCTTCGTTGTCGAAATGGATCGCGATAACTCGAAGGGGTTCGAGGTCGAAGAGATTTCCCTTTTGGGATCAAATGCCTTGATAAAATGGAGCCTCACGGACCGTGGACTTCGCATCGTTCCCCCTAGCGATCTACCTGGAGAGCATGCGTGGAGTTTCCGAATCAAAGGAGTTGCGAGTAGATAACGGGAGTGGATACTCTATTGATCGCGATTCGTCTCCAAGCTCCCACAGAAGAATCCAGGGGGCAGAAGCGTAAATCGATAATCTGAAACGAGGTAAATGGGTAGAATGAGTTCGAAATCAGACTTGGAGAAATCTTCGTCGGCACATGTGAATCGTCGCGATTTTCTGGTTACGGGAGCGAGCGCAATCGGGACGGTTGCCTTGGCTGCCGCTCCTGCCGGAAGATTGCTTGCCAATGTTTCAAGTGGTTCGACGAAACCAATGTTTTCCATACCGAATAGCCTGGTCTTGGGGAGGGACTGGGAGTCGCTGAACCCGGGATACTGGCAGATTAAAGGCGGAGCATTGCGAAGGCGCTTGGTTAATGTAGGAGATCGAGCGCGTCGTACGGGATTTCCGTTTCACTCGGCGACCAAAGGTGAAATGTTCGAGACGGAGTACGATCCCTCGCAGCCGGTTGGGATTGTCTATCGCAATGACTGGTATTTGACAAGGGAATACGAGATACGCGCTAGTTTTACCTATTTGGCAGATCGTTCTTCTCCTGGAAAAGAGGACAAAGACACTTGGGAGATGTATCAAGATGGATACGGCTATTTCGGAATCGCGCTTGGGGCCAAGAGCCTTTTGGAAAGCCATCGCAAGATCAGACACATCACCCAGGCTGTTTGTACCGATCAAGCGGAATTCAGCCTCCTTGGAAAAATGGGAAGAGGCGGTAGTAGAACGGCCTCGCAAAAGGTCTTGGGTGGTCTCAAGGAGGGTGACCGTATTGAGATTTTGCTTAAAGTTCGTCCAGCAAAAGACAGTATGAGCGAATTGAGCGCGACATTGCGTGCTCCAAGAGGCGAGGTAAACCTAAGTCAATTGATGCCAAGTTCTGCCCTGGAGGGTTTTGCGGGAATCGCTGGTCGCGGACTGATCGATTTTGAAGTCAATCAATTCGAGGTTACAGCTGATGAGCAAGATCGGCGAAAGCCCGGCCAAGCTGACTGCCTTAGCTGCTATCCTCTCGGAGACACTCTCAAGCTTGTCGATGGCAAATGGCGTGTGCGGTTTATCGGAATTTTCGATACGGATGGTTCTCAAGCTGAAATTCGAATTGCCGACACAGATTCGCCTGAGTCCGGTTGGCTAAAAGTACCGGTAGCTGGAGCGGCTCCAATCGTAAGTAACGACTTCCGAAGAAACACCTCAGTAATGGAAGCGACTTTGCCCTTCGCTCCGAATGAGAAGACTTTGTATTATACGGTTTGGAAAGATGGTGTCGATGTAACTGCCGATGGAAGAATCGGAACCTCCGCAGTGGGTCCGGGAACGGGATTGGTCGGCGATGTGCCCTCTAGCGGCGCTTACGTAGGACGGCTACCGAAGTTGACCGCCCCCTACAAGCTATGCGGTTTAAGTTGCCATGCGATAACCAGTGGCCTGCAGCAAAAGACGGAGGACGGCTATCGGATTCTTGGAGGCGGAGATGAATGGCATTTTCGCGATCAACCGACAATCGGAGCGTATCGACATTTCGAGGACTACGATTTTCAGATCATGGTTTGGGAAGATGATGTTTGGTACATGGAGCTTGAGCTGTATCCGCCAAGTACTGACGATGCGTATAAGGTCGTGGAAGACTCCATTTGCGGACCGACGAGTCGGTGGCAGTTTATGCGGCATTGGAATGTTATCAATCCTGGCGATCACGACTATGGGATGGATGACGTTAAAGGGCCGGAGCAGATCGCCATACGCAAATTCAAGGGCTTGGGGCAGGATCCGGAGTACATGAGGAGGAACTTCCAGATCGTCCATCATTTAGTGACCGGGGCGGAGGTAGTGGATCCGCTGGAGAATCCTAAAAAGTGGCGGGCTTGGAAGATGCCGAATCGCGATTTCACTTTGGCGATCCTCGATTCTCGCTTGTGGCGAAGTTCTCAAGATGTCGATATCTGGGATGACGCTGGGTGGGGAGCATTCAAAAATCTCTACGACCGGACGGATCCAACGCGCAGTCTGCTGGGAGAGGAGCAATTCGCTTGGCTGCAGGAGTTGATCGCGACGGATTCATCGAAGCTGATCTGTCTGACAGGTATCAACGGGATGAATACTATTTGGACGGGTGCGGATGCAAGTAAGGATCATCCGAAAAAATTCGACCAACGCGACCGTGTAGTGGCGGACTACGCGGGTTGGGTAAAGGCGGGTGCCGATCGCGTGCTCGAGCTCCTTGGTTCTCGTGATGGCGTGGTGACGGTTTATGGCGATGTGCACAATGGATGCATTATGAAGAACCTCGAGCACAATATCATAGAATGCAGCTTTGGACCCATTGGCCGAAGAGGCGGGCGAGCTGTGATTCCGGGTTTCGGGCCACGGATGAAGGATGTCGATGACCGTGATCTTGAGATCCACGCTTTGTATCACGAATTCTATAAAAATCCTCAGTTGGAAGGGCACGAAGAGGGGAGTCCCTACTACTGGAATTTTCTGGAGATGGAATTCGACCCTCATCAGGAAGACCCAGCAATCGGTTTGCGGATACGGAACATGATCGACGCTCCAAGCCGTGAGCCACGAGGTGGTTCGTCTTTAGAAACATCGGTATCGGAGACTGGGCGAACTCCAAAATCGTATTTACCTGCATTCAAGACACTCGCCAATGCCGATGTGCGTTTTGCTGTCCCGAGCGGCGCTCCATTGCGTGGAACGCGTAGCGACCAGAAAGGTCGTGTCGAATCGACCGGTATGGTCGATATAGATAAGGGTAGTGAAATACTGGCTACGGCCTGGGATGGCAGGCGTGTTGAATCGGTTATACTTAAAACGATTTAGAAATGAATAATCCATTTCCAATGCTCCCGATGGTTAAGAGACAGTCCAGTAATTCGATTTCCGAAGGCGGCGCGAGGCGTCTTCGACTCGCGTTCAACCAATGTAAAAACGCGTCGAGGACGCCGCGTTCCACCTCTTTGGATACTTATTGGGCTGTCTCTAAGATAAGACTCAATATACTGGCACTGATTATAGTGATTCTAACGAACCTATATAACGTAAGCGCTGAAAATAAACCGGAGCGACTGGAATGGCTCAAGGATGCCGGGTTTGGATTGTTTATACATTGGAGCGTCGATAGTCAAATCGGTACCGTGATAAGCCACTCGTTAGTCGGAGCGGACGATGCGTACAACGAATTTTTCTTCAAGGAGCTGCCGCAGACCTTCAATCCCAGGAAGTACGATCCGGACCAGTGGGCGCGGCTGGCTAGGGTGGCAGGCTTCAAGTACGTCGTGTTCACGGTGAAGCACCATTCGGGATTCTGTATGTTCGACACGAATACGACGGACTTCGATATCGCGAACACGCCCTATGGCGAGGATGTTACCAGGGAGCTGGTCGACGCTTTTCGGGCTCAGGGACTGAAGGTCGGCTTTTACTTCTCTCCCGACGACTTCTCGGAGTTCTATCGCCAAGGCATGCTGATCAGCCGGGTGCGCCCCGAGGCCTTGCCGCCGAATAATCCAGAACTCATGGAATTGAACAAGGCTCAGGTTCGCGAGCTTCTTACGAACTATGGCGACATCGACGTGTTCTTCATAGACGGCATCCACGGAATGCGGGACGGCGGACTGAAAGAGTATATATGGCAGCTGCAGCCCGATTGCCTGGTGACGCGCGGCGCCATTTCAACTCCCGAAATTGCGCCGTCCACTGGCCAATCCCTCCCGGAGGCTATGAAGAACGAGCCCTGGGAAGCGAACTTCACCATGGGTACATCGTGGCACTACAAGCCGACTAATGAGTATTATCGCGACGGGACGCAGTGGATCAATTCGCTTATCGAGACCAGAGCGAAAGGCGGAACGATGCTACTTAATATAGGGCCCAAGCCCAATGGCGAGATACCGATCGAGCAGGAGTCCATACTGCGTGAAATCGCGGCCTGGATGGCTATCAATCGTGAAGCGATTTACGACGTGCGGCCTTGGGACGTCTTTCGCGAAGGCGACCTATGGTTCACGCGCGCGAAAGAAGAGGATACCGTATATGTTTTCGTGACTAATCTGGAATGGCGCTATGGCGAGTGGAGGGCGTTCAGGCTGAATTCCATCAAGACTACGAAAAAGAGCAAGGTCACCGTGCTCGGGCAGAACGATCAGGTTCTTGAATACAAGCCGGAGATTATTCCGCAAACGCGATGGGAGATGCGAGACGGCCAGCTCGAAATAACGGCAATGAGAGCCCAGCGCATATATAATGACCGAACGTGGCCGAACCCGGTAGTTCTGAAAATCACCCATGCGCGTAAAAAATGACTATTTTGCTATTTCGCTGCTTTTCGACCGTCTTTCCGAACGAGGCGTACGCTTCGTAGGCACTTATAACATGAGAGGTCGGAACAGGGCTGTTTGGAGTTGTTGAACAGTCTGATCCTCATGATTGAGTGAATCTACATTACGAGTAGAATAGTATGAAATTGCTACGCAAAATACTGAAATGGGTGGCGCTCAGTTTGGCTGTTTTGCTGGTGGCCTTCTATGCCACGGCATGGATCTATCTCTCGAATTTAAGTATAACGACACACGGATCGGTCGATTTGAATTTCGGCAATATCGCTGTTCCTTCCGAGCGTACTCGCGAATGGGCGAATCGGTCTGCGTTGTTGGACTATGTTGTAGAAAATGAGGTCAAGAAGTACAGCGAGAATCTGGAATTCGGAAACAAGCAGGTCGATCCCCTGATCGCGCATTTGGCTGCGGGGAAGGATGTTGAACGTGTCAACAAGATCCTGCGAGAAGCGAAGCCGTGGGGAAAGGTAGGATCTTATCATGACTACGACTTTACTCTCCACGGGCTGACGCTGATCCTTTATAGTTTTGGCGACCAGCCAGATGTTTTGTTCTCCGAAACGGTAGAACACATAGTCAACGAACTCATGACCGAAAAAGGAGGGGATCCAGTCGTAAGGCCTCCCTGGAGTCTTGGATTGTTGCCGGTAAAGGATACCGAAAACCACATCCTGATGACAGAGTCATCAAGGTATCTGACAAATAAATGGATCGCGCAGCGTGGAAACTCCGACCCGTTCTACGACAACGTTAAGAACGGTCTAGAGGCATTTCTACTCGGGTACCTAGGAGGGATGGAGAGAGCTGGTATTCACGAGTATAATTCAATTCCTTACGTCGGATACACGCTTCGTCCCTTGATTAACCTCGCCTCATTCGCGGAAGGACCGGTCAGCGATGCTGCCCGGCGCGTTCTTGATCGAATGAACTGGGACTATGCCCTAGGAAGTCTCTCGCTGCGCCGGTTTCCTCCCTTTCGAAGGCACCCCGCTAGAGTGAGAGAAACGAACTTGGATAGCGATTATCATACCGGGGTGATGAAGGGATGGATGAGCCTGGCCGGAGTAGAAGGCTTGGCTATCCGTCATGGAGCCCAGCATGCCATGTGGGTGGGCTTGACCTCGTATCGTCCTTCCGACGCGGTTTTCGATTGGGTCATGTCCAAGCCTGACGAATACTTCGTTCAAATCGGGCATGGCAGCGACGGTTCTCCCGAGATTTATTCGGGCGGTCCAGGCTATCTGATTTCGGCGGGCGGAGTAGCGAATGTCGTGCTGAAGGATGCCGTCGCGCGACCGACGACGCTATTGCTTGAAGATGGCGCTATGGATCTGAAGGAAGTGTTGCATGTTGCAGGGCCGGGAGATACCCATCGCCAGTGGAATAACACCGGAGTGCATCGCCGGTTCGCGGTGGCTGCAGGACCTGTTCATGTGCCGGAAGATTGGATACCATCCCTGGAACTTGAGGGATGGTCTTTCTACGAGAGATCAAGCCAGAGAATCGTTGTTCATTCGACTAATGACTTAGGGCTTTTTTGCCTGCTGCCTTTTGAAGGCGAGTTGGCGGATCAGGCGATGAAGTTTGTTGTCGCCAATGCGGATTCTTCGAAATTGAAGGGGGAGTTTCAGTGGCCAGAGGGTTCATCTATCAAATATGATGTTTTTGCAGACCAGGATGAATGGGTGATCGTGTCTGTGGACGAAAAGCCTGTGAAGCGTGATCACGGAAGATGGCCTCTTATGAAAGGAGACGTCCCTGGGTATGGAATCGAATGAGATCCTAGATGTCACATTAGAGATCGCGCTGGAAAGTCAACCGGATGGCACGGCTTGAATCGAGATGAAGTCACTTATTTTCTGAGAATCTGGAACGGTTGCTCCATCACCTCAATACCTTCGTGATAGCGGACAAAGTCCTTAAAGCCCGTATCAGGATTTCTTGGTCAGTTTGAAGTCGCCGTTCGCTTGTTCTATTACCTCGATCGGCATGGTGAGCTCGAGCAATCGCAGAAAGCCTTCTATATTATCCGATCTAAATTTGGCAGTAAGGGGCAGTTCCTTGATCTCGGGGTCTGCAATCGTAATCGAAATGGCGTTATGGCGGCTAAAACTCTCGATGATCTGAACTATTGGCGTGGCGTTGAATTCAAGCGTTTGGTGCTTCCAGGCGAGGATTGACTCTAGTGTATCCTCCGATGGCGTGTCTTTAACTGGCGCGATCGAATTTCCTATCAATGAGACTGTGGTTCGTTCTCCTGCTTTTAGCTTCGATGGAGGATCCAATGATTGGATACGCGTATCGAAATTATCTTTACTCGTGATTGGCGACATTAGTTCTACTGTTCCGTGTGTAACGAGGACTTCCACAGAGTCGTCCAATAAGTTGACGTTAAATGCAGTGCCGACAGCTCTTAATTGAGTGCCGCGCGCGTTGACCGTAAAGGGTCGTAGGGGATCTTTGGCGACGATGAAGTGGGCTTCTCCCGAAAGCATTTGCAAACGACGCTCATTCCTGTCGAATCGGTACTCCACCTGAGCTCCGCCGTTTAATTCGATAACCGAGCCGTCCGCCAGCTGGTTCCATTGGTAGCCGCTTGCGATGGTTCCCGTCGTCGGGAGGATTCCACTGGCGTTACCGTTGTATTCATTGTGATTGTAGAGCAATAGAAGCGCGAACGCTGCGCAAGCCGCTGCAGCGAGCCCGCTAATCCATGCGATTTTCGGCCGTTTCCATCTTTTGCCAAGGATCAGGTTCGGATTCGCTTCTTCACTATGTTCGGGACGCCATTGCGTGAGATAATCGAGGCGTTTCCATTTCCGCTGATGCCGAGCGAGAAATTCGCCGTGTTTCGGATTCGCTGCTAGCCAGTCGAAGAAAGCGTCCTGATTTTCTGGGGACAGGCCGGCATCTTGCTTTATGACCCAATCGAGAGCCGCTTCGTCGATCAAGCGGTCTTCTTTGGAAAGGGGACTGTTGGGCTCTTCGGGCATTCGTTTAATGGTAGCCATGCGACTCCATGAATTCGACGCATTTTCGGTAGCCGATTTTCAATTGGGCCGCGACGGTGTTGACGGATATTCCCAGCTTTTCCGCGATTTCCTTCTGCGGCATGGAATACAATTTTCTCAGCGTGAAAATTTGGCGGCATCGATTGGGGAGAGACTCGATAGCTTTATTTAGAATCTCGAGTTCCTGATTGAGGGCTATCGACTCTGAGACGGGTTCCATTTCATCTAAGACGTTTGAAAAATCGAAATCAGTTAAAGAATCGAATTGAATGATCTTCGATCGTCGCACTCGGTTAACGGCGATATTTCGAGCGGTAGCGAATAGGTAGGCTTTAGGAGATTGCATGTCACAGCGCTCCTTCGCTTGCATTACGCGTAGATAAGCATCTTGGATTATGTCGTCCACCTCGGCTTCATTCGAGTAGCGGCTGAGAAGCCAGTTGCGAAGAAAGGGCTCGTGCGGGAGAAGCTTTTTCCTAAACCAAATATTTTCTTCCGATTCTTCTGGGGGCATTGTCTTTCTTCGTATCCTGTCTAAATCAAAACATTTAATACAAATACAATATACGTCCAAGCATTTCCTGGGGTTCGTTTCTTTCCGTGGTTAAGTTTTGATCAGTCTCCCAGTTTTATGCTTCCGCCTAAAGGCGGGACTCCAGCGACGAGCGCTGCTTGTTGGAGTACCGGCTTCAGCCGGATTTCGCTGCACCAGCAGCAATGACCAGCGACAAAAAGAAACGCGCCCCATTTCTGGGTGGAGTAAACGAGCGAACGCTCGATCAGGCTTCAATAGGCTTGAGCGTTTCGAGAGCTTCGACTAACGAGTTTGGTTTCCGCAACTTTACTCCGAACGGAAGCGAAACGCGCCGCAGGTCTACCGTGTGTGAAAAATGCTTCCTTTTTAACCCGATTTGTCAGCTCAAACGACCCAAAGAGTAACAGATTGTTACTCTTATGCCCTTTGATGGTCTCTGTCTTACCCCGAATTCGTTTTTCGAGACGTACGGCCGTTGCTCGCGCCATTCTTGGATTGAGTGTCTTTATCGGCAGCGCGGCCCACATTATGCTGGCAGAAGAAGAAAAGATACGCTTCTCGATACCGCCGGGGGACGCCGCTCAAGCATTGATGTTGGCCGCGCTTCAAGGGGAGGCGGACATTATGTTCGTTCCAGGAACGATGGCCGGATTGAAGACCAAACGCGTGGAAGGCGACTATCTGCTTTCAGAAGCTTTGTCTCTCATGCTGCAAGACACCCCACTCGTGGCCGTCCTGGATAGCGAGAGTGGAGCATTCGCCATTACTCGCCGAGCGAAGAAAGGAGGTAAACGTCCGAGACGCTCTGAAAGCGCCCGTCAAAATATATCAACTACAGAAAATCAAACTAAAATGAATTTCGATAAAACTCAAAACAAGTACTCTCTTCCCAGCCTCTTAAAGGGATTGGTTGCCCTATCGCTCGCTAGCCAAGCTATGGGGCAGGCGAGCGACGAGAATGTGTTCGAACTATCGCCTTTTACCGTCGATGGGTCGCAGGATACCGGCTATAGGGCGACGTCAACCCTAGCGGGCACCCGACTCAACACGTCGCTTCGCGATGTGGCATCGTCCATTAGCGTCGTCACCAAGGATTTCCTAGACGACACTGGATCGACTAACATTCAAGATCTCTTGCTCTATACCGCAGGAACGGAGATAGCGGGATTTGGCGGAAACTTCACTAATCCTGGCAATGTGGTGGAAGGGGGCATTCGCGACACCGCTTTTCAAGATCCGTCTGGAAATACTCGTTTGCGAGGGCTTGCGACCGCCGACCTGACGCGAGACTATTTTTCCACGGCCGTTGGCTTTGATGCTTATAATACCGAACGCGTCGTGATTAATCGGGGAGCCAACGCCATTCTTTTCGGCCTGGGCAGTCCGGCAGGAATTGTAAACAATCGGCTCATCAAGCCGGTCTTTAAAGATCGAGGCGAATTCCAGTTTCAACTTGGCAGTCATGGCTCTATGCGAACGACATTGGATCTGGAGCGTGTGCTAATGGAGGACAAGCTGTCTATCCGCATTGCGGGTTTGTATGAAGATCAGCGATACCAGCAAAAACCTGCATTCGAGCGTAACAAGCGCGCGTATGCGATCCTGGAATACAGACCAACCGGGAATACGGTTATTCGAGTAAATGGAGAATCTGGAGACATCGACGCGAATCGTCCGCGCTCCTTGCCTCCAGAAGATCAGATTTCCAATTGGTTCAAGCCATTCCCCGAAGCCGTAGGGGGAGGCGTAAAGATAAGCCATGATCCCACCACCGAGCCGAGCCTGAATGTGGTCAATGGCGTTCAGCAGAGGTTCGTATGGGGGCCGATATCCAACACTTGGTCGCCAGCCGTCCTTTGGGACGGCCCCAATCAGTCCCAGATCGATCCTTCATTGAATCCAGGAAACAATGACGGTTTTCAGGTTCTGACTCGTCCGCAAATCAACCCCGACTTCCCAGCGTTCATTACCTTGCGAGGCACCGCGCGTTCGATTCCCGCCTTGGATCCAGAAAATGGAGACATAGCTGGTTTCTTCCTCAACGACGTCATCCAGGACGAGAGCATCTTCAATTTTCGCGATCAATTGATCGATGGACCGAATAAGCATGAGTACGAAGATTTCGATGTGGTTGATTTCACCCTAGAGCAAAGCTTTCTGGAGGGGAAAGCAGGCGTCGCTTTCACATACCACAAGGAAGAAGCGAGCAATGGTCGCAGCAATGTGTTTGGAGCCGGGTCGCGATGGACCGCCATCTCCATTGATCCTAACACCAAATTGCCGGACGGCACTCCGAACTCGAATTTCGGACGTCCCATGGCTACCTTCCAATCCGCTGCTCAGGGAATGCAGAATGTGAGCCGGTTCTCCAGTCATGAGAATTCGCGCTTGACCGCTTTCTATGAAATCGACCCTCGCGAACGCCTCGGCTGGTTCGGAAAGGCGATTGGCAGGCAAGTATTCACAGGTCTCTTCGAGAAGGCGAAATCAGGAAACGAAAGCTTCAGCCAAATATACGCATGGGATTCCGAGTTGGCGGAGCTCCAAAACAATCTCAGCGGCACAACGGCGATTCTCGGAACGCGTCGCGCTTTTGGGGGCATCGTGTACTTAGGCGATAGCCTGGCCAACGCCAACAGCGCGAGCGGGGCGAACATACAAGGGCTCACTCAGCCATTAAGCTTCAAGACCGAATACAACGTATCCGTCTATAATGACGATGCGGAGCAGTATGAGAATCACGTGATTCGAGTGGATCCAGTATATGCCGAAGCCACTCTGGAGAGTACGGAAATCGATACGCAGGCCCTCATTCTGCAAAGCAACTTTTTCGACGGACTTCTGGTAGGCATGTTCGGATGGAGGACCGACGAAGCGGATGTCCGCCAGAACGTGACCCCACCAACTGGAGAGGACGGGCGCAAGCTGATCGATGATCGTTTCGTTTTGCCGTCCTCGCCCAGCTTCAGCACATCCGCCGATACCTTTAGCTGGGGATTGACTGCGCATACGCCGAACGCGATTCGAGAGCATTTGCCCAAAGGCATGGACATAAGTCTGCATGCCAGCGAATCGGAGAACAGCCGCGTGGGCCTCGCTCGCGTAAATATTTTCGGAGAATCGCTGGCAACTCCTGGCGGCTCGACCAAGGAGAAAGGATTCACTCTTTCGTTCGCCGAGAACAAGATCAATCTTAGAGCCAATTGGTATGAAACCATACAGGAAAACGAGTCCATCAGCCTGCTCTCCGGTTCCACCATGGGAATTTTCGTCGGCATCGAGGCTCAGCTCTACACGCTGGCTCCCGACATTGTAGTGGCAAATCCTTACGGACAGGACAACATCGAGCGCGTACTCGATTATCAGGGGCTCGATGAAAACACCACAAGAGTCTTCAACTGGCAAGCCGATCGCGAAAGCGGCACCTCGACCGTTTCGCCTCCAGCAGGCTTGAGTTCGACGACCGACCTAGCCGCGGAAGGGTTCGAACTGGAACTCTTCGCCAGCCTGACCGACAACTGGTCGCTCCTGCTAAACGCGACGCGCCAAGAAACGGTCCGCTCCAATAGCGCTCCGGCCTTCACAGAGTATGTCAATCAACGCATGCCGGTCTGGCAGGAATTCGCCGATTTTCCCTCGTCAGTAGAAGGCGGACCGACTTATCTCGAACGCCTGCAAAGCGTAGGGCTTTTCCCACTACAAAAGATCGTAGGTCAGGATGGAAAGCCCATTGCCGACGAAATTCGCGAATGGCGCTTCAATGCCGTGACGAGCTATCGATTCGCCGATGATTCGCGCCTGAGCGGCTGGAGGATCGGTGGGGCCGTTCGCTGGCAGGATGACGTTGCGATCGGCTTTCCCGTGATTCGCGATCCCGAACTCGGAGCGATCCCCGACGTAGGCAATCCGATCTTTGGAAGCGACGATCTGAGAGTCGATGGATGGGTGGGCTATCAACGACCACTAAGGGGCGGCAAATTGACCTGGGACCTGCAGCTCAACGTGAGAAATCTATTCAACGAGGACGCCCTCATTCCGGTACGGGCGGATCCCGATGGCGACATTCCCGTTGTGAGCATACCAATGGAACGGACGTGGGAGCTTCGTTCTCGTTTCAGTTTCTAGCGGCTCTTGATTGAACATGGCTGGTGTGAGGTGATCAGCTGCGTTTCCGAACGGAAACGCAGCTTTCTTTTCTACTGCTATTAATTAGAAGCCATCTCATAACTACTCATGCGCCTCGTTGCTGCCGAAATGACCTGCCAGCAAGGCAACTCTTTGATCTCGGGGTCCGTAATCGTGATCGAAATGGCGTTATGGCGGCTAAAACTCTCGATGGTCTGAGATATTGGCGTGGCGTCGAATTCAAGCGTTTAATCTTTCCAAGCGAGGATTGACTCTAGGATCTCCTCCGATGGAGCATTCAAAGGCTTCAACGTAGAAGGCGCTGTTCGTTGGTCGCAGGCGCTGGAATTGGATACCCCGTCATACGCAACGAGTTCGATAATCCGGTCCAGGATTTCAGCAATCCGTATAATGGTGGTGATCGACTGAGAGTAGATGCTTTTATCGGATACAATCGTCCTTTGAGAGACGGAAAGATCGACTGGAGTGTGCAATTGAATGTCCGCAATCTGCTCAATGACGACGATCTTATCGAAGTTGCGGCGAATCCTAACGGTCGCGTAGTAGGTTGGGCAATATCGACTCCAATGACTTGGCAGCTCCGGAATACATTTCGGTTTTTAACGGGATTGATGAACGCCAGCCGATGAAATTCTGAGTCCGGAGTCAGAGTCGTTCAGACAACGAGGGGGGCTGCCCCCTCGTAGCCGTCCCGCACCTAGTCGAGAGAATTGTACTTTGAATCCCTTTCCATGTCGAGTATACGCTTTCGACCAACTACGGCTGATACTTGGCCTTAGCGAGCAGCCTGCTAATGCCAGCGTGAGTGGATTTCAGTTCTATCAGCCCGACTCGAATGAAGGGTATCTTTTGATCTTTCGAGAGTTGCGCCACCCAAACGATCAATTCGCGCAAGGAAGAGTCCGCTATTCAAACAGTAAATACAAACGGGTATGTGAATCTAAGAATCGAGAACCCAGCTGATTTCTTGTTCCCAAAGTATATAGTAAAACAATAATGAGAAACAAAAAACCTTATTAGTAGTTTTTCCGCCTTTCTGCTTTCGCTGGAGGGAGTAGAGACTGAATTGTAATGAAAGTTGAATACAAGAATACCCTCGCGGATTGCATTCCTCGTAGCCCGAAATGTCAAGAAACTCCCTGGGTTCTTCATCTGTCGAGGAGGAAGCTTAGCGCGAATTCCCGACATGGGAAGCTATCTCGATTCGATCGACGGGCGCTTTTCTAGAACCCATCATCGGATTAGATCAAGAATTGTTGGGTATGCAAGCAATAGCTATTTCGATTGAAGGGCTGTATTTGAGATACTGGCGGTACGTCGGCGACTATCCCGCGAACAAGCGAGGTCAGTCGGCTAATCTTAATATTGAATTTATGGATACAAGTAAAGCTGCTTTGGCCATCGATTCGGGCGGGGAAGCGGCTGCGGATAAATTCCTGAAAATCTGGTTTATAAAAAATAGCGCGTGAAGTCTTTTTCAGAGACATGGTCCCTATGGTGATCAAGGCGAACCGGTTCGAACTGTTCATTCAGTGGAGCGTCGAAAGTCAAATCGGATGGTAGTCGTGATTAGCGAGTACAGAATTATCAATTCATGAAATATTGTGTTCAATTAATAAATGCAAAATGTCTTTTAGTTGATATTGTTTATGTTTTAGCGATATATAATTTTCAATTATCAGCTGTTAGCGCTAATGAAACAACCGAACCTAAATTGCCGGTTGATCTAGTGGAGCCTCTGGTGGACTCGGCGAATTCGCGCTGGTTTTTCTTCAACTCGGCAACGAGGCCTTTCGGCATGGTGAACCTGAGTCCGGATATGGTAACCAGCGGGGCGTGGAATTCCGGCTATAGATACAATCAGGATAAGATTCGGGCCTTCAGTCACATCCATGCCTGGCAGCTTTCGGGAATACCTGTCTTTCCCACTACAGGCGATTTCAAAGGGCATTTTGGCTCGGACGCATATGGCTCGAAATATTCTCACGACAACGAGATCGTGAAAGCAGGCTATCATCAGGTTTATCTAGAGGATTATGGTATCAATGTGGAACTGACCTCGACCACAAGGGTGGGTTTTCATCGCTACGCTTTTCCCGACGAAGTGGAAAAACACATTCTATTCGATTTTTCCACTTTTCTTGGACCGGGGGATACGGGCCCAGCAAGTGTACGTTTAGTATCCAATACTGAGATACAGGGTCATGCTGAAATGCTGGGCACTCTGCGCCGACCTAAATCATGTATGGTTTATTTTGTAGCCGAATTCGATAAGCCAATTGAGGAGTTAAGGGGCTGGAAGCGCGGCGAACTGCTAGGTGCCATAGATTCATTGGAAGGGGAAGATATCGGGGCCTATGTCGTATTGGGAAATGCCGGTGGCAGCCGCCTAATGAAAGTGGGAATTTCATATGTGAGCGTCGAACAGGCCAGACTTAACCTGGATACGGAATTGCCTCACTGGGATTTTGACGAGGTAGTGGCCGATTCAAGGACAGAGTGGAATCAATGGCTGAGTCGTATTGAGATAGAAGGCGGCAGCGAAGAGCAGCGTAGCAGGTTCTACACTGATCTTTGGCATGCTTTGCAAGGCCGGCGGATCGTTAGCGATGTGGACGGCAAATATTCCGACATGACCAGTGAGATCAGGCGTATTGGCCAAGTTTCGCTCGACGAGTCCGGCAAGCCGAGGTTTAACATATATAATTCCGATAGCTTCTGGGGCGCCCAATGGACTATTAATACGCTTTGGCATCTGGTATATCCGGAAATCTCAGAGGAGTTTGTAAACTCCATGCTAACCATGTATCAAGATGGTGGGCTTGTTCCAAGAGGGCCATCAGGGGGTAACTACACGTTTGTAATGACGGGAGCGTCCTCGACTCCATTTATAGTGAGCGCCCACATGAAGGGTATCCGAGGTTTTGATGCGCAACTGGCCTATGAGGGTTTGAGAAAGAATCATATGCCCGGCGGAATCATGTCGAAGGCGGGATACGAGCACACGACGGAAATTGGTGGAGGATTGGAATACTACATAGATAGGGGCTACGTCCCTTATCCTTTAGAAGATCAGCAGTATGGGCTGCACCAGGATGGAGCCGGCCAAACGTTGGAATACGGTTATCAAGACTGGGCTCTTTCCGAGTTTGCCGAAGCTTTAGGCAAGTCCGATGATGCCGCGTATTTTCGCAAGCGATCTTTGAACTACCGAAATTTGTGGAACGAGGAACTCGGTTGGATGTGGATCAAGAATCGCGATGGCAGCTGGCATCAGCCTATCGATGTTCTTGCCTATAAGAATGGCTGGGTGGAGAGCAATGCAGCCCAATCGACCTGGTTCGTGCCCCACGACCTTGAGGGTCTGGCAGAGCTCATGGGGGGACGTCGCAAAGCCGTTGAAAAACTCAACGCTTCCTTTGAGAAAGCGAAATTTCACGGCTTCGTTTCTAGCCGGGCTCATAGCGCGGAAACGCTTCGAGAAAACCGTAGAGTTTATATTAATTACGGGAATCAGCCTTCTATACAAACGGCTTTTATTTTTAATTATTGGGGAGCTCCATGGCTGACACAGTACTGGTCACGGCAAATTGCCGAAAGCGTTTATGGAGGAATTTCTCCCCAGTGGGGCTATAATGGCGACGAGGATCAGGGGTTGATGGGGTCCTTGGCAGTGTTGCTTAAGATGGGCATATTTTCCATGAAAGGCGGCGCATCGCTAGAGCCTATATATGAGATAGGGAGTCCGTTATTCGAAAAGGTTACTATCCATCTCAACAATGAATATTACAGTGGAGATTCGTTTGTGATCCTCGCCGAAAACAATCTGAAAGGAAACCCGTATATTCATGAAGCAAAACTGAATGGGCAATCCTTGGATAAGTCATGGATTTACCATGACACTCTTGTTAAAGGGGGAATCTTGAAACTCAAAATGGGATATCGACCCAATAAGAAATGGGGAAGCTCGGAGATGCAATCTCCTCCTTCGTCCTTCCGATGATGAACGATTATGAATAATATTAAACTTTTTATATGGTCGATAACCGCAGCTTTGGCTGGGTTTCTTTTCGGCTTTGATACAGTGGTCATTTCTGGAGCGGAGCAGGCCATTCAGGATCTGTGGGGTTTAAGCGCGAGACTTCACGGCCTGGCGATGAGCGCGGCCCTTTGGGGCACGGTTTTAGGGTCTTTGGTCGCCGCATGGCCGGCCGACAAGCTGGGACGAAAAAGGACTCTGCTCTCGATTGGCATACTCTATCTCGTATCAGCTGTTTGGTCGGCCGTAGCGACGGATGTGTATTCATTTATTATCGCGCGTTTTATCGGTGGTTTGGGCGTAGGCGTCTCCACGGTTGCGGCACCCTTGTTCATTTCGGAGATCGCTCCGGCTAAATACCGTGGACGACTTGCGGGGATGTTTCAGTTCAATATCGTATTTGGTATTCTGATAGCTTTTGTCTCCAATGCTCTATTGGGCGGCGTTGGCGAGAACGCCTGGCGTTGGATGCTAGGGGTCGAGGCGATACCAGCGGTTCTCTATAGCCTATTGTGTTTGGGGATACCTGAGAGTCCCCGATGGCTTATCGGCCGCAAGAATGATCGCGAAGCGGGTTCGGCGATACTGCGCTCGATTCATCCCGAAAGTAGTGAAGAGGAAATAGCTGCCAAAGTGGATGATATTGCGAATGCCTCCCGCAAGCCGACGAGTACGGGAGGCTTCTGGACAAAGCAGTTGAGGATCCCTATTCTATTGGCCTTTTTTATCGCCTTTTTCAATCAGCTATCCGGCATAAATGCGGTTCTCTATTTCGCGCCTCGAATCTTCGAGATGACGGGTTTGGAGGAGAAAGCGGCTCTCTTGCAATCAGTAGGAATCGGGCTCACTAATCTCGTATTCACTTTTGTAGGACTTTGGCTGATCGATCGCGTAGGTAGGCGCACTTTGCTGTTTATCGGTTCTGCCGGGTATATCGCCTCTCTAGGACTTTGTTCATGGGCGTTTGCCTCCGAGAGCTTCGCTATTGTTCCCGTTTGCATTTTCGCATTTATAGCTTCCCACGCCGTTGGACAGGGAGCTGTCATCTGGGTGTTCATCTCCGAGATCTTTCCCAATCTGCACCGGGCTCAAGGCACCTCGTTGGGTTGCTCTACGCATTGGGTTTTCGCTGCCCTGCTCACTCTGTTCTTCCCCTCCATGGTTGAAGCTTTTCCAGCCAGTGTGGTCTTCGGATTCTTCTGTTTCATGATGGTCCTTCAGTTAATCTGGGTGAAGGTATTCGTCCCTGAGACCAAAGGCAGCTCACTGGAGGAAGTGGAAGCTAAGTTGTAATCAGTATTTGAATTTTAGTGATGGATGAAGGCTTGGCGTTCCAGTGTTCCATCGCAGAGGCGCCATCCTCGAATGGGACGGTTTTAGTGAGGGTTTCCTCGACGGGATAGCGCCCTGCCGCGAGCATGGAGATGACTTCCTGGAAGTCCTTCAGCGTTGAGCCTCGAGAGCCCATGATATCGAGTTCCTTAAGTATAAAATTTTTGGTTTCGTAGATGACCGAATCTTTGGCGTAGCCTATGTAGACGACGCGCCCGGCATAGCCAACCTCTTCGATGCAGGCTTGAAAAGTGGAGGGAATACCGACTGCTTCGATCATGACATCAGGACCGTGGCCGTGGGTCAAATCGGCGAGTCGCTCGCTAAGATTCTCTTTGCGCGAGTTGATAGTGTCAGAGGCTCCGGCTTTACGAGCGAGTCGGAGCTTCGCGTCGTCAATGTCAATGGCGATGACTTTGGCCTTGCGTTGTAATCCAGAAGCGGATACGGCGCCGAGACCTATCATTCCCGCTCCGAAAATGGCTACGGTGTCGTTTTGCTCGATCCGCGCTCTGTCGACGGCGTGAAATCCTACAGCGAGAGGCTCGACTAGGGCGAGTTCCGCAAGAGAAAGATTGGCCGAGACGATGACTTTTTCGTGGGGAACAGCGATGTACTCGGTTAGCGCACCATCACGCTGGACCCCGAGAGTCTGGTTGTTCTTGCAGGCGTTGATTCGACCCTTCAGGCAAGCGCTGCAATGTCCGCAGTTGGTGTAAGGAATTACCGTCGCTTTTTGTCCGACTAGGAACCCATCTGGAACGTCGTCTCCTAGCTCTTCAATGATCGCGCCGATCTCGTGGCCTGGTATCCTCGGGTAACTGACGAGCGGATTAAGGCCGCGAAATGTGTTGAGATCGGTGCCGCAGTATCCGACGCGCTTTACTTTGAGAAGAATCTCGCCTTTGCCCAGCTTCGGTTTGGGAAGACTGGCATAGCCGATCGTATTGGGCTCGGTAATGGTGATGTTCTTCATCGTAATGGAAGATTGGTTACGCTGCTTTGGCGTGACTTCGTGCTTGGGGGCAGACGCTTACTCTGATTTAGGCCTACTTTTTTAGGCTATATGCTTTGATCGCATTCTTGAAGTAGATGCTATCGCGAACCGCATTGGGCTTGTCCGAAAGGAAGTCATCGAGGATAGCGATTTGGTCGCTGAATGGACCGGCTCGATTGCTTACCGGCCAATTGGATCCGAAGATCAGTCGTTCCGATCCGAATATCGTGAAAACGGTATCCAAAATGTCCCTATAGGCTTCTGGGCTCTTGATTCCGTTGAACTGATCGAGTGGGTCGACATCGAATTGTTCGAAACTAAGTAGCTGGATATCGGATACCTTCAGGTGCAGATTGGGCAACGACGCCAGGATCGCTAAGGCTTCCCTCCATTCCGATTTGACGGAAAGCGTTAGGTCTTTGTGCGAAAAATGGTCCAGAATGATAGGGAGCTTCTTCGGGAGTTGATCGGCTACTTTGGCTAACTTGGATGGTTTGACCCCGATGATGTCTAGACTCAAGTTCTTGCTTTCGAGGATGTTCATCGCTTCTAGCGCTTCCTCGCGCAATTCTCCCTCATCGTCGAAAATGGACCCTCCTGTCCGCAGTCCCACGAAGCTGTCATGCTTCATGAGTGTGGCTAGATCGGATTCGAAGGAATCGCTTAGCAGATCGAGTTTTCCAACTACGCCAAGAATCGTTTCATTTTGGTCTGCGAGCTCGAACATTCTCTCGTTGGAAGCGATGAGCTGATCTCCAGACGGACCGCCGCATGCTTCTATCAGCACGACGCCCATCACTTGCTCGCCTGCATCTGCCGCCGCGTAATCCGCCATACTGAAATGGCGCATCAGCCATTTGATCGGATGCTTGTCAGGAGATGGATAAACCTCGCCGTGGAGTCGCGGGTAGTTCCACAGATGTATGTGCGTGTCTATGATTGTTTTTTTATGATTCATCGAGTCACCAGAGATGCGGCTGCAGGCGAAGGTCAAAAGCATCGCGATAGCCGAGCCGAGTAGAATCGCTGTGGAATTCTTACGGTTTCGGCGATCGCTCATGAGATTTTCGATTTTCAGGAATGATTTAATGTGTAAAAGGAATACGGATACATTAAATTGGATTTTCTCTGGGTTTAGAGAAAAGCCTGGGCGGTTTTGCTGAGCTGGTAGACGCCGACCAAAGTCATGAGGGTGGCTGAGATCCAGAGGAATGTAATCCAGAGAGGGCTGGGCCTCAGGGCTTCATGCGTTTCACGATAGAGGAAGTAGAGGGCGGAGAAGGCGAGGAATGGAAGCATCAGAGCTTGAGCGATCGCGCCAACGGTCACCAATGTCACAGGTTTGCCGATGGTGACGTAGAGCAGAAAATAGACGATGGGAAGCGCGAGGCAGGTAAGCCGAACCACTTTAGATCGAGATACCTTGGATCTTGTATCGACTAGCTTGAACAAGCCTAGGAGATCCGCGGCCAGCCTCCCATTCGATGCCGTCGAAATAAACACGGTAGAGTAGAGCACCACTATGGCGCCGACGATGAAGAACCATAATCCGACGTTTCCGAATGATTCGCTGTAGATATGCGATAAGCTGATCATCAGCTCGTCATTGGTTACTTCCACTCCTTTTCCATTCAGGACGGCGGCTCCGAGAAGGTAGAAAGCGACGGTGGCTCCCGTGTAGATTATCATCGATATCCATGCGTCCCATTTCAATACGCGTATCCAGCCTTGGGCGCGGCTTATCCACTCTTGGGTATCATCAAATGGACCGACGTGACTCGCGTATCCTTTTTCTAGGCACCAATAGGGGTAGTAAATCAGCTCGCTTGCTCCGACGCCGATAATGCCGAATGCCGCGAAGGCAACCAGGAATTCGTCGGGCAAATTGAAACTCATGCCTTCGATCAGACCGCTTGCGCCGATCCCGTAATCGGTCCAATAGAGTGAGAAGACCGCTAGTATGGTGAATAGGGTAAAGGCGGCCACCATGACAGTAGAGAAGCGCTCGATGAATACGTAGCGGCCGAAGTATAGGAGAATCGCGCAGGACCCGGTGATGAGAACAGCGAGCGCGGTATCCGAAAAGGCAAGACCGGACAATCCGATCGCTTGAGCGATTCCTCCCACCATCCCGGAAACTTGGAAAAAGGTCGCGATGAACATCATCATCCAAATCCAGACAAGCCACGAAACGCCGAGCTTGGGCCCTGGTACCGAGTTCAATGCTTGCAATGTGGTTTTCCCTCGCGAGATCGCGTAGCGTCCCAGCTCGATTTGCAGGAATACTTTTATGATGCAGCCGAAAATGATGAACCACAACAGCGTGAAACCGACGTCCGCTCCCAGTTTAGTGGTCACGATCAGCTCGCCGGAGCCAACGATTGCCGCGGATATAATCAAACCTGGACCAAGTTGGCGGGAGATCCCGCGCCAATGGGTGGGGGCGGGGCGAAAAGGGCTCTCAGTCTTCATCATATATGAAGTTCCATAGTCATCTCGTATTCGAGTTTTTCGGTACGCGAAGCGGGGCTTGCTAGCGGAGGTTTTGGGTGAACGGGATATTGTGCCGGTAGCTGGGCCACGTCTAGTCCATAACCTTTAAAATCGCTATAGCGTGGCTTGGAGGAGCGTTTTCGGGACGACGGAAGATCGACCAAGGTTCTCTCGCATAGTCGATCTGATAGGGTTCCTCGAACCTGCCGGCGAGTGGATCGAACCAAGTGATCTCGACCAGCTTGTCTTCCATGAAATCATGTCCGCAGGTAACCTGGTTCATATTTTCCGGAATGTAATAGAGGACTAAGGATTCGTTGTCGGACAGGGCGAAAGTCGTGGTGTCTTTCTGTATGGGCCTCAGCGTCTCGAAGGGGTACCGTTCGAAAAGCGTGGCGAGGTATTTGTAGTATTCAAATTTTGGTTGATTCTCCTTGGGCAGCTCAAGCGGGTTGTAGATGATGTTGTCCCACGATGCGTTCTGCCAATAATAGGTTGAATAGGCGCCTGCGAAGATGATTTTGTAGTTCCGATCGAGGCAGGTCACGGCATCCTCATAGGCGCCGTTGAAGATATTGTACGTCGAGCTTTCGTAGCCGCCGTGTTCGATGTTGAAGACGGGTTGCTGGGCATGTTTTTCCACTAAACTATGCATCTCGGTGTAAATGTCGTAGGTCCACTTTTGGGCGGAAATGAAGTCCACTTGATCCGGGAAGCTGGAGCAGTAGCGATAGTCGTGTACGGTGAGAAGCCGGTTGTAGGCGTCGATCTTCTTTAGTCTTTCGATGCGATTGGTGATGTACGAAATATCGTTGTGACCGTATCCCAGCGCCTCTTTGGAAATATCCCATACAAGATTCGGATAGGCTTGGTAACGCTTGACGACGTAGTCGAAGTAAAGGTTGTCCGCATCGGATTCAGCAGTCGGCCAATTAACCTTCTTGTTCCAAACGTAGATCATCAGGTGAGCGACGATCTGCTGTTCGTTGAGGTGACTCATGACTCGATCGAGGTGTTTGAAAAAGTCGACGTTGAGAGTCGAGAAGTCGGGATGGTCATTGTCGCCGCCGAAGGGAAATGTTTTCGGTTTCGAGAAGTCGTGCTCGGGCTTCATGCCATGTGGGATTGGCCAAGTGGAACCTCCCGCATCATAGGCATAGACATTCATGATGACATGGTTGAATTTATTCTCCGCCACGTGGCTCACGATTTGCCGCGTCTTCGGGATGTCGTGGGCGTTGTCCCAATCCAAGGCGAAAAGCCAGTCTAGCTCGAAAGCCAAGAGGAAGTAGGGAGTTCCGTCTGCGTAGGAGAAACGTTGAGGATCGGTTTCCGATACGACGAGTGGACCATGCTGCGATGGATTCGTATTCGCCGAGACGGAAATGGTACCGCTTTTGCCGTTGAGGGCTGGCATCGCGGAGCGGGTCTCGTATTTCCATTCTCCGATTTGCGGAGGACAGAAGCGGATTACCCATTTGTTTTCGCCATTGTAGAAGCCAGGTACGTCGAGCGTCTCTCCTGATGGATGCGTGAAAGACGCGTTGATCTCCAAGCCGAAGGGATCATCGATCTTTTCTTTGGCTTCAATTTCTATGTCTAGAAGCTCCCATTGCTCGGCTTGGTAGTCTTTCGCTTGTGTTAGTTGAGCCATTAGTAGTGAAATTGAGGATACCTTTAATAGTATAATGAAATTGGATATGAGGTTCTTCATTTAATTGCTATAGATCGTCGGAAAACTATGCGGATCGCAGTTCGAAGAGGCGGATTCCTTCTTCCTCTTT
>JANQKI010000196.1 GCA_028281165.1 Opitutaceae bacterium | reverse complement strand
AAATCGTGGCTGATCCGGAAGTGACAAGATATCTCGGCAACGGATCGCCCCATAGCTTGTCGGAGGCAACTGAATACGTTAGGGACGTGACTCGCAGGGATCAGGCTACCGGCATCTCCAGATATGCCGTTGAGTTGAAAGAAGAAGGAAATCTGATTGGGTTTTGTGGATACAAGGAAATCGGTAGCCACACGGATTTGGGTTGGCGGTATTCCAGGAAAGCCTGGGGCCAAGGCTACGGAACAGAAGCGGCTTTAGCCGTATTGGATTACGGGATAAATACGCTCGGACTGACCAACATCCTAGCTAAAAGCTACGAAGAGAATATTGGTTCTTTGCGCATCATCAAGAAGCTAGGATTTCCAACAATGGAGCGCTCAAATGAGGGAGGCAGAGTCATGGTCTGTTATTATCAAAAATAAGGTGTTCTCCCTAATAATATACAAGGCAAGCTCCGCATATCGCGCGTATTGGCGCAACCTTTGATAGTTTTGGTTCTCTAAGAGATTTTCAAATTCATGAATCCAAGGCCCTGGATTTCATCGAATTTTAAAACATAAGAGGGATAATTTGGGAAACAACCGAAGGTAGTTATCCGTTCTATAGGGCAACTACAAAGGTTTGGAGCCACGGAACCTATTCCAGGCTTCAGCCAGCTTATCAAACACAGAAAAAGGGAGAGAACAATGGATTGGAATATACCACTAACCGTGTCGGTTAGCAGCACTGACGCAGGGCGTTCGATTCTAGAACGCCGTCGCAGTGAGCGCGAGCGCCGCGCCCGACGCATTAAATTTTGGCAGGCCGCAGGACCCACGGAAGACGCGACAAAATCGCTGAAACCAGCGGTGACGCTAAGTTCTTTGAGCAAAGAGTAACGCTTTATAAGCCGCGGTGGCGGAGCACTGGCAAACGGCACTCATGAGCGAAGGTTCGTCAGCCAGAAATGCAGGAGAAAGCAGAGTCATTGCGAAGCAACCAAGCACATGCTCCAGGGCCACTGCGGCACTCAGAGGAAAAGCAAACGGCCAGCTAGCTAATTTATTATACTAGAGGACCTCAATGCGAGGATCGACATACAGCATCGTTAATAAGCGATGCTGTATTTTTTTACCGTGAACTGAGAAAGAGAAATCCAGGACTTCCACAAAATATGAAGCTCTTTCTGAAGCTGTCGCACCTCTAAAATGAGAAGCTTGCGTCGCTCGGCTGTCGCCTCTTTCAATTCCTTCAGCTTGTTGGTCAATGCGCCGGCCTTTTCTTCAAAGGCGGCAGACAACTCCTCAAGTTTGTGCCGCAACTGAGCGGCCGTCTCGTCAAATTCCTTGCTGATACGTTTGAGGAAAAGCTCTTTGTCTTTAGAGACCAAAGTTTGCTGCACCCGGATCTTGTTAATGGATCGCAGGTTCTTCGTTAGACCGATCTTCGAGGCCGTCCAAATCAACCACTTGGTAGGATCGAACTGGTACCACCTCACGCCGTTTCGGTAATCGTTAGCGATAGCGTGATGATAATTATGATACCCCTCGCCAAATGTGAAAAAAGCGAGCACGGCGTTGTCGACGGCCGAAAGTTCTTGAGAGTAGGTCTTGGCTCCCCAGGTGTGGGCCAGAGAATTGATCAGCCAAGTGCAGTGCTGGATAGCGAAGACCCTCAAAATAACGCCACCAACCAATGCCGCCCAAGGATGCATAAAAAGGCAACCGATACCGAAAACGGCAGCATTCACCGCCAGAGTCAGCCAGCCGTAATACTTGTCCTGAAACATCACACGCGGGTTTTTCAGCAAGTCGCCCACGATGCGTGGATTAATCGGTTCATTGAAATCGAACAGCCAAAGGATATGGGCGTACCAAAATCCCTTTTTGATGCTGTAGGGGTCTTTGTCAGTATCTACAAAGCTGTGATGCAAACGGTGATCATTGGACCAACGAAGGGCGGAAGCTTGGATGGCGAGCGTCGAAGTGATGAGCACGACCCATTCGTAGAAAGGATTGGCTTCGTAGCTTTTATGCGAAAAGAGGCGGTGGTAGCCGGCAGTGATGGAGATACCAGCCAAGCTGAAGGTTATCAGCATAAGGACCAAAGAGGACCAACTAAAGTGAGCGATGTAGAATGGAAAAAGCGCAATGAGCAACAAGTGATAGCCAGCTACAAATCCGAAAATGCCCCAATTTTTAATTCGCATAGATGATGATAGTGAGATTTTGGCGGTCGTGACCCTGGAAGTTAGGCATAAGGAGCCAAGAAGACTGAGAGATCAAACATTTAGCGCGAATTTAGTCCTCGAAAGGAGCATTTCCAATCGGAGTGGGAATTTAGTCGTTTAAGGAAGGAGCGGGAAATGGAATGGCGGGCGCATTTTATGAAACGGTCTTGAATCTGGATTCTTAACGCCCAAAAACGCTTTCCCATTGCGATCGATTTTCGACTTCGACCTCTAGAACCTTTATTCACGTGCTTTTTTTCCTTATCATTCTCACCACCTACGGAGGAGTAAACTATTACGTCTACGAGACCATAGCGGCTGGTTTGGGAAGAGACTCCTGGATTGTAGCCAGCCTGGTGACAGCTTTCGCACTAGCTCCCTTCTCGCTTCGTCTGACCGAGGGGAAACTGCCACACTGGCTACTAAAATGGAAAGCGGTGATTGGATTCAACTGGATGGGCGTGTGCTGGCTTTTCACTTCGTGCACAGTGCTGATCCGTATCCTTGGCTTGTTTGTTCCCGCGATTTCAGCTCGAGAGGCGCTTACCATAGGAGGCGGCCTAGCGGTTCTCGCAACCATCTGGGGAGTCGCCGCTGCTCAGAATGTAAAGGAAAAGCGACTTGAGGTTCTGTCTCCAAAATTCAATGACAAAGACAAAAACGCGTTTCGCGTTATTCAGATCTCGGACATTCACCTGGGTTGGGGCAGTAGCCAGGCATTCATGAGAAAACTGGTGGAACGCATCAATCACTTAAAACCGGATCTTATTGTTTCAACAGGGGACCTCTTCGATAGCGATCTAGAAAACCTCAAGGAGTTTGTTGAAATCGTAAAACGGTTCTCAGCCGTAGAAGGCAAACTAGCCGTAACCGGCAACCACGAAGTCTACAGCAATTTAGGCAAAGCGATCGAGCTTACGGTCGAAAGCCAATTCGATCTCCTAAGATTCGGCTCGAAAGATATCGGCGACTGGCTGACGATTGCGGGGGTGGATGATCCTGAAGTGCCTGCGCGGTTAGACTTCGACCAAAAGGAAACCGAGATGCTGAAGAGCATAGATTCGCATCGCTTCGTTCTGTTGCTGAAACACCGACCCTCCACTGCCCGCAAATCAATCGGAAAATTCGACCTGCAACTATCTGGTCACACCCATGGTGGTCAGATTTTCCCTTTCAAATGGCTCACCAAACTTCAGTACAGAGCGAGGACCGGTCTAAGCCAACTGTCGCTTGAATCGTTTCTTTATTTGAGTAGAGGAACGGGAACTTGGGGACCGAAAATACGGTTTCTAGCGCCTGCAGAATTTACCGTTTTCGATTTCAAAAAAGGCGAACGGTTTGAAATCCGACATACGCTAAACTAAAGCAATCCGGTTCGTTTATGTAGGAAGCTCCTTTTTAACCGGGCGTAGCCTGTTCCGGGCCGAGGCGCAGCCTGCTCACTTATCGCACAGTCTCTCGGAAAACTCTGGCTAGCTGAACTCTAATAAGGTATGACAAGAGAATGATTACCTTAATAAAGCTCTTAATTTTCTTCGCTCTAATCGTTATTGGGCTTTTCGTAGTGTTTTCTTTGGTACAGAAAGACATGAGTAAAGCGGCTAAGGAGCGAGAGGAAAAAGAGAAAGAGGAGGCCGAAAAATCGGATCGACAATTGAAGTCGGGGTGGGATGGATGAGCAAATAGCGCTTATCAAACAACTATTCAGTCGAGCGGAAGAGCTAGAGATTCCGATATGGTTGAGCAATGGATGGGCCATTGATGCTCGGTTCGGAGAAGTCACGAGAGAGCATGGCGACATAGACATCGCCTACGCCAGGGAGAAGGAAAGCGAGTATAAAGAACTGCTCGTCGAGATAGGATTCGGGAACCAGGAACCCGTCGATTACGGATTCCTGATGACGAAGGGCGATATTCTCCTGGACTCGGAGCCATGCGACATTCTCGACGGCGAATACAATTTTAAGGATTTCCCCAAAAACTCATGCCCTTGGGAAAAAGAGGGTATTATCGACAGTTTCGCCCTGCGATGCGTTTCTTGGGAAGCACTGTATTTAGAATTTCTATACTATCAAGACGAAATCCCAAAGCAGGAGTGGAGAGAAAAGGATTTTACCAGTCTGGAAATCATTGAAAATCAACTAGCGTCCGAACAAAAGCGAGCTCTGGCGAACCTGTATCGCAATGCCAATGACGCCGAATCGAGGAGCGCAATTGATACTTGACCACCAGCAGTATTTTCATAACTAGTCGTATTACGTTATGGGAATGGGGTGTAGGCTGATAAAGTATTGGTTGGCATTGTTGTTCGCGATCTTTGCATTCGCTTATTCTTTGCGGGCGCATGGGCAAACGGATGATGCGAATCCAACTTTAGAGGAAAGCGTAGATTCAGTTGGCAAAACGCCGCTCGAAGAGCTCATTAGTGATTTAAAGAACATCTTGGAAGAAACCAAAACGCCCGGAGCGGGAATCGCTATCGTCAACAATGATCAGGACATTTGGGTTGGCGGACTAGGCTTTGCTGACACTGAAAGCAAGCGTAAGGCCGACGCGGATACATTTTGGCGAATTGGAAGTATCAGCAAAATGTTTGTGGCCCTGGCTGCTTTGAAACTACAGGAGGAAGGACTCATAAAACTAGAGGACCCAATAGGAGATTACGTAACCGACGTCCCCATTAAAAACCGTTGGGAGACAACGGATCCTATTACGGTCGCGCACCTCCTGGAGCACACTTCGGGTTTTGACGATCTGCATTTCAACGAATACGCTCTTAACGATCCAGACATCACACTTGAAGAGGCCTTTCTCTTTAACCCACGTTCACGCAAGAGTCGTTGGCGACCAGGCACTTACACTAGCTACAGTAACGCCAACCCGCCTCTTGTAGCGTATGCCATTGAGAAAATAGTAGGAACCCCTTTCGAGGTCTACGTAGCAGAAAATCTATTCAAGCCAATTGGAATGGCTCATGCGGACTACTTCTTGTCAACCATAGCAGAGGAACGCTTAGCAAAAGGTTATCAAGGGAAAGGAAGGTACCGAAAGGCTGTAGACTATTGGCACATCATCATGCGACCTTCTGGAAGCATCAACACCTCCGCAAACGAGATGGCGCGGCTAGTCAAATTTTTTCTGAATCGTGGAGAGCTAGAAGGGAGACGAATCCTCAGCAAGGCAAGTATCGATAGAATGGAGACAGTAGAAACTGCTCTAGCGTCTCAAACTGGTTTAGAGTTCGGATATGCGCTTAACAACTACAGCAAAAACATGCACGGATACTCATGGCGCGGTCATAACGGAGGCATGAGTGGGTACCTGGCGGATTTGACGTATCTCCCAGAGCACGGAGTCGGCTACGCCATAATGGTAAACAAAACCAGTCCAGCGATTTGGCAAATGGGCGTCCGCATAAACCGATTTCTGAAGGACCAGCTGCCAGAGCCCAATACCTACAATGTGGTAGACCTGACCCATGATCACTTGAAGAAATACGCCGGAACCTACCAAGCGGCCACGACAAGAAACCAGTTTCAGTTTTCTTTTGCCAGGCTTGGCATCACAACCGTCGCGGTAGAAAATGGCGAGCTTATTGTAGAAAGACTCAGCGAAGATCCCATTCTCTTAAAACCGGCAAGCGAAAATACTTTCTATCGAAATCGTCAGCGTATAGCCACCACTGCCTTCTACGAAAACCAGGAAGGGCAAATGTGTCTACAAGGTGTCGGAAATCCAATGATACGCGTTTCCCCTTGGAAAGCCTGGACGCAGCTTATTCTGGCTATCTTTTGCGGTGTCATGATAGCCGTTTCCCTCCTCTTTATTTTCGTGGCGATGTGCGGCAGGATGATCGGCTACTTTAAAGAGATGAAACACTGGAAAATCCGATTAATGCCTTCGTACGCAACCTTGGCCTTCATTGGCTCCTTTCTAGTCATCGCGCCTTTCACATCAACTCCTATGGGCCTATTTACCATGCTGGGAAACCCAACTTGGGTAAGCGTAGTCAACTTTCTCCTTAGTTTAGCCTATCCTGTTCTAGCAATATGGGCATGCTATGGACTGTATACGGTTTTTCGTTACAAAACACCCATGCACTGGGCCATAAAATCCTACCTGACACTCGCCTGCATTGCGGGAATACTGATCAACGCCTACGGTATCTACTGGAACGGACTGCTGCCCTCTTGGATTTATTAGAGCCTATCGAAAATAATGACTATTTCCAGCCAGCCAGCCTCTGCAAAATCCGTTTCGACACTTGTATCCCATTTTTCAACACGCTTAAATCCATACTTTCGTTGGGAGCGTGCAGATTGTC
>JANQKI010000156.1 GCA_028281165.1 Opitutaceae bacterium | reverse complement strand
AACTCAACCTATCATGTCCCAGGATCATAGCAGATACATAGCTCGCCATGTAATCGGACTCCCGCGTTCGGGAATTCGCGATTTCTTCGAGTTGGTAGCGGCGATGAAGGACGTGATTTCCCTTGGTATTGGCGAACCTGATTTCGCTACGCCATGGCATATTCGCGAAGCTGCCATCTATTCGCTGGAAAAAGGTCGTACTTACTACACTTCTAATCTGGGGCTGCCTGAACTGCGTCGCGAGATTTCCAACTATGTTGATTCGTATTTTGGTCTTGAATACGATTCAAAAAGTGAAGTCTTGGTTACGGTAGGAGTGTCGGAAGCTATGGATTTGGCTTTGCGGGCATTATTGAATCCTGGAGACAAGGTCTTGTATCAAGATCCTTGTTTCGTCTCTTATCACCCGACGGTTATGCTAGCCCATGGCGTGGGCATCCCCATTAAAACCGAAGCTAGCTCCGCCTTTACTTTAAAAGCCGACGAGGTGAAAAAGTCCTGGGAGCCGGGATGCAAGGCGCTTATTATAAATCTTCCTTGCAACCCGACCGGTGGCGTTGCGGAAAAAGCTGAATTGGAGGAGATCGCTCGCTTCTGCGTCGAGAAAGACATGCTGGTTATTAGCGATGAGATCTACGCTGAGCTCACCTATGAGGGAGAACATACAAGCATAGCTGTTTTTCCGGGAATGCGGGAGAGAACGATTTTCCTGCATGGCTTTTCCAAGGCTTGGGCCATGACGGGTTGGCGTCTTGGATATGCCTGCGCTCCTGCTGCTTTGACCGAGGCCATGATGAAAGTGCACCAGTACTCGATGATGTGCGCGTCAATCATTGCTCAAGACGCGGGTATCGAAGCTCTGCGTCATGGCGACGGCCCCGTTCTGAAAATGAAACAAGCCTATCAGCGGCGACGTGATCTAGTCGTTAGACGCTTCAATGAAATAGGTCTCGATTGTCATAAACCTCAGGCGACGTTTTACGCTTTTCCAAACATTGGTTTGTCGGGCCTAAGTTCTGTAGAGTTTTCCAAGCGTTTGCTCCAAGAGGAACAGGTCGCCATGGTGCCAGGCACAGCCTTTGGCGATTATGGCGAGGGTTTTGTTCGCTGTAGCTTCGCAACAGGATACGATGATCTCGTCGAGGCCTGCAATCGTATCGAGCGTTTCGTGAAGAAGCTGGACTAGTGTTTTTTGAACCGCGAATGGACGCTAATGAACGCGAATACTTTGAAACTCTTAAAATCAAGAATCCTGTTGCTTGTACAGTTTTACAATCGGCATGTATCAAACATGCCGCTTCTACGACGTAGTTCCGAAATCTGTCGCTGGAAAATGAAAATCATTCGCGTGTATTAGCGTCCATTCGCGGTTCCTAAGAATATGCCACAGAATTTCACAGTCGCCATCGTGGGACGTCCTAACGTTGGAAAAAGTAGGTTGTTTAATCGTCTGGTGGGCCAGCGTGTATCCATCGTGCATGACATGCCAGGGGTGACGCGTGATGTGGTGGCTCGCGATTTGGATGATGGCTACACGCTTTTGGATACGGGCGGTATGGGTTTGGCTCCTGGAACGAGCGATACGCCTGAAAAGCTCGTATCCGCTATTGAAGGACAAGTTGAATTTTCCATCGATTCTTCCGACTTCATCCTATTCGTGGTCGATGGTAGAGAAGGCGTGGCTCCGCTTGATCACGATATGGCGGAACTTCTAAGGCGAAGTCGAAAGCCGATTGCTCTGGTCATTAATAAAATTGATAATCCGGATACATCGGTGCGGCTCGATGAGTTTTTCGCTCTCGGCCTGGGCGATCCTTTGCTGGTCTCAGCGGAACACGATCGCGGCATTCCCCAGCTTAAGAAGGCAATCTTAGCCAAAAGAGACGAGTTGGTGGGCTTCTCCGAAGAGAAAACGGAAAGCCCTACGAAGGTCATTCGCGTCTGCTTCATCGGTCGTCCTAATGTAGGAAAGTCTTCCTTGAGCAACTGCCTCGTGCAGTCTGATCGTTTTATTGTCAGCGACATTCCTGGTACGACACGCGATTCCGTTCAAACCCCTTTTACCTGGCGTTCGAAACGCGGGGAGGACTGGCATTTTGTCTTAACCGACACAGCGGGCATTCGCAAAAAAACGAAGCTCGATTCCTCCGTGGAGTATTTCTCGCGTACCCGTTCTTTGGATGCGATTCGAGATGTGGATGTCGTTTTCATGGTGCTCGATGCGAAGGACGGTCCTACGGCTCAGGATAAGGCTATAGCAGGCGAGGCGGTGAAAGCGAACAAACCCATTGTCATCGTAGTCAATAAATGGGATTTAGCTCTGGAAGCTTGGGAACGTGGTGAGATTGAGGGTTTTGAATCCGAACGACAATTTCGCAAGGCGTTTGAAAAAGGATTAGAACGGGAAATCTTTTTCACGCCAGGATCCCCTATCAGATTTGTATCCGCGACTGAGAACATTGATATCGAAAAGATGCT
>JANQKI010000141.1 GCA_028281165.1 Opitutaceae bacterium | reverse complement strand
TGCCCAAAGGAGCCGTAGCTATCTCGGTTGGGAGCAAGCGTTACCACTACCATAAAGGCACATACTATCGGAAAACGAATCGTGGCTACATCGTCACTCGCGCTCCTAGGGGCGCTGTCATTAAAACTCTACCGAGAGGGTACTCGCGGATCGTGGTGGCCAACACGGTCTATTTCCGCCTGGGTAGCGTCTACTACAAGAAAGTGCCGGCAGGCTACATGGTCGTTGATGTTCCGGTTCAAGCCAAAGTCAAAACGGTCAAAGAAAAGGAGCGTCCGATTTATGCGGATTATCAGTCCGTCTGGTATGGCGACACCGAATATCTTTTTAAGGACGGAGAGTTTTTCCTCCAAACGCCTGACGGCTTGGCGTGGTCTGAAGCTCCCCTTGGCGCTATCGCTAACCACTTGCCCAATGAATCGGTCAGCGTTTGGTACGAAGATATAGAATACTTCGAATCAGATGAAGTCTACTTCCGCAAGACTCCCGATGGCTATAAAGTTGTTGAAGCTCCTTGGAAGAGTTAAGCTACCTGACTCATTTAAACTCAAAAGCGAGGAGGCTTTTCTAGAGCCTCCTCGCTTTTGCATTTCGCCGAGCGGTTTCAAGCTTATCAAAAGCTTACCAAATGCTTCGTATGTAAAAGCTTGTTACAAATTTTTAAGCTAACCAGATTCCCTTGCTACAATAAAAGAAGCTCTGTAAGGTTTTGGTAATCTGGCACATCCGATTTTCGACCCGACTGCGCCTGTTTCATTTCTTTGTCGTACAATTGCGCTTTTTTCTGCGAACCATTGCTCTAATTTAACATCTCAAAGGAAATTAATTAAGCGTTTGAAAAATTGAAACGGTTCTCATTTTTAATTCGTTCGACGCTTTTGAGATGGGATACTTCTTTACAGTCGTTAGCCTGATTGCATGATTATCAGTCCGGTTGTATGGGGGAAAAGCTTATTTCTTAGGCGAATCTCTGAGTAGTATAACGCGTTTTGATGGTATGACATCTGCTAATTTTACTGTATTCAATTTTTTTGGGCAAATGCGTGAAACTTTTCTCTAAGCTATCCGATACGAGGAATCGAAATCCATCTGCCTGCCAATTTTAATGCGACCACAAAAACGAAACTGCAAATCGACTCGAAATTCCAAAAGGCTATTCCTGCTTCTTTTCGCTCAAGGATTGTTCTGGAGCGTAGCTCAAGCTGAGTTTGCCGCTTTGGCTCCTGATGAAGCGGATGATGCGGATGAGATGGAGTCGTTGGACAGTGAAGCTGACGCCATTATCAGCGAGAAAGACCAAATTGAATTGGTTGAAGATGCTTCGGTGGCCGAAGCCATTGATCGTCGGCCCGATATCAGTTTCAGCAACGTAAATATCGATGGAGAAGGATCTGGCATTTCGCTCGATAGCATTTCTGCGGATCAAATCGAATCGGTTGAAGTGCTTAAAGCGGTGACCCCCGATCTGGATGCCGACTCGCGAGGTGGATCTGTAAGCTTGAGAACCAAGCCCTCTTATGAAGCTCGTAGTGTCTCTGCAAAAGGAAGTTTGGAAACTTCCTACAGCTCACAGGACGGCAATCTAGGCTATAATGGATCGTTTTCCGTTGGCGGTCCAATCGTGGAGAGCCGCAAATGGGGTGGGCGGATGTCTTTTCGTTGGTCAGACAGCTCTCGTAGCTATGATGGCATCTTTCACGACTGGGACGTTGAAAATGTGAATGGCCTCGACCGTTTCGTAATTGAGGACACGCGTCTCAGCTCCTATAACAGTGATTCCTCTTCCAAGGAAATATCTCTATCGTTGGATCGGAAGTTAGGGGAGGACTGGTCGCTTTATGCCAGGTCCAACTTTGAAACTCGAGAAAGGGAGATTCTCCAGCCAAAGGTTGAGTACCTATTTAGCAGCGGCGATTATTTATCTGTGGATGACGGGAACGCCCTCATTTCCGAAGGCAAGATTCGTCGTGGCATGACTTATTATGATGAGACGCGTGACGAACTGGAGATCTCGACTGGAGCTGACCTTCGTAATGATTTCCTGGATGCGGAATTTAAATATACTTTGCAGGAAAGCGATAGCCATCGTCCCATTCAGCTTGGTTTCGACTTTGTCATGCAGGATGTGGATCTGCAGTATGAAATCGAAGACTCCTTGTATCCCCTTATCAGTCATCCTGCTGGCATGGATTTGAATGACAGCAACGCTTATCAATTCGAGGATCTGAGCTTGCGCAATCGATTGTCTGACGCTACGGACGACATCGCCGCGGTTAATCTGAAGTTCAAGAATCTCTTCGCTGATGAACGCAGCTTTTTTAAATTTGGCTTAAAGTCTCGCAATAGAGAAGAGACGAATCGCTACGAAAGTCGAGTTTACGATGAGTTCGATGGCGTTTACACATTGAATTCCGTCGTCTCCGATTTTGTCATGCCTGGTTTTCTTGATGGCAGGTATTTATTGGATGCAATGCCTAGTAACGATCTTGCTCTCGATTTCCTCGATCAGAATAGCGATGATTTTATCTTAAATGAACGCCGTACGAGAGAAGCTTCAGATCCCAATACCTATTTGGCTGAAGAAGGTGTGGATGCTTATTATGGGATGTTCAATTGGGTATCCGGAAAGTGGAGAACCATTTTGGGCTATCGCTACGAAGATACTTCCGTCGCCTTTAATGGAAATGACGTTGTTATTGGAGAGGATGGGAATTACCAGGAAACGTTGCCAGCCGTTGGAGATAATTCCTATGGCAACGCCTTTCCCAATGCCCATCTTGGCTTTCGGGCGAGCGATTCGCTGTCCATCATCGCATCCTACACCGAAACCATAAAGCGTCCCTGGTATGGTGATATCGTTCCTACCCGCAGCGTAGACCTCGAAGATAGGGAACTCGAGGAAGGAAATCCAGGCCTTCGGCCTACTTTGTATGCGAACTGGGACCTTTCCGCCGACTTCAAATTTGCTGACGAGAACATGCTCTCGTTCGAGGTTTTTCAGCGCTCAATCAGCGATTTCGTCTTCTCGCGCAAATCGATTGTCAGTGGCGGCGTTTACGACGGATTTGAGTTAGAACGTAAGGAAAACAGTGGTTCGGCCACGATCCAAGGCGGCAAGCTGACTTGGCAGCAACCTCTGAGAGGATACTACATTCCAGATGGGCTGTCGTTAAATGTTAACTACATTTATCAAAGTTCGGAGATCGAATACCCTGATCGTCCATTAGAAATTCTTCCACTGGCCTACACGCCTGAGCAGGAATTGAACGTTACTTTCAATTATCAGAGCGAAAAAGTCTTTGCTCAGCTCAAATACGACTATGTTAGTTCTCAATATGCCCGTGTCGGCGAAAGCGCGGTTGAAGATCGTTTTACTGCATCGGAAGGGAACCTTGATCTGATGGCTAGCTACCAGTTGAGAGACAAGGTTCGCTGGTATGTCGAACTGGACAGCCTTAACAACCCGCCGTTATACCTTCGCTACGACGGCGATCCGTCCCGCCCATCCGGCTATCGCGAATCTGCCTGGCGCTCCCAGATGGGCGTGAAATTCGAGCTGTAGTATTATTTCTTGTAGCGGCGGTCTGTGATCGTCGGTTACTGGCATTTGGAGACGGTTTCTTTCTAACTTCACTGGACATTGTATCCGCATCTCCTCAGTAACTGCTTTTCTAAAATGAAAAGAAAGAATCTTATTCCCTGGGCTGCGTCAGGACTTACCTTCGCAGCAACGTCCGTATTGTCTGTGAACGCTTCACCTGCTTTTCCAACAGAAGGTCATTGGTCTGTGGCGACAGGGTGGGAGAATGGCTGGCCTGCTGAATGGCATCATGCCCAGCCTTCTGCCCAGACAGAGGTCGCTGAATGGACGATTTTCGAAGGGGAAATTGAATTGCCGGAAGGAAAGCTGGCTCTACGCGATGCTTCGCGAATTATTGACGAGCAGACCGGTTTATCGGAAGTGCGTCGTCGTTGGACTTGGAATGGAGATAAGCCGCTCGACAAGGCTACGCTTAGTATCCGTATTTCAATTCCCAAGCTCAAGGAAGGAAGGCCCTTTTTGCCGGGAATAAGCTATTACGACAATCCTGCTGGTCAAGGGGTGGATCCTACGCGTATACCGGTGATCGCCGCTGCCGAGCCTCTAAAGCGAGGTTTCTATGAGGAGCATCGTTATCCCATGACCTTTGCAGCTGTTGAAGGCAGCCTTGAGGGAAGTCTGATTACTGCCGCTTTGCACACGATTCCGTCGCCCGTCGCCTCTGGCAATCGCGACGATCAATGGTGGTCGTTGGGAATTGAATACATCGAAGATAGGGTAGAATTGGCTGCCTACTCAGGAGCCGTGGCTTCGAACGGGAGGAACGCGATTATAAAGGGCCACCAGCGAAAATGGCATGACTACGATGAAGCCTTGATAACGCTCGCTCCTGGAGCGATTGTAGAGAAAACCTTCTTTATCGAAACGCATGCGACTCGAAAACGCGGCTTTGGCTTTCACGATCCGCTTTGGACTTCGATCAAGCTGTTCGATCCGTTCAACGCTGACGGTTTTCCTGCTTTGAAAGAAGTGATTGCTCGCAAGCTTTCCTACTCCATAGAACGTTGGCGAGAAGGCTCTGACTATGTAGGCATCAAGGCTTTTCCTGCTCATCGCAATTGGATCGACCTAGGTTGGGCCGGCCAATCGGAAGCCTACGCCTATCCCTTCTTGGCCATTGGCGAGCAATTCGATTTACCGAATGTCAACGATTACGTGCAACGCGGTATCGACTTTATCACGACATCTCCCTTTACCGAAGCTGGTTTCTCCATCCGCTACGATATGGACACCGGGGAGTGGCTCGACCGCCGCAATCCACTCTCCCAGGGGCAAACGGTTAACAACATTTTGGATGGGCTCCGTTTGGCTCGAAAGGATGATGCGATCGACACTTCGAAGTGGGAGGCGTTCTTAAAGAGATCCTGTGATGATCATGCCGATCAGATCCTAGCCGACGATTGGCATCCGGTTTCGACGAACCA
>JANQKI010000124.1 GCA_028281165.1 Opitutaceae bacterium | reverse complement strand
ATCCAAGCAAACGGCTTTGCCTTGGTTGTTGCGGAAGTAGAGGTGGCCGTTAGCGAAGGCGGGTGGAGCCCAGGCTAGGCCGAGCAGGACGCTTTTGCGGCCGAGTTCGGTGAAACCGTTTTTATCCGCTTTACCTAAGACGACGTGTCCTGAATCTGTGGTGACAAGGAGATGGTCATTAACGGCGATGGCATTGCCGGACTTGCCGGGCAGAGAATAGCGCCAATCGATGTTGCCTGTATCCACATTTAGACTAATCAATTCCGCATCCATTCGGTCATCGCCGAATACGGCAATGATGCGATCATCGACTAGAATGCTGGTTTGCAACTTGAGCGGCAGGTTGCGATCGCGGTGAATGATTTCGGGTTCGGGTTTGGTAATATCGATGACGGCATAGCCTGAGCCATAGCCGGAACCGAGGAAGAATTTACCGTCGTGATAATGCGGAGTGCTGGAATTGACGCCGTAGCTGGTGCGCCAGGAAAAGCTGAAGAGTTCGCTTTGGTCCGCATCGTCCAGATTGTAGGCTACCAGTTCCTTGCTATGAAACAGGGCTAGGGCCTTTTGCTGATCGTATTCAAAAATTACGGGCGTGGCATAGCCGGGACGGTAATCGCCCGTCTGCCAAACGACTTCCTGGGTATTCTTATTCAAGGCCATAACGGCTCCACCGGGGGCACCCATTTCGATAATGAGTAGGTCGCCATAGATACGCGGCGAGGCGGCCCAGCCCCAGCGCGATGGTTTTCCTTCAAAATCGTCACTGTAGTCTTTCGACCAGAGTACTTTGCCTGAATCCAAATCGAGGCAGAAGAGCTTTCCGCTTTTGCTGACAGAATAGACCTTGTTGCCATCAATGGCGGGTGTGGCTGAGGGGCCTCCGGTGTAGAGTTTCGGATCGGTTGGCTCGCTGTATTCGCGCTTCCAGATCAGTTTGCCGGTGGTAGCTTCGAAGCACCAAATCGTGTCTTTGTCATGCTTATTTCCAAGGGTCAGGGCTTTGCCATCGACGATGGCGAAAGAGGAGCAGCCCAGGCCCACGTTGCGCGTCCAGCTGGTTTTGGGGGGATTCTTTTTCCAATCAAGCCGCAGCGACTCGTTTTCCACAATCCCATCGTAGCCAGGGCCGAGATAATTGGGCCAATCGCCGGCTTGAGTTTGACTTGAAACGAGCAGGGCAGCGAGTCCCGCGAAAAACAGTAAATCCCTTTTCATTGCCTACATAGATGCTTCTGGCCGGAAAAAGTTCAACCCAAAGCGTCTGTGACTCGGCTTTGGGTTGGCATTAATTGGATACAGCTTTCGCTGGAGTTAGAGTCTGTGCGAAAAATTATGTAGGAGCGGGTTTATCCCGCGATAGAGTCTTTCAATAGAAACTCGTAGTTTATTATCGCGGCATAAAGCAGCTCCTACAAAATAACTCTAGACCCTTTTCCTACGAGTCAGAACTTCCTATGGCTTTAAGAAAATCGTAGGTTCTGAGATAGGCGATATTGTCATAAACAATAGGAGTACTCCGATAGGCCCCGACATTGTTCCGGGCGATTTCCTGGTACTTGCGACCTGGTTTCATGACGACCAGGGTTCCGTCGTCGATTCCTACGAAGATATGCTTCCCGTCGGAAATCATGCTTGGGTAAGAGGTTCCTCGCGAACCGGTGATCTTTTGCGTGTAGACCACCTTGCCAGTTGCTGCCTCAAGGACCGTGAGCAGGTTTTCGCGTGTAATGATGTACATGAGGTCTTCATGTATGAGTGTAGAGGCGTAGTATCGATTGGGTTCTACCTCGGTGTGCCATAAAGGTTCTAGGCCGGACTTTTCGAGTTTTTCCAGCGTCTTAGGAATGCGAAAAGCGTAAGCGTCTCCATGCTCTCCTTCCACTCCATTAACGGTGTAAAGCACGCCGTCGACGAGCGTTGGCGTGTTGAATACTGCCCAATCGCGCACAACGGGCACCTCTACCAATCCCTTTTGCATCACTTTTCCATCGCTGACTCTAATGACCTCGCCGCGGGAGGTGAAGAGAAACGACACGCCCTCCACTTGGAACACTTTTGGGGTGCCAAAAACAACGTCCGAGGGGGCTCTCCAAATGATGTCTCCATTATCTGGATTCAGGGCGGCGTAGTCCTCGAAGCGGATGATGAGCTTGCCGTCGACGAGCAATGGCATGGTAGAGCCGCCGAACCGATGGTCTGGCCAGTCGTATCGCCTGATCCATAGACGGTTGCCGTCCAGGTCGTAGGACGCGATGACGCCAAGACCGAAGGCAGCGAAGATGCGTTCGCCATCCGATACGGGCGAATAGGAACTGAAGCCATTGGTTTCGTGCGTGGCAGGGTGCATAAAATCCTTTACCGAGGAATCCTCTCGCATGGCGGCAACTTCGGCTAGGACTGCCTCCCTCATTCGAGTCTTTTCGGCGAGCGTACGCTTGGTTTCCTGGTTTTCAGGATTGCGGTCGAGAGCGCGTTCGAGACGGCGCATATCGTTTCTCAAACGCCGCCCTTCCTGCGACTTGGCTTGGATTTTCCGTTCCATCTCGGCGACTCTCTTTCGATCCGCGTCGGTAATCTGCATCATGTCGGCGTAATCGTTGGAGCGGCTCCAAAGAATCCTGCCCGTCTTCCGATCTGCGCAGATGAGGTCCGCCGGTTCGGCGGTGAAATAAAGCCGGTCTCCGAGCATGATAGGGGTACCGTTGCTCCATTCGGGAAGCGGGGTTTTGTAGAGAATGTTGCTTTCCCAATCGGTTGGAAGCGAAGCCGCTGGAAAGAGCCCATTCCCCTGGTTCCGCCAGGAAGGGATATCGGCATGAGCGATTGAGAACGTGGCTAGGAAGGAAAACGCGGCAAGAAAGGCGCGACGAAAAAGGGTGTGGTTGGATAAAGGTTGGTCGAAACTCATGGAGCTTGAGGTTGTTGTTTCTAAGCGATTCGTCAGCTAGAAACGCTCTTTTGCCTTCCGTGGTTGCAGCAATGGGGCTGTTTTCCTTGATAAATGGAAAACAGTGAGAAGCTCTTTAAATTCTCTTAACCGGCCGGTTTGCGAACCGTCAACTGGGTGGCTTCGCCTTTGCCAATCGCTTCCAGCACACCCTTCTTCTCCAATTCTTGCAAGGCGGCAAGCGAGCCCACGTAGTGGTTGTTAATGAAGACGCGAGGCGCTCCCTCTTCGCCAAACGAGCGCTTCAGCATTTCAGCTTCAGTGCTGCCGGAAAAGATAATATGATGGGTATCGTATTTGATTTTATGAGACGCCAGGATGCCTTTGGCTTGTTTGCACACGCTGCAGAAGAGGTAAGAGTAGACTTCAACGTTGTAGGGAGCCTTAGTGGAAACCTCTTCCGTAACGAGTTGGGGGCCAGGCTCGCCGTAAGCAAAGGCTGTCAGAAAGCTAGCAAGGATTGGCAAAGCTATGCTGCGTATTCTCATGCGTTCGGATTTACCCGAATCCAGTTTGGATTCAAGCTGATTTGCATTTGTAGGTAGGTAGGCTTGTCCCCAAGTCTCCCTGCCATCACTTTCAGTGGAAATCCACTGGCTTATCATTCAAGCTTATATACTTTGGGTTTATGCAAAGCGGGAAAAGAACGATTCGAGCTTACGAAGATGGCGACGAATCCGCTGTAGTGGAAGTTTGGTTTCAGGCAGGGAAAGCGGCCTATCCCTATATTGCTGGCTGGAAATCGATGACGTTACCCGTGGCTGGCGAGATTTTCAGAAAAGCTATCTTGGGGAAATGCGAACTATGGGTCGGGCTTTCGGACGAAAAAGTAGTGGCTTACCTGGCACTGATCGATTCGACGATCGATCGCCTATACGTTGATCC
>JANQKI010000114.1 GCA_028281165.1 Opitutaceae bacterium | reverse complement strand
TGCCATGGCTGTTCCTTTTCTTGACGCGATGATACCCTCTGCGTTCGGCAAAGTTGCTCGAGCTGCGGCTAAAACCGCCTCTAAACCTCCGGTACGCCTAGGTTGGCTGTTTTTCCCCAATGGCGTTGTACAGGAGAACTGGAATATCGAAAAGACTGGTCGCGATTTTGTATTCAATAAAACAAACGCCGCGCTCGACGCCGTGCGCAACGACGTCTTGATGATTTCCAATCTTTCCCAGAAGAAGATTTTCAATGTCGATGTCGATGCGGCGGGAGCTCACGCAAAAGGCTCTTCGGCATTCATCACGGCCGCCAAAGCGAAAAAGACGAATGGCAAGGATATCTACCTCGGCATATCGGCTGACCAGGTAGCTGCTAAGGAAATTGGACAATCCACTCGACTTCCTTCTATTGAGCTAGGAGTCGAAGCCGGAAAACAAGAAGGCCGTTGCGATAACGGATATAGTTGCGCGTATCTGTCCAATATCTCCTGGCGTTCTCCAACGCAGCCTAGCGGCGTAGAGGTCAATCCACGCCGAGCTTTTGATCGGCTGTTTGGCTTGGTTGGAGAAGAAGCAGAAGCCTTTAAGATGCGATCCGCTCAAAGAAAGAGCGTTCTAGATTTTGTCCAGGACGATGCCAAAAGCTTGCGTCGCAAAGTGGGCGCGACGGACAAGCAGAAGCTCGACGAGTACTATCAAAGCGTCAGGGAGGTGGAGCTCTACATCGACCGCGTGGCTTCCATGGAGCCAGTCGATATCGATCCGAGTCTCAGGCCAGATCCGGAGCCAGATAGCGTCATCCATCACATGAGGCTCATGTACGATATCATCGCCTTGGCTTTCCAAACAGACTCTACACGTATTTTGACAAATATGCTGGCGGATGGGCAGACCAATCGCGTGTACGAGCACTTAGGTCTGACTTCAGGTCACCACCAGCTCACTCACAGCAAGAACAAGGATGCTGAAATCCAGCGTATCGACCAATTCATTACAGAGGAATTCGGCCGCTTCATTTCGAAGATGAAGGCTATTCCGGAGGGCGAAGGCTCGCTACTCGACAACTGCATGATTATGTTCGGTTCCGGCCTGGCTGATGGCAGGAAGCACAATTTTGACAATCTCCCTTGCGTCATAGCGGGTAGGGGAGGCGGAGCGATCGATACGGGACGTCACATCGCCGTCGAAGAGACCACTCCGGTGGCGAATCTGTACCTCTCCATGCTGCAGACCGCCGGTTGCGAAGTCAGCTCCTTCGGCAATAGCTCAGGGCCTTTAGAAGGCTTGAAGGAAATCAGTTAAACAAAAACGCGTCGGCATATCCGACGCGTTTTGAAATCCATAAAGTTTATTGCTGTATTAGCTATCTTTGCTCAAGGCCAGCATTACGCCGACTTTAACATCGTCGTGGATGAGTTTGTCTCCCAAATTTTCAAAGAAGCTGCCTGAGCGGAACTTCACATCGTAATTCGAGCGATCAAACACGATGTCGGCCTTAGCCGTTGCGCTATCGCCGTCATGATCGATGTGGGCCGTAAATTTAATTTCTTTGGAGATGCCCTTAACGGAAAGGTCTGCCGTCACATCGTAAACGCCTTTATCTGCGCCTTTCGCTACACTGGTGATCTCTACTTTGGCAGAGGGGAAGGATTTGACCGAGAAGAAGTCATTAGACTTCAGGTGTCCGTCTAGTTTCTTCTTTCTGCCTCCAGAAAGGTCTGTGGTGTTAATGGTGGACATATCGATTTCGAAACTTCCTCCGGATAAGCCACCACCGGAAAATTCAAGATTGCCACTCGTCAATGACACGGTGCCCTCATGAGCTCCACCCACTTTGCTTCCTTTCCAGGTAATGGAGCTTGCCGATGGATCGACGTTGTAGCTGCCACCTGCGAATACAATAGACGAGCCTATAAAGGTCGCCGCTAACAAGGTTACTGATGCTTTAATGATTTTCATTTGTCGGATAGGTTAATCTGCAGACCAGCCTACGCTGGCTTAGTTCAATAAACGCCGCTCTAAATCAGTTGGATGCGCGAAATTTTAAAATCCGCTCTCTGTAGTGAACGATTTCCGAACAGGATTTAATGCGTTTCGTTCACAGGAGTATCGGGTGATAGTTGCGGTTCGTTCGCTTGGGTCGTTAGCGATAGGATACGCTGGGCCGTTTTGATGAAGTCCTCCGCAACGTTCATCGATCCTTGACTCTTGCCCAACAAAACCATGGGCATCCCCTGCATTACGGCTCTTCCGACTGCGACCGAGTGGCGGATCTGTTCCGGAAAAATAGAGGCTTTGGCAGAAATGCGACCTTGCTCAATAAAGCGTTCCAGCTGAGCCTGTAGTCGCTCAACGGGTACGTCAATGCGCGTTCCAGGCTTAACGCTATTCAGCGAAATGCCAAGTATGTCGGGATTGGGTGAGGATAGCGATTCGGCGTAAGTAGAGCTCTCCGCTTTGAATTTATGCAGCTTCTCTACCAGCAAATGGAAGCCGATGATGCTCAAAGCATCAGGGTTAGCGGGCACTAGTATCCAATTGCTGCTGAAGATGGCGCATTGAGGGGAATAGAAGAAGTTCGGCGGGCAATCGAAAAGAATGAAGTCGTATCCATCTTCAATGGATTGAAGCTGCTCGAAAAAGTGGGCGTAGAAAGGTATGCCCATTTCATTCGCCACTTCATGCTCCAAGTCCATAAGATTGAAACTTGCCGGTATCAAGTCCAAGCCGGGAAGCGCCGCCTCATCGTCCGAGTCTTTTATCACATCTTTTTGGATACAATCAGCAATAGAATGCTCGTTCTGTTGAAATACGCTTAAAATGAACTTTTCCGGATGATGGTTCAGCCCATTCCAACGATCCAGGCGCATAAGCCAAATGCTAGCATTGCTTTGGGCATCGAAGTCTACGATCAAAACGCGCTTTCCCATATATGCCAGGCAGGCGCCGACGTTTACGATCAGAGACGTTTTTCCGACGCCTCCTTTTATATTCAAGAAACTGATTTTCGTAGCCATGCGAGAGTGCTGTGGAGGGGGGATAGTGGGCTCGCCCTGAGTGAATACGAGGCGCTGAAGCCTTGGCAAGTCACTAGTAAGGCTCGTCTATCGCAATGAAACAAGTGTCGGCGGTATCGTTTAACAAATCTTTGAAACTCTATAGGTTCCGTAGAGTTTACATAGCTCTTTTGATACCTAGATTAAAGGGGATTTCATGTATCCTGATTACGCAGACAAATCGATTCTTCAGGCAGTTGCCAGGAGACGAGAAAGGAGTTCTCGGCTTAGCGAGCTTGCTGCGGAACGTGGCGAAACCTATCAGCCTGAGGTTGCCGTTCCTGATCAGGACCAAGATTTTGTTTCTCAGCCAGATGAAGTTCTGGAAATCGAGTCGATTGAGGAAGAAGTGGATACGCAATTAGAAGAGGAGGCGGTTCGGGAATTTTCGACAGATTATAGGAGTCCATCAGACGAATCGCCCCTTGAAGTAGATTCCGCTGAGGCTCCTGTGGAAGTAGAAGAAGAGGAAGTGGAAGAAATAGAAGAAGAGCTTCTGGGAGACAAGGAAGCTTCGTTTGCTGAGTCGGTTTATAATATCGAAGAGGAGAAAGAAGATCTGGCCTCAATATCTACCATCATAGACTTTGATGTTCTGCCCAAGTCCCAGCCGCGCCGTGTAAATAGTAAAACAGCGGCGATGTCCGACAAGCTTGGCAAAGAAAATGTAAAACCAGCCATAAATTCGCAAAATGCTAGAACCCGCGCTAAGGATGCGGCAAAGTCGCGGCCTCAGAGTAAAAAACGAGAATCTCTCCTAGATAATTATTTTAAAGACCTTTGAATTTTGCGGTCTTACGAGATCGCAAAGATCCGTAGTGATAACTAACTAACCAAAGTCGGGCGCGCCTCTTTCCGAGGCGCCGCTCGCATTTTAAGAGGGTGTGATTTTTGTAGGAGCATATATAAGGAAGCTTGCGGAGAAGCCTCCCTACCTCGATTCCCGAAGGTGGCGCGAGGCGTCCTCGATTCGCGTTCAACCCACTGTAAAAAACGCGTCGAGGACGCCGCGTTCCACCTCTTTGGCTGCTTATTGGATACTCTCTCAAATAAGTTAGTAGCTGGTAGGGAGGCGTATCCTTACGCCTCCGAAATATAAATGTTTCGCTGCCGAGGCAGACTGATCCGTCTTCGATCGACTGCGCAGCGACACGCATGCCTCCTGCCAAGGTGGAAATTAATAATTCAATGCTTTGGCCAGGAAACGCTGTGTGACCTCGGAACGCGGATTTGAAAATAGTTCCTCAGCTCCAGCCAGTTCTTCGACGCATCCGTTTGCGATCAATGCAATCGTTTCCGCCGCTCGTTTGGCAAAGCCCATCTGGTGGGTCACGATGATGATGCGTTTTCCTTCTTGTATTAAAGATTCGATGACATCGAGAACTTCCGCAGTCATCTCGGGATCGAGAGCCGAGGTGGGCTCATCGAAAAGAAGGAACTCCGGCTGAGGGGCGAGTGCTCGGGCAATCGCCACACGTTGATTTTGTCCTCCCGATAGCTCGGCAGGCTTTTTTGCTCCGTGTTCCGTTAACTGAAATCGTTCGAGCAAAGCATAGGCTCGCTCGTGAGCTTCGGTTTGAGAAAGCCCATGAACGACTTCCAGGGGAAGGGTAATATTGGAAACGGCGTCCAAATGGGGAAAGAGGTTGTAGGCCTGAAAAACAACGCCGATCGTTTTTCTGTACTCTCTGAGAGGATTCGCTTCGATGGGCAGACGGTTTCCGTTTATGGAAAGAGAGCCCTCGTCAGGCTTTTCCAGTCCGGCTAACAAGCGAAGCGTAGTGGATTTTCCACCACCCGACGGTCCGATCAGCGCGAGGCAGCGTGAGGCTTCGACCTGCAGCGTCAGATCCTTTAGAGCCCACAGTTGCCCATAGCGTTTGGATACGGACTGGATGTCGATTTTCATGTATCGAAGGCCAGCCTTTTTTCGATGTATCGCGAAAGGCGCATTATCGGAAGGCTTAGAGCGAGATAGCCGATGGCTAAGGGGAAGAAACTCTCAAAAGTCGAGTAGGTGATAGCGTTAACTTCTTGAGCGTTCAGTGTGAATTCGCTGATGGCGATGACCGAAAGGAGGGAGGAGTCCTTTATCAAGTTGGCGAACTGACCGGCGAGAGCGGGCAAGCTTTGTCTTAGAGCTTGCGGAAAGATAACGTAACGAAATGTCTGATACGCAGTAAAACCAACGGCTTTGGCGGAATCGCGTTGCGATTTGCCTACGCTTTCCATCCCGGCTCTAACAATTTCAGAAATATAGGCTCCACTAAAGAGAGACATGATGACTACACCCATCACGTAACGATTCTCTATCCCCACAGTATCGGCTATGACGTAGAAAAATATGAAAATCTGCACCAGTAGAGGAGTGCCGCGAATGATCTCCACGTAGATTTTGGACAAATAGCGCAGTGGTAAAATACGGGATCGAGCGAGAAGGGCCGAGACTAGGCCGATGCCTACGCTGCAGATCAGCGAGATCAGCGAGATGCCGATAGTGGTTAGCCAACCGATGATGAATTTGCTGCGGTATTCGAAAACTTGTGACCAATTCCAGTTGTAATCGAGTGAAAGGAATGAGGCAAACAAGGCTAGCGTCAGAAAGAGAAGCGCTAGCGAAAAGCTAAAAATGTGAGCCGCTTTCGAATTTGGGGCAGACGTGTTATCCGAATTGTCGACAATCAGAGAAATCACCGTGTTTCAAAAGAAGAAAGGATAACCCAGTTTCGCGAAGGCCTCTTTTTGCTCCTTCAAGTATTTATCGCCTAGAGCCTCGAAACCGCCTTCATTCCGAAAGTGCTGCAAAAAAGCGTTCACCTGATTCCTAAGGGCATCATTGCCTTGATTGAGACCCACGGCCCAGGATTCCGATTTGAAGGGTTTAAGGATGGGTCGCGTCGATTCAGGGTGTTTGTGCCAATTCATATAAGTGGACATTTGATCGTAAATAAAGGCGTCCACTTTGCCTTGGGCTACTTCAATGACAGCCGCTGCTTCCTTTTCGAAGACCAGTATATCGGCTTTTTGGATACTTTCATTGACGAATATGTGTCCAGTGGTTCCCTGCTTTACCGCCAGTTTAGCGCCTTCTTTGTCGAGTTCTTCTATGCCATCGGCGCTCGAATTCGAATTGAGAAGAAGACAAAGCCCAGTGGACAGATAAGGATCGGAAAAATCGATGGATTTTGCTCGCTCTTCTGTAGCCGTCATCGACGAAATGATCAGATCGATCTTACCCGTTTTGAGCGACGGAATCAGTCCAGCGAAGGGTATGTTTTCTATCCTTACAGGACGTTCTAGATATTCGCCCAAGGCCATCGCCAAATCGACGCTGACACCGGTCGGCTGATTGTTCTCGTCCGTCATTTCAAAAGGCGGGTAGGCCAGCTCCATCCCCACTACAAGTTCGTTGGACTGGCTCTGAGTCTTCGAACAGGAAGAAAACAATAAACCGGCGACACAAGAAACGAAAAGGATGCAAAAATATCTCATTTGGGAGGTTCCTAATTCACACGCTTCCAGATCGTGGCTTGAGCAATGCTGTATTGGTTTTTTCTGGCGTGTTCGCGTATCAAAAAAGGCATGTCTCTGGTGTCTAGCAATGCGAAGTGATTTTGGAGGATTTCTTTTAGCGAATCCAAAGCTCGAACCGGTTGGCCATTTTCATAATAGCCGCCCAGCCAAAGGGCCTTTGGCGTAAATTCTTCCAGCCATGTATACGGAGAAGTAATGGCCAGAATCCCATCAGGAGCGATCCAATTATGGATACCTTCCAGGCAAGTTCTGGGATTTGGCAGACGATCAATCAGATTGGCCATCAGCATAAAATCAAATTGGCCAAGCTCCGATGGCAGGTTCATGGCATCGCCTTGGCGAAACCCGACCCGTTCAGGACGAGCTACGGAATCTAGCGCTATTTCGATGTCGCGCGTCACCTCTCCTTCCTCTGCCACGGGGATGGTTGCTGACTTTTCTTCCTGCATCCTGATCGCTCCGTCGATCAGCGCCTGAGCGAAATCGATACCAATGACCTCCTTGAATTGCTTGCTTAGCTCGAAACTGGATCCGCCAACCGCGCAGCCAAGATCTAGGGCTCGGGCAAAATTATCGCAAACGCCTTCCCAAAGTCGACCACACCTTCTGGCGAATCCTAGGGCTTCGCGAGGGCCAATTCCGTTTAGCAGAAAAGTTTCATCATCCCCGTAGTGAAAAAGCAGATACTCGCTTACGGCTTTATTCGATTCATAAAAATTGGCTGACATCGGCCTATTCTCTTGGCGCTTGCCGTTAGCGGACACAACAGGAAACGGATCTTTGTCCTGATTTCTCCGTAGGAGATTTTAGATTTTATTTTCACCTCAAGGATTGAAATTAGAAGCTTAATACGTTTCGTGTTTCTTGCCAACCGCTTCCTTATCCTAGCCAATTGCTCTTATGAACCTCCCGGACATTTCAGATCAGGAATTAAACGAAACTATTCGCCAATCTCTCAGCGATGTTTTTCAGACCATGTTGAGCTTCGACTGCGAGCTGGCTGGAGAAAGCCGTCTCAGCCCGGAAAATGTGGAGGCGCCTGATCTGGGAGGAGAGGAAATGGACACGATTTACGTGGGTTCGGTCGGCTTCGTGGGAGGCGTCAATGGTCTGATCTACCTTTATTTGAAATCGAGATTCGCTCGCCAAGCAGCTGGGCAAATGACGGGGCTCGAGGACGACGAACTCGATTTCGAAATGGTTTCCGATGTTTGCGGAGAGTTAACCAATATGCTGGGTGGCGGATTCAAGAACAAGCTAGCTGACATGGGTTATGACTCGGCCTTGACCATTCCCACCGTTTTGAGTGGCGACGAGCTGTTCATCTCGTCCATGGGCGTGGCGAAACACCTGAGACTAGACTTTCTATCGAAGGGCGAGGAGCTGGTTGCTGATCTGGTGCTAGCGGAGCCGGTTCTGGTTTAGGGAGCTTCGATCAACTGATCCCGACTCCTTTGAGCATGCTCGTCAGGTAGGGGATCAATTGCTTCTTACGACTTACAACGCCTTTTAAGTCGTAGATGAGTCCTCTTTGAACTGCTGGGTATGAAATACCTTCGATGTGGTCGGGATCGCCTTTCGCAAGGAGCAAGGAGTTATGCTTGTTGATGTCGGTGATCAGCACGCAAGCGAAGTCTAGACCTTCCGACTTCACGAATTGCTCCAGCGCGTCCGCCATCGCTTCGCTGCAATTCCAGAAATTCTGAAAGCCCAGCTCCTCGATTTGGGAAACGGAGAACTTAACCTTCTCCTCTTCGTAAAACTTCTGATCGGCTCGAATCACATCGTCAGGTCGCATGGAGATGATGACGGAACCACTACTGAAAATCTTCTGGGCCAGATCCGACGCTTTGACGTCAGCCATTTTTTCAAGCCACGACAGTATTTCACTGTCTTTTGCCGTCGATGTGGGACCAGTTAGATTGAGAGTGTCGGAAATAATGCCACCCATCATGATCCCTGCGATTTCAGGGGTGGGCTCTACGCCATTGCGGCAGAACATGTCGGCAATGATCGTGCAAGTGGAGCCA
>JANQKI010000110.1 GCA_028281165.1 Opitutaceae bacterium | reverse complement strand
TTAAGCCAAGGAATGGTTGAGGAAGGTTTGTCTGCGTTAGAGTAACGACTAACTGAATACGTCATCATTCTTCTATAGTCGTAGAGATGGCCTAATTCCTTGGCGAGTTCGGCGTGAAGATCGAAACTGGTCCTTGCCAATTGTTGTAAGGCTGTGTGATCGCACCAGTCGTAAGCCAGAAAACCTCCAGCATAGCCCGATGCGGCTCCGGCCACTTCGCCTTCTTCTACAATGGTAACGCGAGCTCCACGCAGGCTAAGATAATAAGCGATTGAAGCCCCAATAACGCCGGCGCCACAGATGACTATATGTTTTGGTTGTTCCTGATTTCGAGAAGACATGTTTGTAGATAGATTCCAAGCTATTGAAGTTGATTTTCTATCAACAACAACTTCATCTTCTTTAATCCTCCCTCAGGGCCCAATCGTTCGCCTTCCCATCTCATCGATCTCGCTGCAATTGTAATAGCCTTTAGCTTTGTTGGGAAAGTGTCGGTAGTCGACGTAGAACACCCATTCACTATCTCCAATGTCGTTGGCGCAGAGCTTTTGACTGAAAGCCCTCAGGATGCGCCATTCTGAAATGAGCGGAACCTTTAGTTCTTTGTTGGCCCAAACGCTAGGAGATAACAGCTTATGACCGTCTTCTGAATTTGTATCCAATAAATAAGGGCGCCAGTCTTCTGGGAGATACGGCAGGGTTCTTTCTTCGATTTTGACAAGCATTCTTTTTTGATAGCCGGAATAGAGATGGAAGGATAGGTAGCGATCCCATTTCCCGGCATAGAAAAGCGGCGGAGCTGCGAAGAGAAGGATAAACAGCGCTATTCCTGGAATGGCCAGTCGGCTTCTAAAGATCATAAGGAATGGTTTTGTATCCATTTTCCCAAACAAGCAAATCACCATGCCTAGCATAACGATGTTCCAAGGCCAAACCACAGGATTTGAAATATGCCCTTTTACCGGACCCAGCAATATTAGGATGCTTAGATGTGTTATAACAACAGCCAGGATTGCCATGAAACGCGTTTTTCTAAAAAAGAGTCCGATTCCTGCTAGTATTTCTACGGGAGGAATGAGGTATCCAAATGCTCCAAACATCGATCTTAAAAACCCTGTTTCTATGGTGTCGTAAATCGGCTTCATAAGGCTTTGTTCGTAGACGCTTATGAATCCAGGCTGGCACTTGTTTATACCTCCCCAGACGTAAATCATAATGACGACGATTTGTTCTAGTCCCAATAGCTTCTCGTTGTCTTCGGGATTCCTGGCTATCCTGGAGAACCCTAAAGGAAGCAGCATCAGGGCGTATTGGTAAAACCATGGCTGCCATCTCATCTGGTCCTGAAGCGCGAAAACGAGGATGAATGCCAAAGCCGCTATGACAATTCTCCGTTTAGGCTTAAAGGCGAGTAGCAATAATACGAATACGAAGGTGATTAAAAATATTTGGTCTAGAGGAGTGGGGAACTGAGGGATCTTTCCCCAAACCGGGAAATGGGGAAAATCGCGATCAGATAGCCAAAGCTTCGACGAGATCAGCATGCTCGAAATCAAACCTCCCGAGATAAGGAATACGAGCCATCGAAGGCGTTGGGCGGCGTCCCATTTCATAGAAGAATCTATTCGAAAGCGTATAAGGCGCTAAACACAAAATGTTTTTGCGATTAAAGAAGATTCTAAGGCGCCATGTATCGGATTTCCTTCGTTGACTCTACGGGTCGCCTGAAGGAACCTTTCCTATCTTTTGCTGTAAGACCTTTTAGCCGTCGATGAATATTCTGCGCCTGCGAGTTTTGCAAACACTCTGCTTGATTGCGGCAGTTGCTTTTTTGTACCTGGTTTTCCTATACAAACCCAATTCAGCATTGGATGCTGAAACGGAGAGGGGCAAAGATTACCAAACGGTCTCGACGGATCTGGATTCGGAAGCCCCTGCCTCTTTGGCTAGCCAAAGCGACACGAGCGACAATATCGACGAACCTAAGCTCTTGGAGCTTACCGATCTCGACAAGCATTTCGAATCGGTTGTCTTAAGCGAAGCGGAGATTCTCGCTTATCTGCGGCTAATCGCTGAATACGATGCGGGTACAAGTTCAAGTGATCGTTCCTGGCGGTCGCTGAAAATTAGGCTAGAGCGTCAATTATTCACTCGCTATGCAGAGATTGCTCCGCTCAACGCCATGAACTATATTGATCAATCAGGGCTAAGCGTTTCATTCAAGAGTGTCGTTTTAAGGGGCTGGGCCACTGTCGATCCAGAAGCTGCGCTTGACTGGGCTTCTCATAACCACCTCCCTAGAGCGGATAGTCGCGTCGGTTTCGAGTACATGAACTGGGGCCAGGGAGCGAGCCTTTCTCAACCATCAATGGTTATTGGCCTGATTGAGGATACTGATGATATTGAGCTAAAGCTTCAATTGCTAGATGGCTTTCAAAGCGGCATGAGTCAGACTCGCAAGTATGGAGAAGCTTTCGATCACCTTCTTTCTCTTGAGGATCCTGTTCATGCTTTTTCTGCAGTTAGGGATCTTCTGCAACAATGGTTGAGGAGCGGCAATAAGGATGAAGCTTTTGAATACATGAGCAATGTGCCAAAAGATTCAATACTATTTATGGAAGGCGCGTCGGCGATTCTTAGAGACTTGGCTAAGGATTCGCGAAGCGAAGCGCTGGCTTGGGCTGACACGTTTGATGAGGAGAATCGAGATGCTGCCTATGAAGTCGTGGTCAATGCTTGGTCTAGAGATTCGGAGGCCAATCATGCGGAAATATTCGATTGGATCGAATCCAAAGGTATCGCTTCTGACGTTATCTATGAGACCGTGATTGAAAATTGGGCACGAACGAATATTACGGATTACATAGAAATGCTGGAATGGATTAATAAGAGCAATTTAAGCCCTAGCAGCAAAGACGAATCTATCGCCGACATTGTCGATGCCTCGAGACGTCTGGAAGATCCCTTTCTTTCCATGGAATTGAGTGAACTCATTTTCGATAAGGAGATTAAATCAAAGGCCCAAGAACCCTTTCTAGCTGACTGGGAAAGGCAAATGGCGACGCCGCTTGTCAAAGACCTGTTGGCTGAAACCAAAGATCAGAAAGTGCTGGCTTCGGCAGCTGCCATGGCGACGTTCACGAATCCGAAGCAAGCAATAGAATTGAGTTTGCGCATTACCGACGAATCTCAGCGAAGCGGGTTGCAAAACAGGATAATCCGCTACTGGGAAGAAAACGATCTCGAAATCCACGAGGAGATCTTGACTGCTCTAACCGAGAATGAGTGAAGGACGGTACATCATTCTACTTATAGCGCTTATGATTGCCTCTGTTTCCGTTTGGATTGGCAAGCAGTCTCAATATCAGCCGAGAGAGCTTGGCAGATCTATAAGCAAGTCGGAGATTCCACCATCAGCAGAGCTAGAAAAAGGTCACACCGAAAAAGACCGAGAAACATCTCAAAGTGCTGAGTCTGGCACTGAAAGCATACGAGAGGCGATTCTATCGAAGATTGCCGATAAAAAGCTGTGGCAAGCCTCGGAACTGATGGTCTCGTACGCTGAAAAGCATCCTCGTGAATCCTGGAATTGGATACGTGAAATTTCTGCGGATCTTTCAGAAGCGGATTACGGTGGAATCGTAAATGGGTGGGCTAGGGGAGCCTACAAATTCGAGATAAGCTATCCATTGGCTGTGGCGAAGGAAGTGACTGACCTTCAAATTCAATTTCGCATCCTGCAGGGATTCTCGTCTGGAGTGCACGATGCTGATCATTATGAAGAGGGTTTGGCCGCTCTTAATGATTCGGAGCTTGGAGTAGCCGCTCGTGTGATTTCCTCGGATATTTTAGAGAGCTGGGTGGAGCAAGATGAAGACCGTTTTAAAGAATTTCTTTTTAGTAATACGAATCATGTCTACTTCGATGTGATGGTGGGGAGGCTGGTTACTAACGGCAACTGGCTAAAAGATAGACCCACGGATACTCTTGATTGGCTAAAAAGTTTAGACCCGAAAATAAAAGAAAACTTGCTGCCAGACGCCGTTAGTAGGTGGGCGAAAACCGAGGACCCTCTTATCATAGTGGATTGGCTGCAAAGCAACGCTCCGGATATGGCAAACGATAAAATGCAGGCTTCTTTGTCTACTAGAATCGCTATCGAGAACACGGAACTGGGCCTGCGAGTGGCTGACACTATTGCAGACAAGAAAACACAAGAGCGGGCCTACAATAAAATTTGGGAACGGTTTGCCATGGAGAATCCGAAACAAGCGGTCAAGGAGGCTCTAGCAAGCGCTCAGCCTGACGATCATCTCAAAAGGATCAGTTCAATTTTGTATCGAAATAGTCCTGACGATGCGGTTGAAGTAGCGTCCTTTATCCAATCGGAAAATGCGCGATCGGAAAACTACCAGGAAATCCTGAACAGTTGGCGAACCAATCCAGCCATGCAAAGGAGAATGCAAAGGCAAATTGAACAATTTGAAGCCAGGTAGCTTTTATCCTATTTCCAAAAAGCCGACTATTTCTTGTATTCAAACTTTTGCTCACAATCTAAGCAAAGTAGCTTCCGGCCTGGTATTGGAATAAGCAGAGCCAAAGCGAAAAGAAATCCAGAATACCAATTCGTCTTGCCAAACGCGATATTCTTTGAATCGCAGTGGGGGCATTGAACCAGTCCCTGATCGCTTGGCGTAATCTGAAGAATTTCCATGGCCCTCTGTTTATCCGCTTCAGCCACTTGCAGTCTCACCCCGCCTATGGCGTTGGTCAGCGCCCAGTTCGTCGTGACCAAGCTTTCATCCGGAATGAAAGCTTGGATGCCACTGCCTTCGAGCTTCATCCGAGCTAGATGAGCTTCGTCAATGGTTGGATAGTTTGTGAGGGTGACCAAGGTTTCGGATTGGTTTATTGTTATTTATTTGTGCTGCTATTTAGAAAACCGCAATCATTCTTAACTTCATGAAAAATCGGATCACCCCATCTGTAAGCGTTGTTTTCGCTTTCGTCTTCTCGCTAGCTTTTAGCTTCGTTGCCAAAGCTGATCATCATGCCAGCCGACCCATCGTTGAGGTTCGCGTATACAAAATCCTTCCAGGGAAAATGGAAGCTTGGCTTGAATTCTTTCATAACGAGCTGGCCGGACCCATGGAAGAGGCGGGAATGAAAATCACCGCAGCCTACACCTCGCTGGATGACCCCGACATTTTTATTTGGATACGGGAGTTTCCTAGCGAAGCGGAACGGGAGCCGATTAGAAAGAAGTTCTACGGCAGTGACCTCTGGCAGAAAGACCTGAAGTTGCGGCTGCGAGACACCTTCGATAAAGTCGAAAAGGTTTATAATATTACGCCTAGTCATGCGGATTCTTTGATTCCTGGAGTTCCGCAAGGATTGCAATTGGTTGATTGATCTTTAGCCGATTTCCTGTGAAGCTTTTCGCATTCCTTTTTCCTTTGCTGCTCTTAGCTGTTGACGGAGCTGAACCAACACGCGTTTCTATATGGCCTTATGGCGTTCCTGGATCGGAAGATATTGATTTTAAGGCCGAGAAATCGGTTCTGCATCAAAATGAAAGAATCGGGGACTACACCCGGGTTTCTCAAGTTCATGACCCTTCGATTACCGTCTATCTGCCGGACGAGTCTAAGGCGAGTGGAACTGGGGTTGTTGTTTTGCCGGGTGGCGGTTTTCGTTTTCTTTCCATCGATCTTGAGGGAAGCGAGATAGCAGACTGGCTCAATGCTCAAGGCATTGCCGCATTCGTATTGAAATACCGATTACCGAAAGACGAAGGCTCTGCATATTCGTTTGATGATACCGTTGCCGATGCTCATCAGGCTCTTCGTTTAGTTCGCAGCAGAGCATCTGAGTGGGCAGTTGGTCCCGACCGGATCGGAATGATGGGTTTCTCAGCGAGTGGCGAAACCGTCGGAAAAGCCTCCGTTACTTTCGACTATGGCGATCCTGACGCCTCCGACCCTTTAGGGCGATTTAGCTCGCGTCCAGATTTCCAAATTCTGGTCTATGGAGGTTACATTTACGAAGAGGTATTACCAGAGAGTGTACCGCCTGCGTTCCTGGTTGTGGCTCATGATGACGGGAATAAGCCGTCCATTGCTGTCGATGTTTACTCGAAACTTCTCGAAGTAGGGGTTTCTGCGGAGCTTCACATTTTTCGGCGAGGGGGTCATGCTTATGGTATGAGAAGTTTAGGGTTTCCCGTTAATTCTTGGAACTTAATGCTTAAAGATTGGATGACCGACCTTGGCGTCTTGTCGAAATAGTAGTCTGCCTCTTATTGAATTTTTCCTCTCAAAAGGTACGTTATTCCCTCATATGGGACAGCGGTATCTCATTTCGTTAGGTCTGAGGGAGTACTTTTTAACGGTTATCCTCTTACTCGGATTTGGCTCTCGCGCAATCGCCTCTTCGACTGGTGAGCGCTTCGACTCCTACGAAGGAGCTCTGCAATTCATTCAATATTACTGCATCGATTGCCACGCCAGCGATGTGCGGAAGGGCGAGATCGAGTTCGAAAATCTGGCTCGAATCGAAGAAGCGGGCTTCATGGATCGCGATCGCTGGACCCGGATATTCGAACAACTGAAGGTCGCTTCCATGCCGCCTGACGATGAGCTCCAGCCTACCGCTGATGAATTGGCTCAAGTTGTCGAGTGGCTTGACGAACGTCTCCATTTCGTCGATACATCTAAGCCGGTCGATCCAGGTCGTGTCACCGCGCGACGCATGAATAAGACTGAATACGATCACACGATCCAAGACCTGTTTGGCATCAATCTTTCGGTTTCAAACATGTTTCCGAGCGACGATGTCGGCTATGGCTTCGACAATATCGGCGACGTCCATACCGTTTCGCCTTTACGGCTCGAGCGCTTTCTGGAGGCCGCCGAACGCATTTCTGGATACGTTATGAATGCGGGAGACCAGATCGAGATGAACCGCAATGAGCAAGCCGTCTTCTTTGATCGCCACAATCGTTACGGCAGTAGCGACGCCGGCTTTTCTTTTGCTCCCGATGGCTATGGCGAGGTTGATTTCGAGTTTCCCTTTCCAGGCGAATACGAGATTCTCGTGGATGCTTGGGGAATCATGCCGGACTCCGTTTTCAAGGAGCGGAATGTGGACGACTCCGTCTTTTGGCCTGAGCACGCCAATGCCTATCAGGAGGGCGATGAGCAACCACTTGTGCCGCTTAAGGTTAGCCTTTCAGGCGAACCCATCTTTCTTCAGCAGATTGACCAAGGCCTAAGCTCAACGGATTTCAAAACCTATAAAGCCCGCTTCAAAGCAGCCATGGGCGTTCATCGTATAACGTTCAATTTGGTCACGCCCGAGGGTCTCAGCGACGAGGAGCGACAATCTTGGGAAGCGGATCCGCCTCGTGTTGGCGTTCGCCAAGCTCGCATCGTAGGCCCCTATTCGGCAGATCTCGAAAAACTGGATACATTCCATCAGTTTCTGTTGACAACTCAGCCAACCGAAGAGGTTTCCGTTCGCGAGGCAGCTACGGCTGTCGTTGAAAACCTTCTTGAACGAGCTTATCGGCGACCTCCTACGAAAAAGGAGACTAGATCGCTCACACGCCTTATGGAACGGCAAGTCGCTTCAGGTCTTCCCTTTAAGATGGCGGTTGAATCGGCTATCCAGGTGGCATTGGTGTCGCCACATTTTCTATACCGACTCGATTTGGGTCCAAAGGACAGGGATCCGGACTTCATTCGCCCTTTGGGCGATTTCGCTTTGGCCTCCCGGCTGTCCTATTTCCTCTGGTCTAGCGCCCCGGACCGGGAATTGCTGGAATTGGCCTCAGTGGAAAAGCTGAATGATGACGATGTCTTGCGGCAGCAGATCGCTAGAATGCTTGATGATCCACGTTCTAAGCGATTCGTACCCGGATTTTTCCGACAATGGCTCGATCTGCGAAAGCTTAACGGTCTCATCTTCAGTGAAGAGCATTTTAAGGAGTTTGAAGATGATCACAAAAAGGCTGTGGAAACTGAGACCCTTATGTTCGTAGAATCGCTGTTGCGAGACAACGGAAGTTTGCTCGATATGATTCAAGCCAAGTACACCTTCATGAACGAGCGGGTGGCCGAGCTCTACGGCATGGAAGGCATCGAAGGTGATGAGTTTCGCAGGGTTTCGTTAGAAGGAACCCGTCGCCAGGGTCTGTTGACCCAGCCTTCAGTGCTCATGCTCACTTCATATCCAGATCGCACTTCTCCGACAAAGAGAGGAAATTGGATTCTTGAAGCTATCATGGGTGAAGAGCCGCCCGAAGCTCCAGCCAATGTGCCTGCACTGGAGGAGGCCGCAGAAGCGAGCGGAGGAGGGTCGTTACGCGATCACCTTGAGCTTCATCGCACCAACAAAACTTGCGCTTCCTGCCACGCCATGATGGATCCGATAGGGATTGGACTGGAGAACTTCGACGCCATCGGACGTTGGCGTGAAAAGGATGGCGAATACGACATCGATCCGAGCGGCGTCCTCCCCGGCGGCGAAACTTTTGAGACCCCCGAGGAACTGCTGGATATTCTGGCGGGACGCGAGGAGGATTTCGCCCGAAGGTTCACCGAGAAGCTCCTGACTTATTCGCTGGGTCGAGGACTTGAATACTATGATAGAATAGCCGTCGACTCTATTTTGGAACAGACGAAAGAGAACAACTACCGTATCGTTGATATTATGACAGAAGTCGTCCTAAGCCGACCCTTTAGATTGAGTAGAGGCGTCCCTGCCGTCGCTAAAAATTAACTACGCTTAACTATGAAACCAATATCCCGAAGACATTTTTTGCGAGGCGCAGGCGTTGCCATGGCTGTTCCTTTTCTTGACGCGATGATACCCTCTGCGTTCGGCAAAGTTGCTCGAGCTGCGGCTAAAACCGCCTCTAAACCTCCGGTACGCCT
>JANQKI010000107.1 GCA_028281165.1 Opitutaceae bacterium | reverse complement strand
GTGAAGAGATTTTCAGCTTCTTGACCTTCAAAATTTTGAGCGAAGGGAGCTGTCAATGGACCGGGCAGAATCAAGTAAATGCCAGCCATAACCATGCTGTACAGAATGGCCAAGTGCAGCGAGGAGTAGGTTGTTTTGTTCGCCATTTCGCTGTTTTGCGCTCCTTGATACTGCCCGACTAGAATACTTGTAGCGACGCCTAGTCCAATCATCGGCAGTAGTCCCAATAGGTTGATGTTCATTACGACGTTACTCGCTGCCAGTTCGGCTTTCCCAATGCGTCCAACCAGAAAGACAAAGATGGTAAAGCCCATCACATCGAGAAAGAATTGAGCTCCAGAAGGCGCGCCGAATTTCAACAATCTAAGGAATAGTTTTTTCTCGAATCTCCAACTTGCGCGTGTTTGGAAGGCCTGATGGTTTCTCGGACTGCAAACCAGGCTTGCATAGAGTACCGTAATGATTGCCGCTGAGATGAGCGTCGCCAATCCCGCTCCCACCATCCCCATTTCAGGAAGACCGAATTTCCCGAAGATTAGGCCGTAATCCAGGACCATGTTGATGGCTGTCATCAGGAAGTTGGTCCACATGATCGTCCAAGTGCGACCGCGACCGGAGTAGAAGCAGCTAAAGGCGGCATTGGGCAAGAAGAAGAAACTAAAGAAGTTGAGTATCCTGAAATAGGGGACTTCAAGCTCCTGAACTTCGGGAGCGTGTCCAATGAAAGCGAAGATTTGCGGGGCGAAAGGTCCTGTCATGGGAACGAGGATACCGCCACAAAGCGCCACGTAGACCCCTTGCCAGACAGAGGGTCCGACACGTTCCGGTCGTTTTGCTCCAACGTACTGAGCTACGAAAGTGGACGCGTAGGTCGTTAGTCCAAGAAAGAAGCAAATGAGAGCGAAGTTCAGTATGCCTGCGGGCACTGCAGCAGCTAGCGCGTCAGGCGAGTACCAGCTTAGAAACATGCGGTCCACAAACATCATAACGGAATGCGAGCCCATGCTTAGAATGAGAGGAAAAGCGACACCGAGCAGTTGTTTGTAGCCAGCCTCCTCAGCCCAACGGCGTTTCAACAAAGCGATCATAAACGCGAATCCTTTGCCAATAGCCTATTCCTACTGAATAGAAAGGATTAAATTGCTCTCCTTTTAAAGCGGGTTAGCCTAGTGTCCTGTTAGCTAAGTTCTTTACAGAACTGCAAGCGAGCAAACGCGTCCAGAGCCTGCGTTCCACCTTTAAAATGTCAAGAAAATGGTGGCGCGCGGCCTCCGGACGCGCGTTTTCGGATATCCGAGTATCGACATGATCTTAGCTAACAGGACACTTGTTACTTTCGCTTTCGCTCCGATAGTAGTATTTCACCAACTACAAGAAGCTCGCTCGGCTTTTTACTGTACTCTTTACTTAGAAAGTGTCCACTAAATGGCAGAATAGTAGGGACGGACTGCCAAGCCGTCCGCAAAAGATGGGCTTGCTTGCCGGCTCGCCCCGCGGTCGAGCCCTACCACATCGCTCTCGAGCGACTTTTTGGACACTTTCTTAGATTTTCTCTTGGACCGAGCGTCCCAATTTTGGGATACGAAATGTCCCATCTTTGGGACGGAGTCCATGGCTACTATCAAGCCATTCTAGATCGAAACAAACTATCTCCCTCACTATAAGCAGCTTCCCAAGCAATCCGTTTTTCTGGCATGGCAGATGCAGCTTATTTTTTAGCATTGCGGCGCTCTTTCTCCCTGCAGATGAAATACTTCCGGGATTTTAGTTTTACCTTTCGTCTTTTCTTCAAGAATTTCGGATCAAGCTTACTATCGGTTATGGTCCTGACGTTGGGGATTGGCATATCGATCGCCATGTTCGCCTTGGTTAACGGGATTTTGTGGAGCCAAGTAGATGCGGGCCTGCGAGGAGATCTCGTCTTCGTTCGCTGGCAGCCCCAGCAGGGAAACACGCTAAGGAATCGCAGTATCAACGCGGAGGATTTCAGAGAATTCAAAAAGTATTCGAAATCTTTCGAGTCGCTAGCTGGATTCGGCTTTCACTACGAAAGCTCTTTGCGAAATCCAAACAGCGATATGTTTACCCAAGAGTATCGCGGGATTCGCTCGACCTACGAATTCTTCGATGTGATCAAAGCTAAGCCGTTGTTGGGCCGGACCTTTCGCGAGGAAGATGTCGCCGAGGGTTCGGAGCATGTGATGGTCATTTCATATCGCGTGTGGCAGGAGCTTTACGGCGGAGCGGAAGACGTCATTGGCCAATTGATCGAGATCAGCGGCAGGGCCCACACCATCGTCGGGGTTATGCCGCGAGGCTTTGGCTTTCCCTTTAATGAGGAATTCTGGTTTCCCGAAGCGTTTCTTCTCGATCCGGCCAAAGGTAGAGGAGCCATTTGGAAATTGCTTGTGTATGGAGTTCTTAAGGACGGCGTTTCTGCAGAGGAAGCGACAACCGAGCTTAACACCATAGCTGCCCGGCTTGCTCAGGATTTTCCAGATTCAAACGAGCACCTCACATCGTTGGAAATTTCCCCCTTCAACGATCTCTTTACGGGAAACGTTACTTCCTCTCTTGGCATACTCTTGTTCTGTTCGATTCTTGTAGTCGTCATTGCCTCGGCCAACGTATCCAATATGATAATCGCTCGAACGCTTAAGCGGACTTTCGAGCTGACGTTGCGCAATTCATTCGGCGC
>JANQKI010000040.1 GCA_028281165.1 Opitutaceae bacterium | reverse complement strand
TTTTAGCGATTCATTCCGAATAATCCAGAAATCGGATACGCAGATAGTCGTAGCGGCCAACGGCAGCGGAGACCCTGCAGAGGGCCTCAAGAAATTGCTGGCGCTGCCGGTTCGCTTGGAGAATGTCACTTTCAAGCGGCCCAGCTTGAATGACGCTTTTCTTCAGCTTACGGGTCGAGACCTGAGGGAGTAGTATCGATGAATCTGTTACGTATTTTGCTAGTTAAGGATTTGCAACGCATTCGGCGAAGGCCAACTGCTATCCTGATTCAGATCGGGATGTCGATGTTGATCGTCGGTATGATCGGATTGGTGTTTGGCGGGAGCGGCGGAGGCAGCGGCTCTGGCATGGCTCCGATCAAGATGGCGATCGTCGATGAGGACGAATCGATCCTCACTCGGTTTCTGGAAGGCACAGCCAGCAATCCACAGATGGCAGAGCATTTCGACGTGCAATTTCTCGAGCGTAAGGAGGCGATGGCTTTGATCGAGGACAGCGAGCTTAGCGCGGTGCTGGTCTTTCCAGAAGGCATGACGAGTCAGTACCTCGAGGGCGGGGAGGAGCCCTTGAGGATCGAGCTCATCAAGAACCCAGCAGAGTCTGTCTATCCAGCAATCATCGAACAAGGGATGGAAGCGGTGGTCACGGTTCTGAATGCGCTATCGCGGAATTTTCGCGATGATATTGTGGCACTGGACGAAAAGCTGGAGGAGGGTCTAAAGGAAGACGCATTGTTGTGGAACGCAGCGATCTTCACCGAAGTGGCGACCGACGCGATGGAAAGACTTGAAGCGGTCAAGGACTACTTGAATCCTCCTTTGGTCTGGTTCGGGAGCGAGACACGTTCTCCTGCGACAGGCTCAGGATCAGAGGCGGAAGACGAGAAGGAAGAAGAGCGAAAATTCAATCTCTTCGCCTATATCTACGTGGGTCTTGGCTGCACCTTCATGCTGATCATCTCGAACAGCTTGACTAGCGACATGTACCGCGAGGGAAGGTTCGGGACGCTACGGCGGTTCGCGTCGATCCATGATGGATCACTCCCATTCGTAGTGGAGAAAGGGATACTTGTTGTAGTGGTGACGTTGATCGCCGCGGTTGTCATGTTTGGCGGCAGCGCTCTCATCTTTCAGTTCTGGTGGCATCGTCCGCTGGAATTGTCGGCCCTGATCCTTTCCTTTTCCATTTGCTCGGCGGGATTGACGAGCCTCCTCGCGGGGCTGGCCGGCAAGGAGAAGCGAGCGGATACCATAAATATGGTGGTCGTGATGGGGATCGCCATTCTCGGAGGCGGCATGCTGCAAGCCGAGATGCTGCCCGATGCGATCCGCGAAAACATCACTCCCTACATGCCTACTGCCTGGTTTATCGGACCCGCCCAAGCTATAGAGCGAGGAGCGGCCAATGTGGCTTGGGCGGGGCAATGCCTTAAGCTGCTGACTCTCGGAGCTGTTTGCATCGTAGCGTCTTCGGCGATATTCCATCGCCGATTGCTGCGAGGAGGTGTCGGATGAGCAAGGCGCTTCACATCGGTATCAATGATTTGAGGCTATTCTTGAAGGATAGGAGCTCGTTCATATGGCTCATTGGCATGCCGTTGGCCTTTGCATTCGTCATGAGCTTCGCTGCCCGCGAACCGCGCGAAGGAAGAAACGCTCGACCGGAGGTGTATATCGAGAATCTGGATTCAGGCTTCTTGAGTAAGCTACTCCTGGATACGCTGGGACGCGAAGGCGTTCGACCAGTCGGCGAAAAACGCAAAGACCAGGCCAAGCGTGGCATAACGATTCCCGAGGATTTTACGCGGAAAATTCTCCTCAAGGAGCAAACGGTTTTCGAAGTCTTCAAGATGAAAGACGCGGACGATCCGCGCTCCATGCTGGTGCAGGTAAGCGTCTTTCGGGCAACGGTCGCCTTCAATGGCTACCTGGTCGAACACGCGAAGGAGCATGGCGTGAACGCTCCATTGACCGAAGAGGGCTTGCAGGCAATTATGGATACGAAGAATCCAGTGTTGCTCGACGCGCGTTTCGCCGGACGCAAACCAGTGCCTGTGGGAATGGGACATTCGCTTCCCGGCAATCTAGTAATGTACTTGATGTTGAATCTCATGATCTTCGGCGGCGCCTCGATAGCGAACGAGAGGCGAAACGGCGTATTGAAAAGGCTGAGCATCAACCCGATCGGAAAAGCCGAACTGATGGGCGGAAAGCTCTTCGGGCTGATACTGCTAGGATGCGTTCAGATTATCGTATTCATGATTTTAGGACAATTCGTCTTCGGCGTGAATATGGGAGATCAGCCAGTGAGCATATTCCTATTGCTGCTGGTCTTGTCTTGGGTTGGAGCCTCCGTCGGTATTCTGATTGGATTCCTCCTGATTTCCGAAGATAAGATCATTGGAGTCTGCCTTATGATCGGTTTGCCCATGGGGGCCTTAGGAGGCTGCTGGTGGCCGCTTGAAGTCGTGCCCGAGACCTTCCAGACAGTGGCCTTAACTTTGCCGACTGGCTGGGCTTTGGATGGCTTGCACAAGCTGATTACTTTCGGCTCGGACATTTCCCACCTAGGAAAGCACTTTGTAGTCCTGGCAGGCTTCGGACTGGCGGCGAACGCTCTGGCAGCTCGGTTCTTTCGCGTTTGAAAAGGATTAATACCAACCCAAGCGCGAAGATCGTAACCCTACCCTAGACAGCGACTTCGTCAGCCCAGGACCGTGGGTGGAGGACGTTGAAGCGCGGGCGGGCGTCGATACCGACAAGGATAGTAGAGCGGATAAATGGAGGGATTGGCAGTTGGTGAAGGAATCCTACGACTACACGCCAGGCTTTGCTAAGCAAGTGGCTAAGACGCCTGCGAAGCTGGATCTGACGAGCTTGCCAGAAGGCCATGGGTTTCAGTTCGAGATCCGAATTACGGATACAACTGAGAACGCGTCGAAACCGATTATCGACCGTGTACAGGTATTGTTTACCAAGTGAGGAAGCGGCTATCTATCGTGACTTAGTTGCCGTCACTCTCATGAGGATGGATTTCCAGCAACTCTGCTGGCGAGTAGAAGCCCACCTTGTCGGCAGTTTCCGAACGCACTCTAGCTACTTGGTCCGATTCTATGGCTGGAGCTTTATTGTCGAAAGCGTTTCGGACGTACGTTAGCACATCAGCCACTTCCTGATCATTCAAAATACCCCTGAAAGGGGTCATTGGCGTTAAACCAGGAAGCGTCTCGCCATTGACTTCAATGGGCCCATGCAAGCCGTTCAAAGTGAGTTTGACGAGGCGCTCTGGGCCTTGAGTCACCCACGGACTATTCTGCAGACTAGGAAAACCCGATGACGGCAACCCCTTGCCATCCTTTTGATGACAGGTCGCGCAATGCCCTTCTCGTCCGTAAATTTCGTATCCACGCTGGAATGACTCCAGCTGAGACCCTTCGAGCTCGGCCACGGGAAGACTTGAATCACTCTTCTCCTCAAAAGGAAGGTCGCTTAATTGGGCAATCGTATAGCGATATATTTCCTCGGACCAATCATCCAACAGCCCCGGTTTTCCCTCCATGCCTTCAAGCAAAGATAGCCCCCTCTCCTTCCCCAACCAAGAAGCAGCGGTCATGGCAGCTAGGCGAACGCGCCCGTGAGGATCATCCAGAGCGGTCCTGAGCAATCCATCAAAATTCTCAACGCGACTCTCATTAAAGCGCATCGCATATATCGCCGCCGCCCGAATACGATAATCCTCGGAGTCAAGCAATCGTAGCAATAGTGACTCGTCGATTCGATTGGCGCCCCAGCTGATCCATAGCGCTTCAAGCGCCAGACGCTCAGCCCCGGGCTGGGATAAATCGATCTCTTGTATCCAATCGCTAAGGGCGCTAACGACCGCATCCGGATCGCGCCCACGCAATTCACGACGATTTCGATACCGGCCACGATACTCGTAACTCTTAGCATTCTCGAGCAGTTGATCGATACTCGCTCCCTCGATTCGCATGGGAGCAACCGGTGAACGGCTTGGGTAGGTGATTCGGTAAATGCGTCCATGGGCATGATCGCGATTGGGATCGCGGGCGTTGTGTTGCATATGCCCGATAAGCGGATTGTACCAGTCAACTACATACAACGAACCATCGGGAGCGACCTCCAAGTCCACAGGTCTGAAATTCCGATCGCTCGACTTAATCAGATCCTGTCGGTGAGTCGTTTTGTATCCAGTACCCTCGTCCATCACTCGATGCTGCTTGATTCCTCGAAATCCTATGGTGTTGCAAAGTAGCAAATCCCCTTGAACTTCATCCGGAAAGTGACGGCTGTGAAGAAACTCCAGTCCCGAAGTTGGACGAACACGGTGCCCCTCCTCGATAAGGTCGTGGCCTCTGGGCGCGTCATAGCCATACTTTGAATACACAGTACCCGGCAACATCCACTCGACTCTCGTATTCGACGTATGCAGGAAGAAGGGCTGTCCCCAGTCGTCGAATGCCACTCCCCATGGATTCGGTATCCGCAATTGGGCGATGCGATCCAGATGTCGTCTCTGAGGCGTATAGCGATAGAAACCGCCATTCGATCCTCGCACGACACCATAGGCTGTCTCGATGTGACTCCTCAGGAAAAGGCCTTCGCTTAGAAAAATCGCTCCAGAAGGATCCGCGCAAAACGCTCCAATTGCATGGTGGGTATCGTGATCGTCGAAACCGCTAACAATAATTTCTTTCGTATCCGCCTTTCCATCACCATCCGTGTCCTTCAGCAATACAAGACTCCGATCTTGCGATACATAGACCCCGTCCGCGGCGATCTCAAAACCAAATGGCAGATGCAGTCCGTCAGCCCACACGCTTTGCTTATCCGCCTGCCCATCATTGTCGGTGTCCTCCAAGATCAATAGCTTATCATTTGGACGCGAATCCCCTGGTCGATAGTGTGGATAGCTAGGCATCACTGCGACCCACAACCTACCCTGACCATCGAATGAGAGTTGCGCGGGATTCGCGAGGTCGGGGAATTCCTGTTCACTCGCCCATTGATCGACCCTGTATCCATCTGGCACTGTCAAGCTGTCCAAGGCCTCGGAGCCGTACAACAGACCCAAGCCACCGCTTTCGCCAATCTTATAGTTAGTCGGTACCGGTGGTAAGCGATGCGTCTCGGCATCCAATGCCTGCAGATCAAGTTCATTTCCTGCCAATACCGCCCAAATCGCTTGATCGCGATTCGCCGTCATCTCGCGAGTCTTCCTTATTTCGTCCGGATAGTTTTCAGGTCCAAACGGATCGAAACGCCGCCCGTAGGCATGTACGCCATTTGGAATTTTGAAATCATTTAGCCAAAACCAATCCTTATCCAATACAGCTTGGCGAATCCTCTCGCGTTTCGCCGTTGATTCGGCTTTGGCAGGCCCCGCAAGGACATCCGCCAGATAGGCGCCCAATTTCCGATACCCTAATTCATTGAGGAAGGCCCCGTCGTTGGTTAGCGGGTCCTTGCTCTGTTGATACCATCGTCTCGATGGATCGAATACATTCACGAATAGGGCATTGTTACTCTCCGCAACCTTCTTCATCGCCTCCACGTAGCGAACGAGCGCGGCATTCCTTTTCTCCCCGCTAGGAACATCCAACTCGCTCGAACGATCCTCCACTGCAATGGGAGACACCAAGACAACCTGAGGTGGAGCCACCGCATTGTAAGCCGTTTGGGAGGTTCGTTTCAAAAAGGCGTCCAGCTCCGCTTCGAAATGAGAAATCCCAGGCAAACCCATGAATGATTCGCTGAATCCGAAAAACGCGATAATCGTGTCTGGTTTCAGATCAGCAAGCCATTCTTCTTCTGTAGGGAAATGACCAATACCTTCGGCTATATTTCCACCAGTGTAAGGTTCATGAAAATTCTCCGCTCCAGGAAATCCCAGCTGGTACGAGCGACTCGAATGCGGACGAAAACTAGGCGTATTGCCCTCGTCGCACATATTCCTAATGACCAATTGGCTTTGCGGCTTCCGAAGATGCATCTCGGTTTCGAAGTAGCCAAACGCCGTCATGCGTGATCCAAGCCCATTTCCCACTATGACAATTCGCCCGCCATCTTTAATCTCGATGCGATTTCGAGCTGCTTTCGCTTGGTCAACGTCCATCTCCTCTCCCTCGACAAAGTCGATTGGTCTCAACCCCTTTTTATATCCACCAAATCCATACATAGTCGGGTCATAGCTTTCAGCAACAGCGACATCAGCCTTTGGGAGAACGCTCATTTCAAGCCCCCAGTAAATCGCGTTCAGCACTAAGCGACGAAGATCCTCATCAAGCAAGTCCGTTGCCGCTCCCATTGTAGTAGTAAAAACGCGATTGGTTTTTCCCGCTTCATTTTGGTACTGTCGCGTCCATGCAATCGGCTGCATTGGATTATTCTTTTTTCCCTTTAGAGCTGGAGAATCGGGATCCAAGCTTTGCGTTACTTCGCCTCGAAGCAATATGGTAGAGCTCTCGATTGGCGGATTCGCCGTATACACATCGGAATCTCCAAAGATCTCCCCCACCCCGTTCAGTATGGGATGCAGACGATTGGCCGACTCGACCTTGGACCGCGTCCCCTCCACTTTGTGTTTTCCATGATGACTTACCCAAGTTTCGCCCAGGATCTCTCTCCCGAAGCCGTTTTTCCAACCGGTTTCTTCGGAAGCGCGAAAGCTATACCTAGCCCATTTGCTATCCGAGGGAAATCTGAACGCGTGAGTGGATGTTCGCAGAGCGATAATCGGAACGCCTCGCAAAATCGCATCCTCGAAACGCTGCATGGCAACATCGTCCCAATTGCGAAAACGAATCGCCATGACGATCGCATCAGCGGAATCCAGCGCCTCCGAATGGGCTAAACTCGACTGTATATCCGGATTTACAATACCGTTTTCGTCCAAAGAGAAAAGCGCCGTACTCTTAAACCCATGACGGGCGGCAATGCTAGCAAGCATGGGCATGGCTTCCTCCGAGCGATACTCCTCATCTCCCGAAATGAATACCACATGTTTCCCCGCCCCTGGCCCTATGCCAGCTTCGAAAAACAGATGATCGCTTCCAAAGCCTGAAGACGCTAGCATCGCGGCATACGTCAGGATAATAGCAAAATTTCTCTTGCTCCTCATAACCTGATTCAGGTCGCAATCCCGACTCTATCCTTGCTTTCAGTTAAGCCGATCAATGTATCCACCGCTTTTCGTACAAACGCTTCGTCCTCGGCATTGTTATCCATCTCTATCAGCTCAATATGCTCTGGAAGCAATTCACGCACTGCTTGATGAAACACCTCGTCGCTATCGCGATCGTAGAGGGCGCCACCCTCGGCCGAGTAGCTACTCACTCCTTTCTTCGGCAACAGGAAGACCGTTCGTTCCTTGCTCCACTGCAGCCTTTGGGCAATGCTCTTCATAATCTCAGCCATTTCCGCTCCGTTAGTACGCGGCACGAAAATGTGCGGGTTGTGAAACGAATAGATATGATCCTTATACCTTTCAGGAACGGAGTTTGGTTCGTCCACCCAAATACCTAGATGGTCGATACCGCCCGGAACCACCACTTGAGGAAGTCCAAGTTTACCCGCCACGGTCAATCGATCATCGTCTCCAGCGCGCAAGCCCTCGTGAACAGCATCGGCGATCTCGCCCATGCCAAAATCGAATACCGCCTCGATGATCCCATCTCGCATCATCTGCTCCATAGCGCGACCGCCAGAGCCCACTGCATGGAACACGATCACTTCGTATCCACGTTCCCCAAACAATTCGATCGCTTTCATGGTGCCACGCGTCAGCACGCCAAGATTCGAAATGCCAATTACCGGTTTCCCCCCTCCGAAATCAATGGAGTGCGGCACTTGGGCCATGCCGTAGCCAGCTCCAGCCGCATTGGCTAAAATACGTCTAGAAAATGGATTCAACCCCAAGATGTCGCCCACTGAAAACATCATAGTGATATCTTTGATACCAACGAAACTCGAAGTATCCCCCGATGCCATGGTAGAGAGCATGATCTTCGGAAATCCATAAGGCAGATCTTGCATGATTTCGCAGCAGACATTGGTCCCCTGTGTGCCGCCAAGGCTAATGAGCGAATGGATTCTGTTCTCCTCGATCAATTTCTTGAGGAGCGCGATCGCCCCTTTGACCATCACTTGCGACGCTTCTTGACGTGTCGGGTTGCTCAATAGATCGGCCAACGGTCGACCACCTTCTTCGGCAACGGTCGCTTTGTCGATGTCGACGTCGATATCCGTCACGCCGACAACGCCAATATCGATCAGAAACGCGCGTCCTCCCAGTTTCTCGATTTCCTGTCTCAAGAAACGGCACTCCGTTCCTTTCGTATCCATCGTAGCCAGTATGGCGACACGCTTTTCCATGGCAGCCCTCCTTTTTCTATTTGGAAAACGTGAGCGCGGAAAACTCGGAAGCCGCAACGGATACCGCGCGTTCTATAGGCAGTCGTTCCGTCGACGAGCCCGTCCAAAAGCCATGCCCGGAAGTATGGTCCAACATATACTGAGCGTCTGGCGGATTTTCCATGGCGGCTCCATGCCCAACGAGTATCACATCAGGGTGCAACGAGCGCACAGCTTGATACACCTCTTCCGTCTCCGCGGCAGTCTCTTCTATGGTCACACCCTTATCATAGCCGCTGAGTCCTCCTTTGGTCGTCCCGGCATGATAACAGAAAATATGCGGCTTCGCCTGGCCGACCAGTTCGAGAGAATCCTCCATTGTGAATGCCAGACCGATCGTCACCATATTCATCTCTTCCTTGGCTAGCTTGAGCATATCGATTTCGTTTTGGAGGGTGATTCCCGCGCTCTGCAGCACTCTATAGATTTCGCTATCCTTATCTACATAGCTAATGGAGGGGCCAATATTGGATACGGAATTGACCCCCATTCGCTGGCAGTCTTCCAAAACCATTCGCATGTCCTTAAGGGGATCGTTCGCATTAAGGCAGGCGCAAACGAATGCATCGCCACACAATGCCGGCATGATGTCCTCGCGCGTGTAGTCGAGCGTTTGCCGATTGGAATCCAAGATTGGCCACATCATCGACATCGTACCCATTCCGTTGGCCCTTAGCCGGGCTCCTGAGAATGTGTTGATGCAGTCGGCTCCCGCCTTTTCCAGCAGCTTGGCGACCAGACCGCTACCGGCGCTTGAAATCATGATAGGCTCTCGTTTGCCAACTTTAGCCTTTAGCTTCTCGAGAATGAGCTCCGTTGAAATGCGTTTTACGATCATAGCTTAATTTGAATACATAATTAAAGAGAAGAAACCTAATCTCCCAGGGGCGGTTCTTTACCTCAATCAAAGGCATAGGGCTTCAAGAAAACGATGAACCTAATATTAGACGATAAATCCGTTTCCGTCTTTTGTCCATTGCCTAATTTTTATAACGATTCGCTTATTTAAACGACTTTGAATATGGAAATAGGCCGGAAGTAACAGTGCTATCGCTGCTTAGCGCCTTCGTCGCCAACGTTCACGATAGCGCTTTGGGGAAGTATCGAAAAACGATCTAAACTGACGAGTAAAGTAACTCTGGTCGCAGAAACCGCACTTCAGGGCGATCTCCGACAGCGGGTCGTCCGTAGAGTCAAGAAGATGACAGGCCGCCTGCAAGCGAACCTTTTGAATGAACTGCTGCGGAGGCAGTCTGAATAGTTCTTTAAAACGCTTTCTGAACTGACTGCTCGACAAGGAACTCATCTTGGCCAGCTCTTCAACATCAATCGCCTCCGAATAGTCTTTCTGGATACGCTCGATCGCTGGAGCAAACTGGTGGAAGCCCTCTGGCAAACGATCCGATCGTCGCAATACGCGAGTCGTTCCCATTAGCCCTTTCGCACTGCCATTTCTCCCAAATAGCGGTAGTTTATTTGTAGATACCCAAATTAGATGACCCGCCTCATCTACGATGAGCTCCGTGTGGTTTATAATTTTTCGATCATTCCGAATCACATCGCAATCATCAGCTTGAATCGGATCAGCGATTCTATCCGGAAAGAAATCGTATTCGGTCTTTCCTATTAGTTCGCTATTAGACTTAAGGTTAAAAAGCCGCAGAGTTGCCTCGTTTCCCAAAACGAAGCGGCAATCTTTGTCCTTGATATAGAAATAGACATCGGGAAGAAGATCAAACATCGCTTCCAAATTCCCATGTCCCCGCAACGATGACATGAACTCGGTGACGTAGTCTTTCTTAACAGGTTTCTTCGGCATTGAGATTTTGTAGAGATCAACGCCTCACACTGCTTCAATGCAAACGATTTTGAGCGGAAAATGAAGCTCTCCATCAGCAGAGCAAGGGATAGGCTGGCCGGAAGTCAGGAGACAAGAGACAGGTTCCTGGAGTTGGCCCGACTTCGCCAAGGCTTCAGCCTTCGTTCACTACTACGGCTAGACAAGACGTCGTGGCAAGCAGTGGACAGTAGACGGTAGGCAGATTTTGAAAGAACACCGTGTTTCGTCTCTTCGCTTCTCAAGTGGTCGCAAGGCTCGGTACGCTACCCCCCTGAATCCCTGCTTCCGCCTTCGTGGGTAATACGGCGTGACCCTTTGCCTTGCTCAGGATTGGAAACAAGGTCGTAGGCATTTAGGGATGAGTGATGATGCCAGTAACCCGCCTTGCAAATGTGGCGTTTGTAGAAAACATTAGGCTATGCTGACACGAAGAGAGATGCTCAAAGGAACGGCGCTTACGGCAGCGGCGTTTGCCACCCCGGGATTGTTCGCGGATCTGCTATCGACGGCTCAGATGACGGAGGGGCCGTTTTATCCGGACAAGATGCCGCTGGACACGGACAACGATCTGCTGCTCATCAACGATTCCCTGACCCCTGGCGTGGGGACGATCACACACGTCTCAGGTCGCGTGCTATCGAAGAGCGGCGAGCCGGTTCGCAACGCCTTCGTGGAAATCTGGCAGGCAGATAGCAATGGCGTGTATCTGCATTCTGGCGACAGCGATATTCGAAAGGGAACGCGTGATGCGAATTTCCAGAGCTACGGGCGGTTTCTGACAGACTCGAAAGGACAGTACTATTTTCGAACGATCAAACCGGTTCCCTACACGGATGGGAGAATCTATCGCACGCCGCACATCCATTTCGCCATCAGTTTAAAAGGCAAACGTGTATTCACATCGCAAATGCTGATCAACGGGCATCCGGACAATGATAAGGATCGACTCTTTCAAGGTATCAGGGACCCCAAGGCTCAGAAAACCTTGCTGGCCGATTTCAATCCCCTACCCAACTCCAAACTCGGCGAACTCTCGGCCAACTGGGACATCGTTCTCGGCCAAACGGTCGAGGAGAACGACGACGGTTCGGTCCACGGTTTAGGCAAGCCGCAAGGGCATCGACGCTTTCGCTGAAGCTATTTGGCGAATTAACAAGGCGCTTGTAGCGCTTCCTCCTGCGCTATCCATTTTCGCGTAAAATTATGGCGACACAAGAGATCTCGCAAGATCGATCCTCTGGATCGACAGGATTTAGACTTTAGGGATTGTTCGAAAAGATCGCCCAAAAAGGAAACGTAGTTATTTTTCTATTACGCTACCGATAATCCAGGATTAACGCTTAATAGAAAAGAGCCGATCCTTCGCAGGACCGACTCTCATAACAATAAGCAAGTAAAAACGAGCGTCTATAAATCCACTCCAACCGAAAGGGTGGCCTGGCGACCCTGAACGCGTACCAGGGTGAGCGGCTCTCCGGTGAAGAAGTCTTGGCGTGATGGCACATGGTCCGAATCGTCCAGCACGTTGCGTACATTCAGACTCACAGTGTAGTTCCGGTCTCCAAGCCAGTCCGCTTTTCCGCGGTAGCCAAATGAGAGATCGAGGAACTTCTCCTCTTCGCCGAACATGAGCTCGGTGGTATCGGGGACCAGAACGCCATTGACTTCCTGCGGTCTGAAACCGATGGCAGGCGCTTCGCGCCAGCGATAGCCCAATCCGGCGCGGAAACCCTCGAAAAGACCATCATTAAAGCGGTACATGATATTCACGTTGAAACGATTCTGGCGCACAAAGTCGTTTGGACGGCCATCGAATGCTTCCATTACCGGAATGCTGGCATTGCCGTTGTAAACGTTCTGTATCCAACGTTCTTTCATGGTTAGACGGCCAAAATCCGTGCCCCAAGCTCCGCCACGATAAATCTGGCTGTTGGTTTGGGTAGGCCGACCGGCTCCGTTGCCGTCGGGGATCTGGTCCCAGGTAAAATAATCGAGACCCGCCGGAAGTCCGTCATTCGGATCAAGATCTTGACCGTCCATATCCCAGCCATTGGCGAAGTCGATATCCGGATCGTCAATACTGCGTCCTTGATCGCTCAGCCAACCTGGGTTTTGCAGTCCGCTCTCTCCATCCAAGCTGGGGACGCGGCCCTCGACAAAACGGGTGTTGTCCATAATCGCTTCAAGCTGATTCGCATAGGCAACCCACTGGGTAGCGATGTTGGTCTGCACGACTTCCTGCTCGTTCCAATTGAAACGAATGTCGAGATTATCATTCAGCTTCCAGTTTAGCTGTATTTCCTTCCCTTCAGCCGAAGAGTCGGCCGACATAGCGTAAGGATCGCCGAAATTGAAGAAGTTCTTCGCATCCCAGCCAGCTCCCGACTCGAAGGGGAATATCTTCGAGGGATCGGCGGCCACATCTTCGAGGGGCCACACGGGGAAATGCGCTCTCCAGTCGGCCTCGCTAGAAACCATGTCCACAACGTCACGCAACACGGGACGCATAGCGAAACGGAAGCGGCGAAATGGAAGCAATAGGTTGGTCGGACCGGCTAGGGTTTCGAATTCATTATAGCGAATGCTGAATCTGCCATCGAACAAGCCAAACCGGACACCACGGTCTTCACCTTCGCCTTCCTCGCCCTTCTGGAAGCTGCCATCAGGATTGAGGGCCGAGAGATTGGGCTGGAAGGTGTCCGACTCGTTGTAGGATAACGAAATCGAAGCTCCCAGCGGCAAATCGATGCCTCTGGTCGCATGCAGAACGACACCCTTGAGAGAGGTAACGCCACTTTGCTCGTCGGCTGAATCGAAATCTTCGAATGTGAATTGCGAGAAATGAGGGATGAAGCCAACGCTTCCCGCATCAAGGCCACCAACACTGACAGTCGGTTCGACTTCTTCCCCTGAATTCAAAGTATCGGTACGGCGACCGTAGGTGAGGATGAGCCGTCCGCCAAACAAGGAACTATTGTAGGAAAACTGGTCGGTTTCCAAAGTCTGGCGAGAACCGTTGGTGTTGCGTCCGGTAATCAGACGTTCTCCATTGTCTCCAACGGCCGCGTTGGACGGATCGATGGAATAGGAAGTACCGGCTGAATCGGTAAGCTGCCATATCTCGCCAGGTCGGAAATCGACTTCCGGAATGATCGAACCGCTACCGTCTACACTGACATAGCTTCGAATGTTAATGAGATTTCCCTCAAGGTCAGTAGATCCAAGCGGATCGACGTAGCCATCAGGAACTTGGTATCGGAATTCCTGATTCATGTTTTGCGTTTCGAGATCCGAGATCAGTCCGGCAAAGCGATGAGTGCCTAGCATGTTGATCCAGCGATTATCGGACTTGGTGAAATCGAGTTCATAAGACAAGGACGCGCGCCACTCCTCGCGATCGCGAAACCCTTCAACCCATTGACTGTCGCCTTGAAAGTAGAGTCTTCCGAAGTTCGGGTTAGTCGCTCCGGTAGGCAAGTAGGCATTGGGATCGACCTTAACGGTTACGCTGTTATTGAAGAACATCGATTGCGAGGCGAAGTCTGTGTAGTCTTCTCTCTGATACGCGGCCTCGAAATGGAGGTTCTCGAGAATCTGGTGATTCAGGAAAAGATTGACGATCGTCGAGTCGTCTTCCTCCCAATCCGTATTGAACATCGTATTGACGTTGGTCGGATAGTATCGATCGTTTCTGAGGGTAATGCCGTCCGTGCTTTGGTTGGTCTGGTCGATCAGGCCACCCCAGTCGTCATCATCAAGGCTCTGCACCTGCACGGCGTTATCCCAGCTCATGGCAGGGATGCCGGAAGTGGAATCAGCCATCAATACGAAATCGCCAGCCCCCGTATCGAAGATCGCTTGCCCATCCGCCAACGGAAGTCCATCCGCGACCCAAGCGGCGTCATTTTCGAAACGGTGCATGTCGCCGTAAACGCCTCCGCCTCCGCCGAGGGTTCCTCCTTCGAACCAAGCGGTGATTTCTTCAAAAGGAACGTTTTTCGCCGGCCGATGGCTTTCTATGTCGATGTCCTCGAAGTGCAACGACAGCGAGGTCTTTTCCGTTGGCTTGAACAGGAAAGTGCCGTACTTGCGCACACTGTATTCCTCGCCAAAGGAAGCGTCCCAGTGTTTCTCGTCATCGATCAAGGCCATGAAGAAGGCCAGCTTGTCCTCGATGAGCACTTTGTTGTAGTTGAATTCCAAGCGCTTGGATCCGAAGGTGTCCACCTTGACCTCGAATTTGCCGCTGTCCTTGAAGCGAGCTCGGCGCAAAGTAGAGTTGATGGCTCCAGCGGGACTGCCTGTTCCAAACAAGATGGCGTTCGGTCCAGAAGATATGGATACACGACTGAGGTTATAGTTGTCTTGCTTGGCATAGGTGGCGAAAAAATCGCGCGATCGAGTGCCGGCCGAGAGGCCGCGAATGCGAAGCTGGCTGTTGTCATTGTTCTGCTTCGCTCCACCGAAATCGGGCGTGTATTCGTCCTGATTTTCGACATTCACGGAATAGATGACCGCCTCTTCGATAGAATCGAGATCGTAATCGTCCATGAATTCCATGGTCATGATCTCTACCTGAGAGGATACGTCGTTGAGGTTGGTCCTCAAGCGGCTAGCGGCCAAGGTCTCGGTAGGAGCCCAACCTTGTTCGGCTCCTTGAATGACGAAAGGAGATAGCTCGTATACTTCTTCTTCGTCATCCTGGGCAGAGACGAAGGTCATTTGGTTTAATGCGAAAGCGGCTACGACACCGCCAATTGCCCAGCGCAATTTGGGGAAGTTCGGTTTCATGTAAGTCTTAACCTTTAGCTGGTTTAGTTTGCAGATTGGCTTTGCTCGCGATTGTTAGAACCGCGTCGGCAAAGCATAGGGATACACAAATAGAGGGGACGAATGCCCTTCTATGAAGCCGCCCTAACAAGGCGGAGATATTCTAGTTTTGATAGTCCAAACTCAGTGTAGGCGTGTTAACCTGAGTCCTCTAAACAAATTGCCGTAGATCTGGCTTGATCTAAAGAGAGTCGATATGTAATGCGTTACATAAATGGCGAAATCTATAGACGGTCAGCGTCCAACCATCAGGCAGATCGCGAAACGGGCTAAGGTATCAGAAGCCACCGTTTGCCGGGCTTTGAACGACCATCCTCATCAAAGCCAAACCACCAAGGATCGAATCAAGCGGATCGCCGAGGAAATCGGCTACATAAAGCACCCTTTCGTTTCGGCCCTGATGACCGAAGTGCGCAATCGCCGCAGCGTCAATCACAGTCCCGTCATCGCCCTGGTTCACTGCCTGCCCACGGAATGGTTTCCCATTCCCAATCTTTCCGATTTGAAAGAGGGAGCCCAACAAGTGGCAAGCGAACAAGGCTACACTGTCGAGGAATTCTTTCTGAAGGAAGACGGCATGTCGCCAAAGCGACTGATCTCGATTCTCGAGGCTCGAGGCATAAGAGGGATGATCTTCGAGCACATGATTCAACCCGATCTAACGTCTCAAATCGATCTTCGCCAGTTCGCCTGCGTCACAATCGAGTATCTCGTTCACGCTCCAGAGTTCCATAAAATCAATACAGATCAGTTTGGAGGCATGCAAATAGCGCTCAAAAAGGCGGTCGAATATGGATATCGACGCGTTGGCTTCATTTCCAACACCAACCGCGAGAAACTGAATGCCTATCGTCGCAAGGCGGCGATGCTGCTTTCTGAAAATATGGCGGAGGAGGATGTCTTCTTCATTTCTCATGAAACGGATTTCGGCAAAGTGGGCTATGAGAAGGAAGCCGCAAAATGGATACGCGAGAATCGACTGGACGCTGTGATGTCGATGCGAGCGAAAATGCCGGAAGAATTGGAACAAGCCGGTCTGCAAATTCCGGCGGATCTAGGCTTTATCCACTTAGACCTATCCAAGAAAAATCCGCACAGCCACTCTGGCATCGATCCAAATTGGCATCGAGTCGGCAGCACTGCGGTCAAACAAGTAGTGGGAATGCTGAGACGGAACGAGCATGGCACTCAAGACGAGCCATTGCTTACCTATGTTCCAGCCCATTGGACGGACGGCCAATCGCTTCCCAAGCGAAGCAAGCCCTAGCAGGGCTTCAACCAATATTTGAATACGTATCGCTCTTTTAGCCGTTTCGACGACTCTCGAGCTCTGCACGGATTTTCACTTCATTATCAGCCTCCGGCCGCTTTGCGGCTCGCAGCTTGGATCTTCGCGAGCCGTTCGCGAAGCTCATCTCGTTTAGACCGATACTCGGGGTCTTGGACAAGGTTCGTAAATTCCTGCGGATCACTGTCCAGATCGTATAGCTCCTCGTTGTCTCCCTCGGACCTGTCTCCGAAGCGGCTGTAGCGCCAGCGAGCGGTGCGAATCGAAGCGCCTTCGGAACCGGACACGATATAGGCATATTCATGATCGGATGCTCTGTCAGGATTTTCTAGGTACGGGACGAGGCTTGTTCCTTGTAGTCTTTCGGGAGCCTCGTCCGCAAATCCAGTCAAATCCGCCAAGGTAGGAAACAGGTCAGTCAATTCCACGACCGCTTCGCAACGAACCCCGGCATGTTTCGAATTCGGAGCCGAGATAATGAGTGGCACACGCACGCTGTCTTCCCAGAGAGTATCCTTTTGCCAGCTTCCGTGTTCGCCAAGACTGAAACCATGATCGGAAAAGAAGACGATAGCTGTGTTATCCCGTTGACCTGTACGTTCGAGAGCATCGAGCAGCTTGCCCAACTGCTCATCCATAAAACTGATACTAGCGTGGTAAGCAGCGACTGACTGACGCTGCTGAAGTTCAGTCATTCTAAAGCGATTGCCTCGCTCATTGTGGTTTCGCGTCGCTTGTCGGGGAATGTCGTCCAAATCTCCCTCCGGCACATGCGGGATATAGGCGCTCTCCTCTGGATACAACTTGAAATAGCGCTCGGGAGCAATCAGGGGTACGTGCGGCCGCACTAAACCAACAGCAAGAAAGAAGGGAGCGTCTGGCTTGATTTTCACATCGTTAGCAATGTCTTTAGGGGGAGCTACAGCTCGACTCTCGATGATGGCAACCGCTTGCTTGGCGGCGAGCGCATCAACCTGAGTTCCCTCCAAACCATCGGGCACTATCAGCCGAGAGAAATTACCTCCATAGTGGTTGCTATTGGAAAGCTTTTCCAGTTTGCCAGGCGAGAGGGTTTCAGGAGCCAAAAGGCTAGCGGCAAAGTCCCAAGATTCTGGAATGTCCGCGCCCCACTCGCCACGCTCGAGTCCAAAGGGAATTCTCATGTGAAAGATCTTAGAGACTCGGGCACTATAGTAGCCACGTTCTCGCAGGAACTCGCCAATAGTTGGATGATCCGCTATGGCGGGATTGGCTGCTCTGTGATGCGAATTATCACCGCGATTCCCCATAACTTTGACCGTCTCTGGATAAAGTCCTGTCATAAACGACGCTCGCGAAGCGCCGCAGACTGGGAACTGGCAATAGGCCTTGGTAAAAGTAACTCCCTCCGCGGCGAGACGGTCCAGATTTGGCGTGTGAATCGACAATTCCGGATCGGCGTAGGGACCGATGCGCGTGTTGAGGTCGTCTACGACGACGAACAGAATGTTCGGGCGTTCCATCGCATAAGACAAGGTCGCCGAAAAGAGGAAAAGTTCCACTAGGAATGCCAGTGTCCACATTGAGCGAATACAGAAGATCTTCATGAAATGCCGCGATTCTAGTGGCTACGGAGCCATATTGTTGCCGAAAACGATAGAGCTTTGATTTGATTCCCGACGTCCTTGCCGCCACGCTTCGTATCCCGGCTCCGAGGTGGGACCAACCGCTTTCGCGCTCATTGCGGGCAGCCATTTTTTCAATGAATCGATGGTCGCTCTGTATTCGGATTTCCCTGCCAGATTGTGGAACTCATACGGATCGGAATCGTGATCGTACAACTCTTCGCCGCCATCCGCGTATGCGATATACCGCCAGCGGGCATCGCGGACAGTGTGGCTTCCCGCCGCAAGGTCAGTCACGACCGGAGCCGAGCGTTTGGCTCCTTTCTTCTTCAGCAGATTCGCGATGTTCTCGCCGGAGAGCTCCTGCGGCGCTTTCGGCAAGCGGCACAGCTCCTGCAATGTCGGGAAGATGTCCAGCAAGCTGACCGGCTCGTCGACCCGCACGCCCTTACGGCCGCCAGGCATCTTCACCATGAGGAGATTGCGCGTGGCCTGTTCCCACAGCGTCGTCTTACCCATGTGATCCTTTTCGCCGATGTGGTATCCATGATCTCCCCACAGTACGATGATCGTGTTATTCGCGTATTCGCTGTTTTCAAGCGCCTTGAGCACGCCTCCTATAGAATCGTCCGCGAAACTCACGCACGCTAGATACGCCTGCAGCACCTCTTTTAAACGCCCCATCTCGCGCAGCTTGCGCGTTCTCGCTCCGCCCTTGCCTCGCTTGCCAGGCACATCCGCCAAGTCGTTCTCCAGGTACCCAGGGGGATCCTGCAGCGTATCCAAAGGATACATATCGAAATATTTCTTGGGAGCCGTGAAGGGCGTATGCGGACGAATAATCCCAGCGGCCATAAAGAACGGCTTGTCGAAATCGTATTTCAGCCAGGAGCGAACAAGAGCCACATTGGCCACGTCTGGAAACTGGGCCGGGGGATCGATCACGCCATAGCCTCTAGGGAGTCCAGGTCCAAAGGGAGCGATGGTGCAGGAACCATCCCACATCTCGCCGGGAACGTTGGTGCCCGTCTCATCCCACATAGCTTCGAGTCTGCCCTTGAAAGGCGTGCTGAGCGGATGGAATAGCTTGCCGGCCCAATAAGTCGTGTAGCCGCCCGCCTTGAAGGCCTCCGGCAACGCCATCGCGGCATTAGCTTCCTTCGACATGGTCCAATGATCGCCGTTTGTGTAGACGCCGGTCACATGAGGGGCGAGTCCGGTGAGCAGCGAGGTGCGCGAAGGGTTGCAGATCGGACCGCCGCAATGAGCATTGGTGAAGGTAATCGCTTCTTTGGCGAAGGCATCAAGGTTCGGGGTTTTGATGCCAGGAAAGTCCTGCAGCAAGCTCACGTAATCGTTCAAATCGTCGACTGCGATAAAGAGGACATTGGGCTTCGTATCCGCTGAAGCGGATACGAAGAATAGTGTTCCGAGGAGCAAAGCGACGACAAGACCCGGCTTCGCGAAGCGAACCGGACCATTCAGAATGGTGAAGAGTGAAAGTTTGAGAGATTTCATGAAAATCGAACGTTGCTCTCCATTTAGTCCCTACCAAGCAACCTCGACCGCTGGCGGCCATGTCTCGCTTTCGGTTCTGGCAGTTGGAATGAAATCCCGGATACGTTGAGCGATCTTAGGATACTTTTCGCTGACGTCTTCTCGTTCCCCGATATCGTTCTTCAAATCGTACAGTTCGAGATGATCCGGCCTATCGTCTCGAACAGTTCCTTTCCAGCGACCATCTAGCAGCGCGACCATACCGACGTCCCTGCCATGGAATTCCCAATACAAAAATTCAGGCGCTTCGTACTTGTCTGGCTCGCCCCGCCAAATCGGCAGCAAACTGGCACTATCAAGATTTCTTGGACTCCGCTGACCGGCGACCTCGACAAAGGTCGACATGAAATCGCCGAAGTATCCCACTTTGTCGCTCACCTGCCCTGGCTTGATGACTGCAGGCCAGCGGACAATGCAAGGAACACGAAGACCACCCTCCCACAACGACATCTTCCATTCGTAGAGAGGCTTGGCTGGCTCGAAAAAGTCCATGGGTTCCGCGTGATCTCGGTGCGGTCCATTGTCCGAGGTGAAAATGAAGATCGTATTGTCGGCTATACCGTGGTCGTCCAGACGCTTCATCATCGCTCCAATGTCGCGGTCCATGAGCGTGATCATGGCGGCATGACGCTTCGCCCCCAACATCCAATCTTTGTCGGCGTATTCGCCGAGCTCCGGAACTTCAGCCCCATCAGCTCTTCGAATGCTCGTCGCCTCATTGTTCGAGTGCGGCACATTAGTCGGGTAATAGAGGAAGAAAGGACGATCCTTATTCTGGTCGATAAACGACAAAGCCTCTTCGACAAACAAATCAGGAGCATAGACTCTCGGTTCACTCGCCACGCCCGCGCCATAAATCCATCCCTTGCCCCTAGGCATCACCACATTCGGCAAGCCAACCATCTCCTCGTTTCGCCAAAGATAGGCCGGATAGAAATTGTGGGCGTGATGCTGACTGAGATAACCATAGAAATAATCGAACCCCTGCTTGTTTGGGTGGCCTCCAGTTTTCGGCATGCCAAGTCCCCATTTGCCGATCATCGCCGTAGCGTATCCCGCTCTTTTAAGAACTTCAGCAATAGTAATATCTTCTGGATACAACTCTTGTCTTCCATTGTCCTCTGGCCACGCATTGCCTCGGACACGCGTGCGCCCCGAATGCTGCCCGGTCATTAAAACGCTTCGCGACGTCGCGCAAACCGGAGCGCCCGCATAAAATTGGGCGAAGCGCATGCCTTCAGCCGCAAGCTGGTCAAGAAAAGGCGTCTTGATCATGTCTTGTCCATAGACTCCGACTTCGTTGTAGCCGAGGTCATCCGCGAGAATGAAGATGATGTTTGGCTTCGACCCGTTCGACGAGCTCAGGGCAGACGAATTCGCCGCAGAAGGCTCGTCGGCCGCAAAGAGATGGCCACCGAAGCACGTGAGAAGCATCGGAAAGACTGGGATGAGAAACGTTTTCTTTTTCATAGTCAGAAATGTCGTTATTGCGCGACGGTTCCAAAGGTTTTCTCGTGTTCCCTTTGCTTCCTTCGCTCTTCGCGCCAAACCTCTAATTCGGGGACAAAGCGAACCGGTTCCGCGTTGATTGTCGGCAGATATTGACGCATCCGAGTCAACTCGTCTGCGTATTCAGGATCCAAGGCTACGTTTTTCCATTCGTAGTTGTCATTGCGGTAGTCATACAATTCTTCAGACCCGTCGTCGTAGCGAATATAGCGGAAACGGTTGTCCCGCAGGCCATGATTTTTGTAGGGATAGGATGTCAGGACAGGCTCTTCCCGCTTCAGATTGGGATCTTCGAGAAAGGGAGTGAGACTTTTTCCTGAAAGTTCCTGAGGAACATCGGGAAGGTGGCACAATTCCAAAAGGGTGGGATAAATATCCAAAAGACTAACAGGCTGTTCGACTTTGACTCCCTTTTTGCTCATTCCAGGAACGCTCACCATCATCAGGTTGCGCACGCCTTGCTCCCATAGGGTCCATTTGCCGAGATGATGTTTCTCGCCCATGTGGTATCCATGATCTCCCCACAACACAATGATCGTGTTTTCGCGGTATTGGCTGTCGTTCAATGCGTCTATCAGCTTCCCGATCGATTCGTCAGCGAAACTCACACTGGCAAGATACGCTTGCACGGTGGCTTTCCAGCGACCTTGTTCTCGGAGTTTTTCGTAGTCGATGCCACTGGCCTTGGCAAGGGCGATGCCCGCCGGAGGAATGTCGTTCATGTCGTCTTCCCTAAAGCCGGGCGGCATCGGCATGTCCTCGATGGGATACATGTCAAAAAAACGCTGGGGCGCGGTCCAGGGCCGGTGAGGCCGGATTATGCCCATCGCCATGAAAAACGGCTTGTCGTGATCCTGGGACAGAAACGCTTTGGCGAGTTCGAGATTCGTTACGTCGGCGAAGACTTCGTCGGGTTCAAGGACGCCGAAACCGTCGGGCGTGCTGGGCCCGTAGGGAACAAGATTGGTCGAACCATCCCACAAATGACCAGGGATATTAGTATTAGTCTCGTCCCACATCGCTTCGAGCCGAGCTTTAGAAGGAGTGCTGAGATCGTGAAAGATCTTGCCCGCCCACCAGGTGGTGTAGCCTGCTGCCTTGAAGGCTTCGGGTAAAACCGTGGCGTCGACCGCTGGCTTCGAGCGGACCCAGTGGTCCTCATTATCGTACAGCCCGGTGATATGCGGGGCCAAGCCCGTCAGCGTAGCCGCTCGAGAAGGCGCGCAGATGGGCCCAGCGCAGTAGGCTCTGGAAAACGTAACGGTTTGCTTGGCGAGTCGCTCGAGGTTCGGAGTCTGGATGCCCGGATAGTCGTTCAAGAGACTCACATAGTCGTTCAAATCATCCACCGCAATGAAGAGAACGTTGTAGGGCTTGGATTCAGACGCTTGTTTACTACACGAAACGGTAAAGAGCGAAATAGCGAATATTGTAACCAAAATTAAAATACGATTCAACATGAGTGCAATCAAAGTTAGGTTATAGCAAAAAAAGAATTTAATTACCAACGCTATGCTTAATCCCGGCTTTGCTGGTATCCTGTCAGAATTTTCACAGTCCGCGATATGTGTAGTTCTCGAAGATCGCCTCGCCGTCTCCTGCAGCGTAGAGGATGATCCTTTGGGTCGATTCGGTGGAAAGGGCGGCTCCCCATTCGTGTTTGGACCAGTTCGTTCCATCCTTGCTGTAATGGAAAGTGACGTCGTGATCCACATTTCGGATACGGATCCACGCGATGTTTTCAGGGAAGCTCTCGGGCACGGCAGGGTTTCCGCGTCGCGTATGAATGACCTTTCCATCCCTCAGCTCGATGCCGACCGTTCCGTGCGAACTGAGGAGGCTGATGCCGCCGGTAACGCCGTCGTCAGTCGCGACTTTGACGGTAAGTTCGTAGCTGTTGTTGACCGGCATTTGGGAGATGCGAGTCGCGGTTCTGGGTCCGTTGCCGGACGCTTTCAATTTGAGCGAACCGCCGCCGGATTCGATATGCTCTTCGAAGTCCGGGTCGTAATCCCATTGGATCGCGAGAGTGTCGGAGGAGAAATCGTCGGAAAGCGGCATGCCGTGACCGACGTTTTCGCCTTTCGGCATGAGATAGCTGCCTTCGTCGTCGACTGGTTTTCCTACTCGCGGCCAGCCATCATCGCTCCATTCGATGGGAACCATAAGCGTGCTTCTACCGCCTGAGCGACGTCCGTTGGCAATGCCGTGATAGTGCATCCACCAGGTACCGTCAGCCGCTTCGATGATGGTTCCGTGCCCTTGCGACCACCAAGGCTCGTCACGGCTCCAGGTGCGAAGCAGTGGCGAATCAGGATCGTTTTCCCAGGGTCCGATCGCGCTACGCGAGCGAGCGACAATGGCCATGTGGCTGGTAGACGGTCCAGCGGTACCGCCAATCGCGGAAACCATGTAGCACCAGTCGTCGCGCCAGAATAGCTTTGGGCTTTCCAGGCAGTCGCACTCGACGACCCACTCCGATGGGATCGGCCAGCCGTCGTACACTTTTTCTGGCGGACCAATGGTCGAAAGACCGTCCTCGGAAAGTGGAGACACTACCCCTTTGTTCACGTAGACGTAGCGATCGCCATCGGGCGACACAACGTGTCCCGGATCGATTCCTCGAATGTCTCCCAGATCGACAGGATCGCTCCACGGACCTGCCGGATCATCAGCGGTTATGACATAGTTCGAAAAGCTCAGGTGTTGCTCGGGGGTGGACCTTTGCCGCATGCGAAGAGGCAGATACAAATAGTATTTGTCGTTGTGATAGATAAGATCGGTGGCCCAGATGTCTCCCAAACCGGCGAGCGATTCAATGCGAGCGATGGGGCGCCAGTTCACTAGGTCCCGACTGTGCCACATGATGGGCCCGCGATTATCATGCTCGCAATGCGTCATGTAGTAATCTTCGCCGACCCGCAGGACGGTGGGATCGTGGTAGTGGCCGGGCAGAATCGCGTTGCGAAACGTTCCGTTACCTTGGTCGGCTATCGGCTGATTCTCTAGCTGAACTTGAGCGACGCGCGACGCGTCAGCGTCATCGCGAGCGAAAGGGGCTGAATAGGCTAACATGGCGGGTAGGAGGACTAATAGAGCGAGGTGGGGTTTTGTTTTCATTGATTATTCCTTGTTTTCTTGAATAGGCGAGCGTTCGGTTGGGCGGGTGACAGGTTGCAAATCTATAGTTTCACGGCCTGGCCCGTTGACATAGATTCGAAGATGGAGGCGACTTTGAACTGAGCGATTCTTTGATACGCCAAATCGCGAAAATCGTTCGCAAGCGAGCTTTCTACATTGATGAAAGCAACTATCCTACTCATAAGCGAATTGAGCGAAGAGGCCGATGACGAAGGGATCCGAATGGCTCATGCAGTTGGCGATGGCTTGTTGTCGTTCTTCTTCCGTGAGCTCGCCCTCACTAATGCGGTGATAGAGGGCCAAAGCTTCATCTACGCCTTTGGGATTGAGGGAAATGGAAGTGGCAGGCGCGTTAGAATCGAGCGAGCGAATCCAATCGTGTACGAGTCGGATGCCTTCGTGATCGGGCGTGGTCGCTCCGATCATGGGCATGTGTCCAGCCCCTCGCGTCGCTATCCGGTAGTAGAAAATGGATTGGTAAGGGTTTCCAGCTTTGACTAGGCTGCCGCCATCGAGACCGAAATAGCCCTTCGTCGGTTTCTCATCTATAAGGAAAAGGCTATCCAAGGGAGCGGAAACAGAGGTTTGGAAGGAGGTGTTCGTACCGCCCGTCAAACGATGGCAGTATGTACAGTTGGCATGCATCCAGGATCTGGCGCGGAGTTCGATAGGAAGTTCCGAATCAGTCGGATCTACGAACGGCTGACTCTTCGCCAATTCCTCGAATTTTTCGTCGACCAAGCCTAGCTTCTGGAAGCGTTGAATCTGCCCATCCCGATTCAACTGGCCGGGAAAGAAGGCCAAAAGATAGTTGAAGTTACTCCCATGGCATCGGATACATTCGTTTCGGCTTGGGATGCGGTAAGGTTTGCCGTCGACTTCGATGCTTCTCCCTCCAGAGGGGACGAGCTCGGCGTCAGTCTGTTCATCGTTCCATTGGTAGGTGTAGCCATTCCAAGAGCCGTCGAAATGAAGAATCTGCGTTTCAATGGGGCGTTCTCCGTCGAAGATGGTTTTCGCCAAGACCGCGTTCTCAGGCTTATTGTAGCGCACCATGAAATACCCTCGGCGAGGGACGGGAATCGTCCCGAATCCCGAATCCCCAGGCGACGCAATCCAGTAGCGAGAGCTGTATCCGTCATGCCACATGGGAGCTTGTATTTGATATTCGTATACGCCAGCTTCGGGCTCTAGCGGAGCGGTGGAACGGAACAAGCCAGTCTGGCTGAGCTGGCGGGGGAAGGCGTTGGTTTGATCTTTATCTGAATTGGGGATCAATCGGTAGATATGGCCGGGCTCCGGATAGTCGATGAATAGGATTTCTCCAGACGAAAGCTGGGCGAAGGATACAATAGCGCGACGAGCATCAGCGAGTAGCTTGGCAGGCCCTCCCCTCGGCCCCTCGGTATCTATCGCCCAAATCTTGCCCGTAAGGTAGTCGCCGTAGACGTAGTGGCCTTCTAAATCGGGCAAAACCTTTCCTCTCACCACTACTCCGCCGGTAATCGAAGCGCCTTCCTCGTGCCCATAGTAGACAAACGGCGGTAGGATCGGCGTCGGACCTTTTGCCTGATCGGTCTTGAGAGGAAGCGGTCCCTCCATAATCGACCAGCCGTAGTTGCCGCCCTTCTCGATCTTGAAAACAGACTCCCACTGCTCCCAGCCGACATCCCCTGTCCATAGATTTCCCGTTAATGGATCGAAGGACATTTTCCACGGATTCCGCAGACCATAGGCATAGATCTCGGGACGCGCTCCTTCCCGACCGACGAAAGGATTGTCTTTGGGGATGGCGTAGTTGAGGCCTTCGTCTTGCCGGTCTACATCGATACGGCAGATCGTCGAGGCGAGGTTCGCCAGATTTTGCCCTACGTTTCTAATATCAGGCGGCGACGGTCCATCGAGATCCCCGATCGAGAAATAGAGCATTCCATCCGGTCCAAAATGCAGGTCACCACCATTGTGACCGCCGGAGCCGAAGGATAATAGACGCCGTTCGCTAGAGAGATCGAATCGATGCGCCGCATCGACTGAGAATTCGCTAATCCAAGTTCGGCTTGGACCAGTACCATCCCTCGCAACGTAGAAAAGGTAAGCGTGACGGTCGTTCGCGAAGTTCGGATGAAAAGCCAGACCGTAGAGACTGCTCATTCCCTCGTGAACCGTTTTAAGGTCAAGGCAGAGCTCGGGTGTCGCTGTATCCAAAGATAAATTATCAGGCAGCATCCAGATGCGTCCCTTGCGCTCCGTAAGGAAAAGACGGCCAGCATTCGATAGCGGAGTGATGTCAACCGGTTCGTCGAAAGTCAAATGGGGCCAGACAGTCTCGCGAGCAAAAGGCAGAGCTGGCTCCGGAGAACCGAGGATTCTCGAGCTTTCCCAAGGGACGCGTTCCTCCGCTTGGACAAGCGGAAATACAAACAGGAGAACTAAGATTGAGAAGCGCATGAGGTTGGGGAAGAATTGCGGAAACTGGCGAGAAATAGATCGTCCGAATAAATTTCCTAGTTAATGTATCCGAAAATTGATTACCAGTTTGTGTAGGAGCCATCAGGGCGATACAAAACGGCTGGATTGTCGCCCGTACCTTCGGTTATTTCGATCATCTTTTCACACTCGCTAGGATCGAACTCGATTCCTAGGCCGGGAGCATTCCGAGGATAGAGCTTGGAATCGCGAAAATCCCAGGCGTCGGGATTCAAGTAGCTTGGGGGCGGGCGGTTGCCTCCATTGAACTCCATCATGGCAAAGCCGGTGTAGGCCGCGAGACAGTGAGTCAAAGCGATGGTCGCGATGGGACCCGTGAAATGCGGGATGATGCCTAGGTAATGCGTCTCGCACATAGACATGATCTTCTTGAACTCGGTGATGCCTGCCGTGTTCGGCAGCGTCGCCCGGCAGTGATCCATGAGATCCTCTTCAACCAGTCGATTGAAATCCCAACGCACGCCGAAGTGTTCGCCCACAGCGATGGGCACCTTCACCTGCTGTCTCAAGTATTTGTATACATGCTGATTTTCGGAGCGAATCAGGTCTTCCACGAAGAGGGGTTGAAACGGCTCGATCAGATTGGCCAGGCGAATAGCGTTCGGATTATCGAAGCGGGTATGGAAATCGATAGCCCATTGACCGATACCATCCACTCCCTCGCGGATCCGTTCGCAGGCCTTGGCGATTCTGCCGACTTCCTCGTTGATGTCGAAAGGATTCCCGCGTTCATCCCACTCTGAAGTATGCCTCCCTCGAGCTCCAGTGCGGTAGGCCGCGTAACCGGCTTCGACACAAGCCCGAGCCGTATCTTTCCAGGAGCCCTTCCAGGAAAAGCCCGTCGTATAACAAGGGATGTAATTGCGCAGTCGACCGCCAAGGAGATTGTATATCGGCTGATCGAGCAGCTTCCCCTTGATGTCCCACAGAGCTATATCGATCGCTCCCATGGCATGCTGCAATTCGCGGCCCCCAGGATAGAAGTTGCCACGAAACATAAGCTGCCAAATGTGCTCGGAGTTGAGCGGATCCTGATCGATCGCCCAAGGCGCCATGTTCTCGACGAGATCGGGCGTACCGCCCTCCCCTACGCCGAGAAGCCCATTGTCGCATTCAACCGTGACGATGCCCTTGGCTTGAGCCAGACGATGCGGCTTGTACCTGGGAGGATTGTAGAAAGTGATCTTTTTGATTTTCAGGCCAGATAGGTTGGCGGTTGCGGGAGCGAATGCCTTTGCTCGAGCCGCCTGACCGACCACGGCAGCGCTCGCTCCGGTTAGAGCCGCTTTAAGGAAATGACGTCTTTGCATAAGCTTATTTCGATTGAGATGTATTCGAATATTGAATTCAAAATTGTTCAGCGGATCAACATATTTTATATAGTGTCTACTTGAGCGTTTCCAGGTAGGCGACGAGATCGCGGAATTCCTCAATGGCCATGGTTTGCGGCAGACCTTCGGGCATGAGCGAATACTCCATCGCTCCCCAGCTTTCGATATCCTCTCGCGGATAGTCGTGTTCATGACCGTCGAGTAGAACTAGCTGCACGGCGTCTCTTTCCTGGTCGATCTCGCGTCCATAATAGCTGGAGCCATCTTTCATTTTGACGAACCAGCCTTGGTATTCGGGCGCGATCGAATCGCTGGGTCGAACAATGGATTGGATAAGCGCATCACGGTCTGCTGTCGATCCAATCCGGGAGAGATCCGGTCCTAGCGGCAAGGCCGTGAAGCCAGAAGTTTTTCCACTGCCAAGCTTGAGACCACGACCTTCAGCGGCGTGGCAGCTAGTACATGCCAGCAAGGGAGATGCGAATACGCGACGTCCCGCTTCAGGATCGCCGCCAGTCGCGAGCAGTTCTTTCCAGCCACTGATAGAGCTGGGGCGATCAACCCGCTCCGAAGCGACGAGAAATTCAAGCTGGCTGCGCAGTCTGGAATGAGCTTCATCGTCTTGGATAGAGTACAATTTCGCCCTAGCCTTTTCAATGAGAGTGGAGTCTTCCTTCAGTCCCCGAAGCGTCCGAGCTACTTCGAGTTGGATCTCCGGTTCCGGATCATCTAGAAACGCGACTAGCGATGGATCCGGCTTGCCGGACAAGGCGGACAGCGCTTCGGTTCGAATCGAAGTCGGCCGCTTAGCGTCTCTCGCAAGCTGGAGTAGAACGTATTGAGATTCTGGATGAGCGCTATCGCCAAGTCTGCGAATCGCTTCGACTTGCAATTTCGGATCCGACGTTAGAGCAAGTTTTTCCAGCAGACTGTGATTACTCGACTTTTCAACATTTCGCAGCAATCGGATCGCCAAGGAGCGAAGCAAGACGGGCAATTCCGCATCGTGAGCCAGTTGCTCGATAAAGGCGGGATCGATCTTTCGTTGGCGTCTCCAAGGCCGATTAGGATCGCTTAGGGCGATATCTTCCGGCTCTTGCAGAATCTCCATGGTCGCCAGCCAAGCTTGGAAAAAGGTCTTATCCAGACCGGGACGCAAGGCGGAGGTTTCGACTTGATCGACGAGGGATTTCAACTCCTTTTCACCCGCCCATTGCATCGCCATGCGAGCGACGTTAATGTCGGGGTCCTGCAGTTTGGGCTCAATGTATCGCTCGGGATTGGCGACCTCCGCACGACGCAAGGCTAGCAGAGAGGCCAGCCGAATCTTTGGGTTGGAGTGATTGAGGTCGCGAACGACGAAGTCGCGGTATTCCGGCTTCCTCATCGCGCTCATCGCGGCATTGCGAATGAAGGAGTCGTCGTCCGTGACTGCTTGAAGCAGTGTCGCGTAATTGTCTTCGCCTGAGGTCGCGGCAAGCGCCCGCAGTCGATCAAGCTCAGGAGTCGTGTCCTGAGGGGCGAAGGGCTGTCGCGGCGAGTTGGTTTCAATACCAGGCTTTGTAGTTATTTTCCAGATACGTCCTTTTTTATGAGTCGTGTAGTCGATGAGCATCCAGTCGCTCACGTAGATCGCTCCGTCCACCGGACTCGCAGCCAAACCAGAGGGGCGAAAGGGAGAGGCAAGATCATCGTGTCCGCGACCTTGGACTAGAATTTCGCCTTTCGCTTTGAGGGACGCTCCAGCAGGTTCCGGTCGGAAGAGCGTCAAGTTGTGTTCGCCCCAAACAGCTCCGATGATCGTGTCGCGATAGTCGGTCGGGAGAGCAGCGGTATTGCCATCCAGCACTGCTGTAGGGGCTTCGCCAATACCGGCCACCATGGGCAATGTTCCCGGCAGCTCCCCTACCCAGGCTTGATAGGGATGGAGTCCGTAGCGGCCGTATTTCCTTTTGTAGCCATAGTCGCCCCCAGGGACGATATGGAGAAGACGATTGGGACCGCGATGATCGGGGTCGTTGTCGACTGCGATGAGACGGCCCATCCGATCAAAGGTCATGTCGAAGGGATTCCAAAATCCCCAAGCGACTCTTTCCAACCGTGTTCCATCAGGCTGACAGCGGGCGATAATCCCGCCCCAGCAGGGGCCGACTTCAAGCCGTTTGCCGGCGCTGTCGATCCAATCATCGGGGACTACGCCCGAAGCGGTGTAGAGCCAGCCATCGTTAGAAAAGGCAAGACCCATCATCTGACCGTGGGGATTGGCGCGCTTATCGAAAGGATCCATATTCAGGATACGCGTTCGATCTTCCGCCCGGCCATCGCCGTCGCGGTCGTGCAACTGAAGCGCTTCTCGCGTGCAGACGACGTACAGCGTTCCGTCTGGCGCGAAGGCCAAAGCCTGAGCCTGAAAAACATCATCCGCATAAACGCTCATCGTCTCGTACCGGCCGTCCGCGCGTTGGCCGGAGAAGACTTTGATGAGATCTTTGGCCGGTCCCGTATAATTCTGAGGCGGGCTATGGGTGTGAGACTCGATCACATAAAGCTTCCCATCAGGGCCAACGGTTCCGCCAATCGGAGTGACGATATCCGGATCCGAAGCGTAAAGGGCAATTTGCAATCTCTCGTCACTGAGCTGCGGGACTTCGTCTTTCGCTAAAGATGCAACCGAAATTTTCCAAATCGAGGCAAAAAGGAGAAGACTACAGAACAGAGCAGAGAATCGGGGCATCTTCTGGAATTGGGCCAGTCACCCCGCTTCGAATCAAGCGAGAACCAGTCGATTACATAAGCTTGAAGCTCGGTCGAGGAATCTTCTTTGACCAAAAAAGACGCGGACAAATCACCCGGAAAACGGGTAGTCTTACGCTGGGTACGGCTATGTGTTGGGTCGATTTGGATTGAAGCATGCCCCACGGTCGAGCAAGTGTATCGATAAACCAGAAGGCCGATCCAATTTAAACCATTGTAGAATTGCTTCCGCGCTTCAGTAGCGTCTACTTCGATTTTGAATTTAGCCAAACAGATATTTTTCGCATCTTCGGTTTTCATTCTTTCCATTGGCAGCGCGGATGAAGGCACTGAGCAGATGGTTGGGCGCTTGGCTGAGATCAAAGCCAAGCACGAAGCCAATCCTCATGGCTACCTCTCGAGCAACTTGGCCGAGAAAATTCGCGGATCGTTTAGACCTGAGATGAACATCCCAGAATGGTTTCGCGTTTCTATCACTCTGGCCAAGGTGCTAATCCAAGGAAACCAAAACCAGGAGGCTATAGAAATCATCGAGTCGATAAAGCAGCGGATTTCCGGATTGCCCCCGGAAGCCTACGCCCAAATAGAGGCAGATCTCGACAAGCATCTTGGTTTGGCGTGGCTACGTTTCGGCGAACAGGAGAATTGCGTCTTCAATCACTCGGAGGACGCCTGCTTGTTCCCGATAAAAGGCAAGGGGGTCCATATTCATCCTCAAGGTTCCGAGAATGCCTTGAAGATTTTCAAAAAGCTCCTCGACCGAAATCCAAACGATTTGAGATCGCTTTGGCTATACAATGTCGCCGCGACCACACTAGGCTTGTATCCAAATTCCATTGACGAAAAATATCGCATTGATCCTTCTCTCCTCGAGTCGGATTACCCTCTTCCCCGTTTCTACGATGTGGCCGCCAAAGCGGGCGTCGACATCATGGGGTTGTCTGGCGGAGGCATCATGGCGGATTTTAATCACAACGGCTTTCTCGATATCATGGCTTCCTCCTGGACGCTGGACGACGAGACCAAGCTTCTGCTAAACAAAGGCGATGGAACTTTCCACGACGCCAGTCACGAGGCGGGACTGAAGGGAATCGTAGGCGGTCTCAACATGACCTATGCCGACTATGATAATGATGGAGATCTCGATGTCCTCATTCTACGCGGCGCTTGGCTGAACAAATGGGGCTATCAACCCAACTCCCTTCTGCAGAACAATGGCGAGGGCAGCTTCAGAGATGTTACCAAAGAAGCAGGCTTGCTAAGCTTTCATCCCACCCAAACGGCAACTTGGTTCGACTACGATGGGGATGGCTGGATCGATCTTTTCATTGGCAATGAAACGACCGAAGGGGATACGCACGCTTCCGAACTGTATCACAATAACGGAGACGGCACCTTTAGCGAAGTGGCGCAGCAGAGCGGGATCGCCGTCAAAGCATTTGTCAAAGGCTGCGCGAGCGGCGACTACGACAACGATGGCCGGCCAGACCTGTTCCTTTCCGTTCTGCGTGGAAAGAACTATCTATTTCGCAACGCCGGCCCTGGCGAAAACGGCGGTTGGCGCTTCGAGGACGCGACGGAGAAAACAGGCGTTTCCGAACCAATCGCTTCCTTTCCTTGCTGGTTCTGGGACTACGACAACGACGGCTGGGAGGATCTGTTCGTGTCCGGCTATCAGATAGACAGTGTGGGCGATGTGGCAGCCGCTTATCTGGGCAAGCCCAACGGCCTGGAAACGCCTCGCATCTACCGCAACAATCGCCAGGGAGGGTTCGACGATGTATCCGCGACTGCAGGGCTAGAGCTCTGTTGGATGCCAATGGGGGCGAACTTCGGGGACCTCGACAACGATGGCTGGCTGGATTTCTACGTCGGCACTGGCGATCCTCCGATGGAAACGGTTTTGCCCAATCAAATGTATCGGAATGATAGAGGCAAAACGTTTCAGGACGTTACCACTTCCGGTAACTTCGGACACTTGCAGAAAGGCCATGCGGTTTCCTTTGGCGATTACGATAACGACGGCGATCAAGACGTGCATATCGTGATGGGAGGCGCTTATCAAGGCGATCGCTTTATGAATGCGTTGTTTGAAAATCCAGGCAGTTCCTATCGTTTTCTCAAGCTTCATCTCGAAGGACGGAAATCGAATCGAGCCGCTCTCGGAGCTCGTATCCATGTTTTGGTGAAAACTCCAGATGGGGAACGAAGCATTTATCGAACGAAAAGCAGCGGAGGAAGCTTTGGCTGTAATCCCTCAAGACTGGAAATCGGACTAGGTGACGCTACGGAAATCTTGAGCCTGGAAGTTTTCTGGCCAAGCTCGAATACAAAACAAACCTTCGAAAATCTAGAGCTAGACAAGGGCTATCGCATCGTGGAAGGAAACGATCAGACAGTAGCAGTCGAGTACCCGCAGATCGTCAAAAAGATCGGCTCGGGACATAGTCATGAGCATAGCCATTGAGATCCTCTAGAAGCCAGCGCTGAGGTTGCCTTGCCAAATGGTAAGAACGGGAAACAACTAAGCCACGAGCTCCCGTGGGCTCACAGAAACAAGGTTCTATTTGACGCTGGTTTGACAGAGCTTCGGTTAGGGTGACTTTGTTGGGAGAAAGGGCGAGCTCTTGATATGCGAGTTTTGATTGTAGAGGATAATTTGAACATCCAGGCGAATATCGCCGATTATTTGAAAGATGAATACATACTGGATTTTGCCTACAATGGGAGTCAGGGCTTGGAGCTGGCTCTATCCAACGAGTACGACGTGATCGTTCTGGATCTAATGTTGCCGGGCAAAGACGGCATTGAAATCTGCCGTGAATACAGAGCGAAGACCCTTTCTCAGGTCCCGATTCTGATGCTCACGGCTCGCGACACGATTGACGACAAGGCGGTGGGGTTCGAGGCAGGAACAGACGATTACATGGTGAAGCCTTTTTCTCTGCGCGAGCTCAAGATGCGAATCGACGCTTTGGCCCGGCGCGGGAAAATGAAGGGAAAGACGGTTTTCGAGTATGCTGGCGTTTCGCTGCGTGTCGAAGCATCCGAGTTAGCGGTGGGAGAGCAAAGCATCCAGCTACATGAGAAGGAAGCTCGAATACTGGAGCTGTTGCTAGAGGCGGCTCCGGACATCGTCGCGACGAAAACGGTGAGCCATGCGCTTTGGGGTGATGAACCGCCGGATTCGGGAGCCTTAAGAACGCACGTCTACAATCTCCGTCAAGCTCTGGCGAAGCTGGGCCAAGTTGATCTGCTTCGCACGGTGCGCGGTCGCGGTTATCATTTGCGAAAGGACGAGTCATGATGCGCAAAGCGCGACGCGTGCGAAGCTTGGTTTTGCGAAACTATTTAGCCGCAGCAGGGGTCGGCTTCCCGGTTCTGGCATTGATGATCGTTCTCTTCGGTTTCGATCTCGAGGATAAGATATTCAATTATCAGGTAAGGCTGACAGCCGATCGACTGGTGGCCGAGTTCGATACGCTTACCCCAAGCGGCAGTACCAACGGGGTACCGATGATTTATTATATTGATCAAGCAGAGATGCCGGACTGGCTGCGCGAACGGATTGATCCGGCTTGGCCCATTACGCGACCGAATGGAACGATCAAGGGGACCTACGAAATTTCCGCTGGCGAACGAGGACATTTCCACTTGGCTGTGCGTCAAGTAGGCGAGCGGAAACTGTATTTGCTTTTTAATGCGCGGCCATACGTTCGCTCTACAGCGAAGATAAAGACCTATCTTATTATAATAGCAGGCGTTGCGGGCGCGGCACTCGCCGTATCGCTTTTCTTTATTTATCGAATGACCAAGCGATTGAGCGAGCCGTTGGAGAAGATGGCGGAGACATTTGAAGACGGCGATCCGCTGGCAGCGTCTGAAACTTTGAGCGACGGTGGACTGGTGGAACTGGCGACGCTCGTCAAAGCTATCCAGTCACGCGATCGACGTATCCAATCTTTGGTGGAGCGAGAAAGGCAGTTTAATCGAGATGCAAGCCACGAACTAAGGACGCCACTAGCAGTCGCCATGGGGGCGGCAGAGATAATGGAAAGCAGCGGTGCGAGTGGTTCCGCATTTCAACGACTGACGACGTCGCTTGACGACATGAGTCGTTTAACGGAGGGGATACTTTGGCTGGGTCGAGACGCAGCATGCGACGAAAGCTGCAGCCCGCTCGAGGTTGCCCGCGACGTTATCAAAGCCAGCCGTCACCTCCTGAGGAATCGCGAGGTCGAGATGGAGCTGCGCGGCGATGCCGCGATATCCATACCTGTTCCCCAAGCAGTAGCTCAGGTGATGATTGGGAACCTGATTCGCAATGCCTTTAATTATACGGATGAGGGCAAGGTGTCGGTATCCGTTGCTCCAGGACGAGTTCTGGTCGAAGATACGGGTTCCGGTTTCGGCAATGTCGAGCAGGAGCGAACGGGCTTTGGAATCGGTCTTTCGCTAGTGGAGCGATTGTGTCAGCATTTCGGCATGCGATTGAAGCTTTCCAGCGCGAGAAGTGAAAAGGGAACGCGCGCGGAGATCGCTTGGGGCGAGGGATGATTCAAGGTTGGGATGGATCGCCGAACCATTTGACGCTGGTTTGACCTGCGATCGGCTAGTCTTCCTCGAAAAACGAAAGGAGACAGCTATGTTGAAGAATCATCCCTATATCAAATGGATCCTTATCGCTCTACTCAGTCTCGGCGGTGTGGTGATCGCGTTCGGTTTTTGGCTTTTCAGTCTGATTCCGGACGATGAAGATCGTAGTCTCCTTAAGACTACGAAGCCGGAAGATCTGAGCTACCTTGCCAGTGGGACGAAGGAGAAGCGCGGCAAGATTCTGGCAGTCGTCAGCAGCCATGAGCGAATGGGCCCTGAAAATAAGAAAGCGGGCTACGAACTGACGGAATTGGCTCGTCCCTACTACGTGTTCCAAGCGAACGGCTTCGAGGTCGATGTGGCGAGTCCTTTGGGAGGGACTCCTCCGAAGAAGCTGGATGGCGATGATATGGGGAAGTACGACTACGCCTTCCTCAATGATTTCGTCGCTCAACAGAAGGTGAATCAGAGCATCGCCATGAAGGACGTGAAGGCGGATGAATACGACGCGGTTTACTTCGTAGGAGGAAAGGGGGCGATGTTCGATTTTCCGGAAAATGGATACATCCAAGCGATCGTGAGTAAGTTCTTCCAAGAAGGCAAAGTCATCGGAGCGGTCTGCCATGGTCCAGCGGCTCTCATTAATGTAACGGATGACGAGGGACGCTCCATTCTAGATGGTAAGGAAGTCAGTTGTTTTACGAATGACGAAGAGCTCCTGCTTCTCCCCAATGCGAAGGAAATCTTCGGATTTCTGTTGGAAGACAAACTCGTCGAGCGAGGGGGACACTTCACGAAAAGCCCCGTCTATCTGCAGCAGATAAGCCACGACGGAAATCTCATCACCGGCCAAAATCCGTGGTCGGTTTGGGCCTTAGCCGAAGCGATGGTGCGTCAGTTAGGATACGAGCCGGTGACTCGCCCGATCACAGCTCAGGAAAATGCGATCAGGTTGTTGAGCATCTACGAATCCCAGGGTCGTGCGACTGCGGCGGTATGGTTGACGTCCCTACTGTCCGATGCCGAGCGGGAGATAGACCGCAACCTGCTGACCATGCACATCGTGGTCGCGGCAATGCAATGGGATCTTCTCAAATCGGTCGATATCCTGAGATTGCTAGCTGCAGCGAAACCAAACCGATGAGCACCTCTGCGAAATTTCTGAAGCGAGGAATTTTCGGCCTCTTTACTTTGGTAGCGGCCATCATTGTTGTATTCGCTATTGGGGTACTTTGGCCGGATCAAGGGCTCGAAGCAGTTAAGACAGAAAAGCCGATCGCGATAACGGGCGTAGATGTGATCGATACTAATTCAGGCGAGTTGCGGAAAAATCAAACCGTATTGATAATTCAAGGACGAATAGTTGATGTAGGGCGTGTCGAAGAACTCGAGATTTTGCAGAACGCTATTCGAGTCGATGGCCGTGGACGTTATCTGATGCCAGCCCTTTGGGATATGCATGTTCATGTATTCACCTTTACGCCATTATTGGACATGCCACTGTATATTGGATACGGCGTTACCAATGTTCGCGACATGATGGGGTGTCCGCCAGGCGGCGATCCAGTTGCAGCCTGCTCGGAAGACAAAGCGCGCTGGACCGAAGAAGCACTCGCTGGCGAACGTATAGGTCCTAGAATCGTTTCCACTACAAGCTTCATGGCGAATGGGCCGGTCATTCTGAAGCGCTTGCCCGAACTTCCCGAATTCTTTGGAACGTCAACCCCAGAGCAGGGACGCGCATTCGCCCGCTACTATGCAGGCAAAGCAGACGCTCTAAAAGTTTACGATAAGATCCCTCGCGACGCCTATTTCGCACTGGTTGCGGAGGCAAAGCGTCTTGGCGTGGATGTTGTGGGCCATCGTCCGCATGCGATCAGCGCCATAGAAGCGGCGGAAAATCAGAAGAGCATAGAACACGCTCGATTCATTCTACACGAGTCGTTTAGCGGAAGCGCCGCCCTTCGGGAATTGGCTGTGAACGGTGAATGGAAGGAAGATAGACGACGCATGCTCGACGAGCATGATCCCGAGAAGGCTGAAGCGATTTTCGCAGCCATGAAACGATCTGAAACCTGGTACGTTCCTACGCATTTGACGCGTAGAGTCGATGCCTATTGCGATGATCCACTTATCCTCGAAGATCCGCTGCTACGCTATATGCACCCGTTGGTGAAGTGGCAATGGATGGAAGACGTGAATAAGACGCTCCGCGATGACCCTTCGCCTGAAGCTCGGGAGACATATCGGGAGTTCTACAGAAAAGGTCTCGAGTTGACGGGAGCAGCTCATCAAGCCGGAGTCAACGTACTGGCGGGTACAGACTATATTATAGCGGGAGCTACTTTGCACGACGAGCTTGAGCAATTGGTTCTCGCAGGGCTTTCGCCTGCTGAGGCCTTGCGTTCTGCGACCCTCTCGGCAGCTGAATATTACGGTTTGGAAAACGAATACGGGCGAATTGCCGAAGGAATGAAAGCAGATGCAATACTGCTAAACGAGAATCCGCTCGAAGATATAAGAAATACATTGAGCCTCGAAGCGGTGATCTTTGACGGAAACCTATATGATCGAAACGCTCTCGATGAGATTTCCGCTTATGTTGAAAATCGAGCCAAAAGCTGGAGTGTGGGCTGCAAGATCATTTGGGAATACTTAAGACGGCTAGCGAATTGAGAACTGGGAACGATTCAAAAGCTACGAAAACGTATACGTTTCCTGCATCTATGATCAGACAAGCGGTTGAATTCCCCTTAATTTGCAGCCAGTTTACGGATACGATCCCCTAATTCCAAATGCTCTTGTTTTCGGGCGCGCGTTCCAAAGAAGATTCATTCGTAGTTGAAATTCGGTTACTTTCCTTGTGATGAGTCTCGATCTTGATACGATTACCGAGGAGACCTTGGAGCGTCGCTACGTTGTCGTTCATGTGATCGACTTCCCGTAGAATTTTGGAAGCGTTCTCGTTCATATTGGTAGCTGAATTGGCAAGGTCTTGAGCGACGGCGCTTTGGTTTTGGATCGTAGTATTAATCTGCGAAACCCCGGAACTTTGCTGGTCGACATGCTTCGTGATGTCGGAGCTAGCTCCCGCAATCGTTTCAACGCTAGAATAGATTTCGTTGAAGTGATCCACGACTCGAGCCGTGATGTCGGTGCCGCGCTTCGTCTTCGATTCCGATGCGGAAATGATTTCCGCAGTCTGCTTCGCCGCGTCAGCCGAACGTCCGGCTAGGGTGCGCACCTCGTCTGCCACTACGGCGAATCCGGCTCCTGCTTCTCCTGCCCGAGCGGCTTCTACGGCGGCGTTGAGGGCGAGGATGTTGGTTTGGAATGCAATATCCTCGATGGTTTTTATGATTTGAGCGATCTGTTCGCTTGATGCGTTGATCGAGCTCATAGCCTCACCGAGTTCGCTGACTGACTCGATGCCGTTTTGCGCGGCAGTGTTTGCCGATTTAGTGAGCTGCTCTACGTGTTGGGCGGAAGTGTTGGTGTTTTTCACCATCGAGGTGACTTCCTCTAGGGTCGCGGAAACTTGCTCTATCGCCTCGGCGAATTTAGAGGCTTGAGAGGAGAGATTTCCGCTGAGGGCATTGGAGTCGTCACTGGCATGACTGACTTGCTGGGAGCTTCGAGTCAGGCGTTCGGCGACATTTCTGAGCGTGTTGCGGATCGAGAGTCCAAGAAATTGGCTGAGAATGAGACTTGCTACGATGATGCCCGAGATGACTCCCACGATCGTGTAGAATCGAGTCGCTCCGGAAGCTTGGGCTTGCTTAGCCGCATCCACGATGCTGGCGCCGAAATCATCGATCACACTCTCCATGATACCGAGATAGTCGGAGGAAACGCTTTCCCATTGGTCGAGCGTGAAATCGGGACCCTTTTTCAAGCGGATAGCTCCGTTGATCGATCGCCAAATAGCGGAGTATTCGGGATAGTTTTCCGCTTTGAAGCCAGCGATCGATTCGAAGTGATCCGGGGTGAGGCGTCGGGCATGATTGAGGCTGAGGTCGTGATTCGCTCGGGCATTGATGATAGCAATCGGCTCGTTGTTCTCGAAGTCTCCCCGCATTGCGACTGCCCAGACTAGCGCGTCGTTGGTAGAGGCGTTTTCGTAGGCGAAATTGAAGTGCATGTAGCCGCCGAGAGAGGCGACGAGATCGCGATTTTCCACGAGATCGACGAGACCATGTCCGATAGCGAATAGGCTGGTAGTGTGCTGCCCATAGAATCGAGGGATCATCGGCGTGCGGTAAATGCTAGCGAAGACGTTATTGCGCATAACGTCGTGAGTGACGGGACCTTCGTTGCTGAGGCAAGTCGCGAGGAACTCTTTGCGAGTGAATTCGCCGAGTTTCTCGATGAGCGTTCCCACCCTGGCTTCGCCGGTGGAAGCAAGAATTTCCACTGCGTTTTCAAGATTTAGAAGCGCTGTGTCAGTACGCTTGAATTGCGCTCGAGCGGGAGCCGGGTCGCGAGCTTCTTCGCTAAGAGCCAGGTATTTGACAACTTCTGCTCTCTCGCGCTGGAGTTCCCTCAGATAGCCAGTGATCTCGATCATAGCTTGGGTGACTGCTTGAACGTTTCGCTCGTCTCGTTTAGCCTTTTCAACTTCCGTGTAGCTTTCGAAACCGAGCATGATGCCGAGTCCAAGAAGCCCAAGGAGCGGCAGCCCGAGAAGCAGTATAAGGCGCTTTTGCAGGTCTAAACTATTGAAATCGAGTCGTAGCTTCATGGCATGTGATAGCACGAGGGTATGGGTAGCGGTGTGAGTGAAATTACCCTAAATGATCATCGGTAAGATTGATCTCGACTTGAGAAGATGAGGTGACAAGTCCTTGTGGAAAGCGGGCAATTACCCTCAGAACCGCGTTGAGGCGGGAGCAAGGTATGAGCCGACATGATAAGAGATCCTGTTCTCGCGAATGCGCCTAGGCGTCAACTTAACTTCTATCAATCTTATGTTCAACAAGTCAGGAATTCTTAAGGCATTATCATCTCGGTTTTCGACGTTCAATCGAAGCTTTTATTCGCATTGCCTATTTTAGATCCTGCTGTCCCCGCCGTGGCGGGGACATGTTCCGGCTCTCTGCGGGCCCGGTCTTGTCGGCTGCGCCTCGGAACTGTTCTCGCGAAGCGAGATCCAGCGACGAAGGAGCGATATTAAATTACTCAACTAGCATAATTGAATGAACAGTGATTCCTCTCGGAATCAGATCCTCGCTTCGCGAGCAACAGGATCCCGCTTCGCGGGAACAGGATCTATCATATTGATTATAAAATTGATACGACTTAAGTCGACGCCTAGGTGCGAATGCGGGATCCTGTTGCTCGTTACCAGTCATGGCGTATCGAGCAAAGCGAGAGAAGACGGAAAGCATCAGTCTCGTTAAGCGACACCGTTCATTAATAAACTACTTTATATATTGAACATCGTCCCGCCTCGGCGGGACTAGATCCCTGCTTCGCAGGGAACAGGATGTCGACTGCGTCGCCAACAGGATTCGAATCAGTATGAAATCTTTTTGACCCTTTGCCATCTTGCTGCTCGTTACCAGTCACGGCGTATCGAGCAAAGCGAGAGAAGACGGAGAGCATCGGATTCCGTGAGGAATCACCGTTCATTCACTAAAGCTGTTGATCAAACCATTCTACGATGGCAGATACGAGGTCTGGGTCGTGTTCGAAAAGCGGATACCCGTGTCCGCCGCTTTTGTAGCCTATGAATCGATTGTTCGGATGCTGGGCAGATTCGAAAACGACCTGAGCGCGCTCATACGTCCACTGATCGTCCTGGGCGGCGATGATCAAGGTAGGAATCGATTCCAGCGCTAGGTAGCGTTCGGTCGCCCTTTCGTTGACGCCCGAAGAAAAGAAAACCATTGATGCGACACTTTCGACCTCGGCCAATCTAATCGCTTGATGGCCGCCGCAACTAGCCCCGATCACGCCGATCGGCGCATCATCGCCTGCCGCTTTTCGGATGAAGTCATAGGCGGAGACTACGTCCTCTAGCCACATCGCACGATGAGGAGCGGTCAGCTCTCTGGCCTCTTCTCGGCTAGCGGCTTTCTCCTGCAGGACAGTCAGGCTGACCTCTTCGGTAACGCTTTCCCCGTAAAGGCGAAAATCCAAGGACAGCGCATGTATCCCTTTTTTGGATAAGGCTTCACCTAACTCATAGTACATCGAACGCTCCGCATTGCATTGATGGAGCATGAGAACGGCAGGCCGCCCCTCTTTCCCCTGAAAATAGTCTCCCTTTAATTGGAATCCATCGGAGCCTTTTAGATTGATGGGTTCTGCGGACGATAGTGACGTCGAGAGGAGCAGCGCCGCGACCGATATCGGTTTTAGAATCGTTGATGCTATTGAACGCATGAGTCAACCCCATGCCGGGTAGGTCCCGATGCAATAAGCATTATTCGAAACGTGTATTTCGCGTGACCAGTGAAGTCAGTCATTGTCGAAAAGCATTCCCTAGATGAAGCCACGAGCGTTTCGTTCGCGTTTCAGGTTAGTAGCCCTATTCTGTCTTTGTTTAATTCGCATCTTTAGACTCTACTACCCTCGTCGAAGAAAGGAAGAATCGTCTATTCCCCGCTCCGGCAACTGTATTCAGTTTTCTCTTCTCTGGTGCCGCAAATGGTCATGTTGCTGGAGCCGATGTGACGTCTGGCTCGGTATTCGCCGATCTTGATCTCGGCGTCAACAACCTCCCCTTGGACAATCATTCCTTCTTCGCGGAGGCTTGTCCAAGTGGCGTTGGGGTTTTCGATTTTGCAGCCGTAGATGTTGATGGTTTTGGTGTAGTTGCCGCGGCGACCAACGATGATGGCGTTGCTGTCATTGTGCCGTCCGTCGTCGCCGATGATGGTGAGGTTATAGAAGTTGGCCGTGTCATCGCCAGTGTCACTCCAGCCGAGCTGGATGGGAACAGCGTTTTGCACCATGTTGATCGTGCAGTCGCGCACGGTGAGATCGTTGTAGACTTTGATCACGTCGTCACCCGTTTCGAAGTAGCAATTTTCGATGACCGATCCGTCGCCGCCTTCGATCCCGTCACTGTGGTTTCCGGCGCCGCCTCGGTTGTCGCGAAAATCGCAATCGGAAACCATAACCACATTTCCCTCGCCGCGCACATGGAAGCCGAAAGGGTTAAGCGAGGTCAGGTTCTTGATGGTCAGCACGCCGCCGAAATTCTGAAACTGGCAGTGACGGAAGGCCTTGACGCCGTACTCGCTGGCCCAGGAGCGAATATCAGTCCCGTAGACCATAGAGGTCATGCGATGCTTTCCACGGATCGTGCAATTGGCTCGCGTATGAAAGGCGCCGATAACGCGTACGTCAGCCTCGATGGTGATGGTCCTGACCTCTTTGGGCACATTCCAGAAATGCTGCGTAGAAGGACCCTTGTTATCGAAAGTGATGACGCCGGCGGTGGCGAAGGTAAGTTCGCTTTCGGTCTCGTCCCAAACGGCCTTGCCGGAGTAGTTCGCGATCAGATCATCTACCGATTGAGAATGAATGGCCGGGAGGAGCAAGGCGCCAGCGACAGTCAACGATAAAGCTATTTTTTGAATACGTATTTTCATTGAGATAAATTGACAGGAACGGTGTAGTTATGAGTCGAATATGAATGTTAGATTCATAGGGATAGGCAACTCGAATAGCTATTGCCGGTATTGGTCGTAGCGTTCGGCGTTCGTCTTTTCCACGCTACGCTTGATGAGCCAGAGGGGTCTTTCGAGTTCCATCTCCCAGGCAAAGAGCTTCTTGTACAAAGCCTTTACCTTATCTGGATACTGATCGGCGAGGTTGCGACGCTCGGATGGGTCTTCGGCTAGATTGTAAAGTTCTGCGGGTCTGTCGGGCAAACGGATGAGCTTCCAATCCACATCGCGTATAGCGCCTCGCATTTCTCTTTTCCAATAAAGCGTTTCATGAGGACGTGATCCGTCGGGATTTTTCAAATACGGCAATAGGTCGACGCCATCGAGACCCTTCAACTTGCTAGCATCACCTCCAGCTGCATTGACAAAGGTGGGAAGCAGATCCAAAGTACTGATCGGGTGATGATACTCGCTCAGGGCTGGAACCTTGCCAGGCCAGCGAAGAATGAACGGCACACGGATTCCACCCTCTAGATGGGAAGCCTTGGTTCCGCTAAGCGGATCGTTGCGTGAAGCATTGCCGTAACTGGGACCTCCATTGTCATTGGTGAAAACCACCAGCGTGTTGTCCTCCAAACTTAGGGCTTCCAGTTGATCCAGCACTTTTCCGCAAGCCCGATCCATGGCGAGAGTCATGGCGGCAAGCTCGCGGCGTTTTCCCTTCAAGTTTGGGAATGCCCGCAGATCCTCCTCAGTCGCGCGCATCGGAGTGTGCACGGCATTGAAAGACAAGAAGAGAAAGAACGGCCGGTCTTGATGGCGCTCGATGAGGTCGCAGGCTTTGTCGGCCAAATCGTCAGTCAGGTAGCCTTCGTGTTCGACGTAATTTCCGAAGGCCTGCTCTAGTTGGTCGGAGAACTTCCCTTCGCCCTCGCCATAAGGGAAATAGCTGCGGGCACCGCCTCGGAAACCATAGAATTCGTCGAAACCGCGTTTGAGTGGATGGTAGCGATCGGCTACGCCTTGATGCCATTTGCCGAGGATTATGCTGCGGTAGCCCAAGGGCTTAAGGTAGTCCGCAATGGTACGCTGATCCAGCGGCAGACCCATGTCGTCTCCCTGTAGGCCGGCGGGACTCATGATTCCGGGGACGTTGTTCTCTTCGAATCCGAAGCGCTGCTGGTAGAGCCCCGTCAGCAAACCCGCCCGCGACGGACCGCAAACCGATTCCGTGACATAGGCCGAGGCAAAGCGCATTCCCTGGCTGGCCAGTTTATCGAGATGCGGCGTTTTAATCGTCTCGTTTCCTTGAAATCCAAAATCTGAATACCCAGCGTCGTCAGCGAACAGCAGCACAATATTTGGCGGCCTTGAGGGAGAAGCTTGATGATCGGCTGAATAAGCAGTTGCTCCCCATCCCATGAAGAATAAGGCAAGAAGAGAGCAGCGCGAAACAAAGCAAAGCAATGAAATGGGAGAATCGAGAAAGCAATATTTCATCAAAGTATTTAAACATAGAATACAGTCTTTATTCCAGGATCGCCAATCTGATGAATTCGATACCTTTGTGATATGAGAGGATTTTGGCGGCGGCGTATCGTTCTTCAGGAAATTCTTTTCTAATCAGTTGAAGACTCTCGTAATTGCGAGAGGCCAGATTCTCGAAGAAAGCGCTTTGTTCGTAGCTGGATTCGAGGCCACCTGTAGCGCAATACAAAAAGGTTGGAATATCAAGGATCTGGTTTGACCTTTGTTCCTCTAAAGCATCCAGCTCGAAAGAATTCCAATCTAGCCTCGGAGAACTCGCGATATAGCCAGCGAACAAGGCGTCGGAAGAAAGCATATGCTTAAGCGCGACATTTGCTGCGAGTTCGCTTCCGATCAGCATCGATTGAGAGAGGTCGGCTCGGAATCGGCTTGTGATAAAAGGAACGATTTCAGTGTCCAAGACGGCGAGAAAACGGTCGTCTGTCAGCATTGCCACCCTCTCGTCGAGGTACGTTTCCTCGGGTGCGCGTAGTTCGACGCCAACTACGATATAGCGAGCGATTCCATGTGTTCCTCCTTGTTTTCTCGGAGCGACTTGGTGGGCGAATATGAAGTCCCACTGTCCGTCGAGGACAAGCAAAACGGGAAACTCGCCAGGCAATTCTTCGTAGTCCTCGGGGATCGAGATCTGCAGATCGAAGGCGTAGCCCGTCGATTCGGATTCGAACGACAGAAGGGACGAGTGGCGAACCGCAACAGGCGGAGCAGCCTCAGAAGGCGGATGGTCTGGTTCCCTCGATTTATCGATACGCTTAATCAGCAGAGTTGGGCTGATTACCTTCCTTAATCCTTCGCAATAAGTTTCCGTGACGACCCTAGAGTGATTTTCATCCTCGGGGATATCTAAACTAATGTTATCGTCGGGAAAATTGGTCTTCATCAGGTCGTAGAAATCCTGC
>JANQKI010000039.1 GCA_028281165.1 Opitutaceae bacterium | reverse complement strand
CCTTTAGCCAATTCCATTCGTGTATCATTGATGTCTATACGGTTTCCAGCGTCGTCCTGGGCTGTGAGGGCTTCGGAATGGGCGGAGGAAATCTCAATCAGCTTCCCGTCTTTAATGGCAGCCAGAGCCACGGGATAAGCGCTATCATCCAAAAGATGATGATCCAAAACGGAAGCGTTAATAACATTTAAACAAGCAACAGAGAGTAAAAAAGCAAAACGGAAGAATGCGAATGAGGGCTTCATTGGGGAAAACGGTTACGGGTACACTCTAAAATCGTTACAACGGCGTTCCGATTTATCGAATACCATGACATTTATGCGCCAATTATGTAACAGTCAAGTTACGGAAGCGTAAAAAGGCCACTTGTAACATAAGGATTTTGGATCCACCCTCTTATGTTAAGATTATATTAAGATATCATTAAGAAATTTACGATTCCGCTCTTCCGAGTAGCCATTAAATCACTACGACTTCTCCATCGAGACCTCGTATTGGAGATTAGGGCTCAGGAACCGCCGACTTCGTGACTTCGCGCCACATCCGTCACGCTCCGTTAATACATTGACAACATTGGTGTCGCTAAGATCGAGCCGATGAATACACCACTTCTAGTAGGAGCCGCCACTCGAAGCGATAGACTTGAAGGAATCCTCGACTGGATTCTCGAAGAGAATCGGGATCTTGAAATCCAAGATGCCTGCATCGGAGCTTTTCTAGATTCCGACTGGAGCTCGACCGCTCAAGCTATCAACTCGCAGTTGGATGGGTATGCGGGAAGACTCGGCGTGCATGGCGCCTACGACGGGATCTACCTTGGTTCCGGCGATCCACTGGTTCAACAACTGGCTCAGAAGAGATTGATTCAGAGCTTGGAATTTGCTGAGGCTATCTCGGCCAAGCAATGTGTCGTCCACAGCCCGTTTCTCTTTTTCGGCAGCCACCACGCCTGCCATAGCTCGTGTCTCGATCTTGAAGCGACGATCAATCGAGTTGAAACCACCTTAACTCCCATACTGGAAAAGGCGACTTCCATAGGGTGCGTCCTAGTGATGGAAAACATCTTCGATCGCAACCCCGCTCCATTGAGGGCTCTGTTGGAAAAGATCAACAGCCCTTACTTGAAACGAAGCATCGACACGGGTCACGCCGCCATCACCGAAAGAGAAAGCAATGGTCCAAGTCCTGAATTTTGGATACGCGAAGCGGGCGACCTATTGCACCATCTCCACTTGCAGGATACGAATGGCGAATACGACTACCACTGGACGCCAGGTCGAGGAACTCTCAACTGGTCAGGCATCTTCCACGCCATACCTGAAAACGAAACCTCGCCACACATGATTCTGGAGATAAAAGATCCTATCGCTGGATGGGAACATTTGAAAAACGAGGGCCTAGCTATATAATGGAAGAGCGGATACTAAGGCCCCCGCAAACTCTGGAAATCGTATTCCGAGAGGCCCAAACATCCGATACCGCCGAGATTACGCGGCTGTGTACGCAGTGGGGATATCCTATGAGCGAGCAACGCTGCCACGAATGCCTTGAAGCAGTATTGCCTTCGGATAATGACGCCGTCTATATAGCAGAATTGGAAAACACACAGCTCGCCGGTTGGGCTCATATTCAAACCCGCGAACTCATCTCGTCTCAGTCATTCGCGGAAATCGTCGGCATTGTCGTGGACGAATCAATACGTCGCCAAGGCATAGGCAGACGACTGATTGAAAAGTGCGAAGTATGGGCTATGGCAAAGCAGCTTCCCGAAATATGGGTCAAGAGTAACGTCATCCGACCTGAAGCCCACGAATTCTACCCCGGCATCGGCTTCAAGCTAGCTAAGACGCAGCAAGCTTACTCGAAAAAGCTTCCAGTGTAGTGACTGCTATCAATCCATGGTCTCACGATCAAGGCTACGGTGTGGCAACGCTCGCCCTACCCCGCCGAAGCTAGCGAAGGAGAGTGAGAGCATTGATCTTAGGGATATAACTCTTAGGAATCCGTATCTATTTCCAGCCCCACCCGAAACGTTTGCTATACCACTATTGAGTTATCAGTGGAAGAATTGTAAAAGACTACGCAACTCGCCCTTTCGTCGAAATATGTAAAACACTGCATATAGCATGAAGCCCCATTTTCGGTTGTAGAGGATAATTAGGAATATGTGAGAAAGAAAAGCGTAGTCTTTTACACTTATAAGTCAGAATTTCAGTGAAAAATTTTCGCGCTATGTAAAGCTCAGCTGTACATATCAATACTGTTCGGCGAAAACGTAATAGATCATATTTACAATTTAGGGATCTCGCATGACACCAAAAATGAAGTTGTTTTTCCTCGGAACGTGGGGTGCGCTTGGCATAATGCTCACTGGCATGGGATTGGTTTCCACTATCCAAAGCATTTTGAGTGTTGAGATCGTTTCATTACCAAAAATGGCTTTAGAAGCTTATAGAATGTTTAGGGACTACTTCTTTGAAATCACCCTTGAATGGTGGATACCATTCAAGTTGCCTATCTTGCTGAAAGATTTGGTGTCACTTTATGGTTTTTGCTCTATAACGGTTTATAACTATTATAAATTCAATGGAAACCTCGAAGAATGGGGCCGATTGAGTACCCTAGCAATGGGTCCAATATATATTTATTCGGCTATTTGGCATCTCGCCAATGAAGAAAGTCGAAAAGCTAACCCACAGCACATAATGTTTTATTTAGGGCATCTCGTAGCAGTCTTGCTGTTCGGATTCATAGCCGTAATTTTCTTTATCTGGAACTACTTTGCAATAAGCAGCTTATAGTATTAGGATGCTATCTACACTAGCCAGCAATACGAAAACTTCAACGAATTTTTAGTATGTTTTAATCGTCAGAATAGCACCAGTTTCAATGAGCAATACTAAAAGGCCTCATAATTCAGATTGCCAAAGCTCAAGTTTCGGAAAGAGAATCGAATATTCGAAGGAGATAATCTGTTCATAGAATCACCCGAACTTGAGCACGGTGGCGGCGCTCTCCTATTCATGAAGAATGGAAGGACTGATACACTGGAGGGCTATTCATATGGCGATAATTGGCCCAAACAAGAACTCAGAAACCACAAAATACTAATCTAGAACCATCGCATTGAGTCAACACGGGCAAGCCGTGCCGACTCATGCGAACGTTTGACGAATAGAAATTGGACAATTAACCGCTCGAGGGCCAGTAATTCTTGTACTCTTATACGATCGTTGTCCAGTAGCTTGAATCCCAAGAGGTTTTCGCTTGGACTCGACAACGCTACTATCTTGATATATACAAGACGGTGACCTGCTATGGAACCTTCCATGCGAATCCAACCTTGCCGCCTAATGAAACCGTGCCTGATCCAACTCTCGATTCTGGTTTTCGCCCTGTCAGCCTTTGCCGGCCCGCAAGCCTTCGCCGCGACTTTGCAAGAAGTACTGGAACGCATTCCAGTCAAACTCGTGGGACCAGGCGTGGTCAGCACCCCAGGCTTTGAATACGGATGTTCGATTTCGCCGGACGGGAATACGCTCTTCTTCACCAAGGGAATCTCCGGCTTCGACCGGACTAGCATCGTCTATTCGAAGAAGGTCGACGGAAAGTGGCAAGAGCCCCGATTGCCCTCGTTTTCCGGCGAGTGGAAAGATGGCAATCCTTACTTCTCTAAAGATGGGAAACGCCTCTATTTCTCCTCGAACCGTCCGACCGGTAATCCCGAACTAAAACGGAGCAATTGGTGGCGCGTCGAAATCGAAGGGGACGTCTATGGCGAGCCGACGCTGGTTCCTGGAGCCATAAATGGAGAGCACAGCATGATCTACCCCACGATCACCGCCGACGGCACTGCCTATTTCTGTACATTTATGCCCGATGGAAAGGGAGGACTGGACTTTTACCAATCCGAATTCCGCGACGGCGAACACCAGGCGCCCGTCCCCATGGATAAACTCAATACGGAGTACCACGACGCCGATCCCGAATTTTCCCCCGATGGAAGATTCTTCGCGTTCACGAGCACACGATCCGGCGGCTTGGGAGATTTCGACCTATATATATGCAAAGTGTCCGCAGATGGAGAAATCGGAGAGCCCATAAACCTCGGCAAATCCATAAACAACAGCAGCATGAATTCAGATCCGATCTTTTCCAAGGACGGTCGCACACTCTACTTCTCGAGCAATGTCAAAAAAGGGTGGCGAAAGCACCCTAAAAGAGTCGAATCCTACGCCGAGCTCGCCAATACTCTGAACGTCATAGACAATGGTCTGATGAACATATACGAGGCGGACATATCCGAACTGATCAGCTTCCTGTCGCAATAAAGAGAGCTCAGACGAACCGTTGGGCATGTGAATGTAGAAAAACTGTGGCAGGTTTCTGCTATCGACAGGTGGCTTCCACCCCGTCTAGGCATGACAAAAAGAATAGCTTCATCGGCCACTGAAAGCTGCCAACGCCCCTGGGCATCAGTCTGTGTGATAATCCCAGCCGTTAGAAACGGGAGCGCCAGAAAGCAATGGCTCGCCCGCATCCAAAAGCCTGTTGCCATTTAGATCATGGAAAACACGCCCGGAAGCGATGCCATTTCCACTTGCCTGCCAAGACAAAAGAAAGGCGCTAACGACACAGGTAAAAACGAGTAGATTCCGAGTTTTCATCGCATAAAGAAAGAGAACAATCTAGTAGTCTAACAACAAAGGGCTCTTAAAATCCCTCTCGTGAATACGGGGTTGTGTTTTTGAAGAGTCGCTCGTCTCCAAGATCTGGCGACCAATCGACTAGGGTTTTCGTTCCGTCATCGTTTTTGGTCATTTGAAAAGCGTCGTAGAGTTCGCCATTAGCCATGAAAGCCTTGTAGACGAGCGAACTGCCATCGATGCGGATAACTTGGAAGAACTGCGTGTTTTCGGCTTTGCGATCCAGGACAACGCCTTCCGACCGATAGACGCTCCAGCCGCCTTCCATGAATTCGTACATCTTTGGGCCGCTGACGGAATTTACGAACATCGACGTAATGCGTTTTCCCTGACGACCATCGGTCATGCGAACAGGAGTGTGGCCTCGGGCATAGGTATGGTCGTGCCCTTGCAGGACTAGATCCACGCTGTGTTTATCGATAACCGGTTTCCAAAGTTCTCTTTTAGGAGCGTTATCGCGATCCCTGCCCGAAGAGAAAATGGGGTGATGGAAAGTGAGCACCGTCCAATTGTTCGGATTATTCGAGAGTACTGAATCCAGCCACTTGGCTTGGACTTCAATCTCGTTGTTCGAATCAAGGGCGACAATGCGGATCCCCTGATAATCGATGTAATAAACCGATTCGCTAAGCGATTTAGGCAAGTTGCGATAAGTAGGTAGCGTGAATTGCGGTCTCCATTGCATTGATATGCGTTTCTCTTGGTCGGCATCAGTCAATTCGTCGTATTCATGATTTCCTGGCACTACGATACTTTGAACCATGGAATGTATCCAACCTCCGGCTTTAAACCACTCGCCCCATTCCTGATCGCGATGAGCTCGGTTGATCAAGTCCCCGGCATGAATCGTGAAATTAGCATGAGGCGCCTTGGAGTAAGCGGCTCGAATGATGCGTGACCAATGGGACAGAACGGCATTTTGAGCATCGCCAAAATAGAGAAATTCCACCGGATCCGCTTCGCTGGAAGCGGTGCGAAACTGTATCCATTCGCTCCAACGTTCTTCACCATCACCAACTCGGTAGGCATACAGCGTACTCGGTTCAAGATTTTTGAATACAACGGAATGGAAATGAGTGGTGATTTTGGCGTTCTTATCGTGGGCTCCAATATCCAGCGATTCAGTTTTAGCCTCGACGCGCCTGGCGGATCGGTCAAAGCGAGAGGCAGGATCGGCCACTGCGATCTCGGCATAAGCTTCATCAACAGATTCATCGGTGCGCCAAGTAACCGCCTGGGTGGTCGCTGGATCATCGCTCCAGGTCAGGACGATACGATCGGGATCCGGACTGGCTTTTTCCCAGTGCCTCAAAGCATGTTCCGCGCTTTCGTGGGCCAGCCCAGTCGAGCAAACTAAAAGGGTTGAAATGATAAGGGCTTTTTTGTTCATAGTTTTAAAATCTAGTCGATTGGCGTGAAGTCTATTTTATCAACTCTTGTCATATCCGAAAATTCGATACGATAAATTTCAGCAGCCGATTCGTCTCCCAAAAGAATAGTGTCGTTATCCTTGAAACAAACCGCTTCGACTTGAGGCGCCTCGAAGGGATACCAGTATATTTTCCCTCTGAAGAACATATCCGTAAACCCGTCAATTTCGAAAACCCATAGAGCATCGTAAGTAGTGATAGCAAGCCTTCTTCCGTCAATCGTGGCATCAGCCGCAGTCGTTTTCCCGCCAATATCGAACGTGTCGATTAAGGTTAAGGTATTAGTGACAAAAGGACGTGGATCATCGAGTCGATAGAGCTTGGTAAGCGTATCGCTACGATTTTTCGAGATAAGGTAAACTTTATCTTTCAGGCAAAACACGCCTTCGCAATCATAGTTAAAATCGCTACGGTCAGCCGGATACAAAGCCTGGTCTGGATACTTGAAGAAAATCTTTTTATTGAAAGTCGTTCTTCCGGCTAGAGGAGAAGGCTCGAACAGGTAATAGAGAACAAGATCGCGACGGTCATTGCGATTATTTCCCACATCGCAAATAATGAGGCGCCCCTCATCGTTCACCGCGATATCTTCCCAATCAACGTTGATCGCTCCACTCACGATAACCCCAGGTTGACTTTCGTATCGAGAGGAGCCCCACAGCGATCCGTCCTGATGAAGTGGGTACACTCTTGGCTCGTCGCCAGAGTCGTTGATGGTCCAGTAGAGATCGTCGTGATGGCGGCTTTTTACAATGCCGGAATTCTCTATCTTAGCGCCAGGACCGAAGTGACCAATCGCCTCTAGTTTTACCGGAGCCTTGTTTGGCAGGTCGGGACGAGGAACAACGGGAGACCCGATTGCCCAGGAAACGAAAAGTGGAAGAAGCAGGACATTCTTTAGCATAGCCGAAAATTAAGCGCCGCCTCCATTAGCCCTGAATTAATTGAATGCAAACATCGCGCGCCGAGACGGCCATCCGGCATTGGACTTAGTGGATCCGCATGATCTCGCGATCATTTATGCAACCCTTGATCTCTTCACCAAATCGATAAGTGGTTTTTGACTCAAAAAATATTTCTCGCCCACAGTAAAAAATTGCGCAGAACTCATAAAATTGGGAGGTCCTTCTGCCAATCGAGAGGGCTAGTGTTGTGGATTGCGTTGAAAAGAAGATTCGTTCAATTGCGTTTTTGCTATCTTTATTAGCGGCTTCTGGATTCATTTCGACAATCGGATACGCTGATCAATTTGGCGATTTCACCTACACGGAGCATGCCGATCACATAGAAATCACGGATTTCCCGACTAGTTTTTTCGGAGCAGTGATTATCCCCGAATCTATTGTTGGGAAGCCTGTTACGATTATAGGAGATTCCGCGTTTTCTGGCTGCAGCTTCGTATCGAGCATTTCGATACCGAAAAGTGTCGTATCCGTAGGAAGCTCAGCATTCAGCAATTGTGTCAATCTACTCTCGATCACGCTCCCTGATGGAATCACTTCGATTAGCAATGGGACGTTTAACAGTTGCGAAAGACTAAGCAGCTTCAACATTCCAGAAAGCGTGACGTCCATTGGAGATCACGCATTCTCCAGCTGCGTACGCTTAAATTCCCTTACTATTCCAAGCAGCGTCGTATCAATTGGAAAATCAGCCTTTATCTACTGCTCTAGCTTAACTTCGATTGTATTACCAGACGGAATCACATCTATCCAGGACTTTACGTTCTTCAACTGTTCAGGCTTAAGCTCGATATCTTTGCCAAATAGTATTACATCTATAGGCATTTTGGCATTGGCAGGATGCTCGAGCTTGAGCTCGATAGAGATTCCAAGCGATGTCGTTTCAATTGGATCATCTGTATTCGATAGCTGCTTTGGCCTGACTTCGATAGTCATCCCAAACAAGGTTTCTACGATCGGAAGCTTCGCATTCGTGAACTGCATAAACCTCAGCTCGATAGAGATTCCCGATAGCGTTGTTTCATTGGGAGTGGGAGCATTTAAAAACTGCTTCAGCATTAGCTCAATAGACCTTCCGAATAGTATTTCAACTATTGAACATGCCTTATTTGAAAAGTGCACGAATCTTACAACGATCCATATTCCCGAGGGTGTTCAATCAATTGGAAGCGAGGCCTTTAAAGAATGCTCAAAACTTAGTTCTATAAACATTCCTGATAATGTGACTTCGATCGGCCTCGAGGCATTTTTCAATTGTTCCGAGCTAGCCTCCCTATCCCTTCCTGAAAATGTCGGTTCAATTGGACGCAGAGCCTTTGAAAACTGCGCGAAGCTAAAAGAGATCAATATACCAAGCGGTATAGCTTCGATTGATTTTTCGACCTTCAGAGGTTGTTCGAGCCTCAGCGAACTCGTCATCCCAAGTAGCGTATCGTCTACAGGGCTAAACGCATTCAGCCAGTGCTCCAGCCTTTCCAAAATCACTTTCTTGGGAGACGCTCCAACAGTCAGTGGTCCCGAAGTTCTTTTTGCGGATACTCCGGCTACAGTCTATTACCTGACAACAAAAGACGGTTTTACTTCTCCCACCTGGCAAGGTCGCCCTGTTTCAGGAATAGACCCTCTTCCGTTTTTCACCGAGCAACCGTCATCAACATCTGTAGAGGATGGAATGCCTGCCAGCTTCATGTCGAATGCAGATGGCTTTTTCACTCCATCGCTTCAGTGGCAGAGGAAGACTTTAGGTAGCGAGTCTTGGATAAATATTGTCGACGACGCGATTTTTTCAGGATCAGAAACGATTGAGCTAACGCTTTCGTCAGCATTGCTAGCCATGTCTGGAGATCAGTTTCGATGCAAAGCTGAGAATTCCGAAGGCTCGACGATCTCCAACATCGCCACTCTCACAGTCACCATCCCGCTAACGCCTCCCAGTTTTCAGTCGCATCCTCTGCCTTTCGAGGCTAATGAAGGGTTGCCTTCAAGTTTCGCAGTTGAAGTCTCGGGCAATCCTAATCCCAATTTGAATTGGCAACGTAAAGCCGCGGGAGGCGAAGAATGGGAAACGATTTTCGATAACGGTCTATATTCACATACAAAATTCGCTCAGCTGGTAATCACTACCTCGACCTTAGAAATGTCAGGCGACCAATTTCGATGCAAAGCTGAGAATTCTGAAGGCATATCGACCTCCGAGCCAGCAATCCTCATTGTGATTGCAGAGAGTGAGTCGCCAGTGTTCAAAGAGCACCCCTCATCGTCACTCGTGAAGCATGGCGAATCAGTTATGATGAGGGCTTCGGCAGAAGGAGAACCACCCCTCTCATATAAATGGCAACTACAGATGCCAGGAAGCTACAATTGGATAGATCTGTCGAATGATGAAATTTATAAGAATGTGGATACGAATGAAATGGAGATCGCAAATGTCACTTTTGACATGTCGGGGCGCAACTTTCGCTGCGTAGCCATTGATTCCATAGGAACCAGCTTCTCCAACACTGCTCTGCTTTCGGTAACCCCTCTATTTCCTATCACCAATTTGGAAATAGATCTGAACGATCACATTATATCAACGCCTTCACTCCCAGGGTGGTCCTTCCAATTGCAATACAAAGTCGATCTTAGAAACGATACGTGGAGCGATGTTGGAGAACCAATAATAGGCGATGGAAACTATTTGCAGATAACTCACTACGATTGCGTAAAGCTCGGCACCTTATTCTATAGGATTATTGCTATAAACGCAGGTAACAACCAAAGCGGTTTGTAGAAATGATAGGATATAAAGAGATTTATTCACGTTCTAGGTCTCCTTGAAGCTGGGTAGCGCCACACGAAAGACGCTCCCCTTCCCCACTTCGCTTTCCACACTAACCGTTCCGTTATGGGCCACAGTCAAGTGCTTGACAATAGAAAGACCCAGGCCACTACCGCCTCGCTCTCTTGAGCGTGAAACATCGATACGGTAAAAACGCTCGAAGATCCTGTCTAGATGACAGGACTTTATACCGACTCCCGTATCTTTCACTTCAATACAGACTTGATCAGCCTCTTCATAAATGGAGAGATGAATCCTCCCTCCCTCCTCCGTGTATTTGAAGGCATTATCGACCAAGCTGTTAACGACGACTTCTAGCGACTTCTGATCTCCCAACACGAAGGCAGGTTCGGCTGGGGCATCCATGTCCAATTGGATCTTTCGCAAGTCGGCCATAGTGCTGAACGTTTCTCGCACTTCCTCAAGAATGACGCGAACGTCCATCCGTCGCAAGTTGATCATCCGCGTGTCGCTCTCCAAACGAGAAATCGCTAGCAGTTCTTCGATCAAACGTAGCAACCGATTGTTTTGCACCCGAATACGACTTAGAAACTCGTAGCGAGTACTAGAATCCACGTCCGCCCCGTCTTCAAGAGCGTCCAGCAAAGTGGTGATAGCGGCAACGGGCGTCTTAAGTTCGTGAGAAACATTAGAGGAGAAATCCCGACGTAGAGCCTCGAACCGACGGCTCTCCGTAACGTCTCGAATCACCACCAGTCTGCCCGATTTTTCCAAAAGGTTTTTACTCATTGGCGCTAGAAAAATGGATACATGGCGAAGCGATTCGCCAGCTCCCCAGTTCGTTTCGAATTGGGAATGATTGTTTTCCAAAAAGCCTTTCTGCACCAACTCGAGAACCGGCTCGATAGTGACGATCTCATTGAAGCGCTTGCCTTGGGCGTCGCCCTCGCTGACATCGAACAGAGCCTCAGCGGCAGCGTTCATAAAAATCACCATCCCATTTCGATCGATGGCCACCACGGCATCCTGCAAGAGTTGTAGCAACAGAGCCAGGCGGTTGCGCTGCAATCCGAGTTGGGTAAGCTGGTCCTCGCTAGAATCGGCCAAGGCGTTTACCGAACGAGCCACCATGCCGAACTCGTCGCTCCGATCCAAGTCGATTCGCAAAGACAATTCTCCCTGGGCGATCCGTCGGCAAGCCGACTCGACCAAGCTGAGCGGTTGCGTCGCATTGCGAGCGATGAAGAAACCGACCAGCAGGGAAAAAAACGCGGCTCCGCTTGCTCCGATGGCCACCTTTCCATTCAACTCGCGCGACTGGGCCAGCACTTCATTGGTACTGCTTCCGATACGAACGTATCCAATTTTATCGGACTGCACGAGGATAGGCAAAACGACGTAAATGAATTTCTCGCCATTCTCCAAAACATGCTCGGATTCGCCACGCCCCTTGGAACGAGCCAATTGAAATTCCGATAACAGAAGCGGCTCGGGCGGAAGGGCAAATCCGTCTTGCGAGAGCATCTTCGCATCGCCAGAGGCAAGTATGATGTCAGCTGTAGTGTCCGTTTCCTTACAAACTTCTGACAGTCTAGCCTGCAAACTCCCGTCCCAAAGATCCAAGGGATTAGCGGAAGCCATGGAGGCGGCCAGATCTCCGATAGTGGAGAGTTCCGCTCTCAAAGCCTCGTTGACCGTGTTGAAGAAAAAGCGGTTGATCAGCAAGGCGATCAGAACCGCTGACACCAGGGTGAGCAGGGCATAGGAACCCCAAAGCTTCCAGAAAAAGGATGTCTTTACCTGAGGTTGCGAGAGCGAGCTGGGAGATTCATCCTTCACCTTCAAAAAGCCGGAAGGCTAAGACACCTGTATCTAGTTTCTAGTTACAGATTTCGACGTATCTAGACGATAGCCGACCCCTCTCACGGTACGAATCAGATCCGGCTGCTCGAGCTTCTTGCGGATGGATCGAATGTGCACATCGATATTACGGTCGATAACAAAGGCCGCTTCTCCGATGGAATTGTTGAGGAGATTGTCCCTGGTGAAAACGCAATCCGGGCTAGCCGCAAGACAGCGTAGAATTCTGAATTCCGTGGCGGTTAGGCTCAAGCGACGATCACCCAGTCGGGCCTCGAAACGCTCGCTATCCACCACAAGATCGCCCACTTCGATTCGATTTGAATCCTCAAGTTCCTCTTGCAGTTTTCCGCGTTTTAAAACGGCTCCGATTCTGGCGATCAATTCGCGCGTCGAAAAGGGCTTGGTCACGTAGTCATCCGCTCCAAGACCAAGACCGAGAACGATATCAGTCTGATCATCCTTAGCCGTCAGCATAATGATTGGAATCGATCGACAAGTAGTATCCGCCTTCATGCGTCGACACACCTCGAATCCATCAAGGCCGGGAATCATCAGGTCGAGAATCACGAGATGGGGACGCCGACGGCGTATCAAATCCATCCCTACAAGGCCATCATCGGCCAACAGAACGTCATAGCCTTTATGGGTGAGAGAATAGGCCAAGGGTTCGCTTATGTCGTGCTCGTCTTCAATGAGCAGTATTTTACGCTGCATAAGGTAAACTCGTAATTTGGCGACTGGCGACTGGCAATGGAGATTCGGTGACAAAACCGCGCCAAATGATGAATTATCGCGTTAAGATAACGCAGTTAAAAGAAGGGACGCAGAAAGGTGTAAAAAGTAGGGCTCTCGTAACCAAATCGTTTCTCACCCTGGCTTGCTGCCTGCTCGACGAGCGAGGAAAATGAACCGCATCTAGTTCGAAAACCTTCGCCGCCTTTTGGCCAAGCGGATTTCGCCTCTAAATGACAAGCAATAAAATCCTCATTTTCGAAGACGATCGCGATCTCGCCCTTCTCCTTGAAAGAACATTCCAGAAAGAAGGCTTCTCGGCGAGATGCAATTTTGGCGGCAGCGGCTTCATGCAGCACATCGACGATTTTGATCCCGACCTGATATTGCTCGATCTGATGCTGCCTGAAATCGATGGCTATACGATTTGCCGCTGCATCAAAAGTTCCGAACGCGAATCGGAGATAAAAGTCATCATGTTGACGGCAAAGAGCGAGGAAACCGATATCCTCACGGGCTACGACGCCGGAGCCGACGATTACATGACAAAGCCGTTCTCTCCGAAAGAGGTAGTCGCCAGAGCCAAAGCGGTGCTGCGCAGAAAACAACCGCAGTCGTCAGGCTCCAACGGCAAAATTGTCAAACGCGACGAATTGCTCATCGACGATGATCGCTATGAAATTTCACTGCAAGGAAAGCCACTGGAGCTGACCCATTCTGAATACCGGATTCTAAGAGCTCTCGCTACGCAGCCACAAAGGGTCTACACGCGCGAACAGCTAGCGGAGAGCATTTCCAGCAATGAATACGGAGCCCAGAAAATAGCCGGCAGCCGAAACATCGATGTTCACATTAGAGCGTTGCGAAAAAAGCTGGGCAACTTCAGCTACTATATCAGGACACTGCGTGGCGTAGGCTATTCTTTCGATATCGACTCGGGGAGTTAGACTTCCAACCTCACCACTCCTTTAATGTAGTTTGGATCGCCTTTGATAATACGCTCGAGCAAGGCGGGATAGTCGTTCAGCGAGACAACGTCAGTAACCAGAGGCTTAAGATCGATCAGTCCGCTATGGATGGCTTGAATAGCGACTGGAAAGGGATCTCGAATTTGGGAAACGGGCGGCGTATTCACAATTTGAATCGCCTTTGTGTGAAAGCGCGAAAGGTTGATCATAGATTCCTGCGATTTCACCCATCCAAACATATTCACCAGTCCATTACGTTTTACGATACGACAAGCTGTATCGAAACCTTGATCAGAACCACTGGTATCAATAACCGTATCGATTCCTTTCTCGAAAAGCGACTCGATGATCGTATCGGAATCTTCATTACCAATATCATAGGTATTTGCTAAGCCTAGTTCTTGGGCCTTGGCGAGGCGGACATCCGAAATATCCAGACCGATCACCTCTCCGGCAAACGACTTCAGGAGAGCTTGCACGAACATGAGCCCCATGAATCCACAGCCGAGCACCACGATCTTGTCAGCGATCTTTACCTTGCTGTGATCCAAACCGGTCACCACGCACGAAACTGGTTCGACCAGCCAAAACGCGTCAGCCAGATCGGACTGCGGAATCAAGTAAGCGCTTGAGGCGGGGACGTTGCGGCAGGTGGAAAACGCTCCGGAAACGGAGTCGCCTCGAATCACGCCACAAGCTACGCGATCGCCCACTTTGAAATCCTCGACTCCATCTCCAATCGCCGTAACATGGGCCAAGCCCTCGTGACCCGGAGGAGCCATGGCGGGAGCCTGCTTACCCAGTTTTGCCGTAGTGATATCCCAACTGCAAATCCCGCAAACGCCACCCTCAACCTGGATCTCCCCAGCGCCAGGGCGCCCTACTTCGTGTTCCAGAAACTCCACTTCTCCACTATCGAGATATCTTAGGGTACGATTCGTCTTCATAAGAAGGCGCAATAGACATCTGTATCTGATTGTAAAGGACTGAAACGAAAAGAGCCCGGCGCAGAACGCCGGGCTCTAGATTCGGAAACGTAAACTATATGACTAAATCAGTTTCTCCTAAAATTCGCCTGTAACACCGAAGTTGATACGACGCTGATTCCAGTAGGAATCGTCACCGTACTGCCGGTATCCTTGAACCGACTTGCGCAGTTCGTTCAGAGCATTGGTCACGTTGCAGTAGACGCCAAATCCGTCGTTGAACTTGTACTGCAGATTGATATCCCATTCGCCGGAATCGTCGAACTGGTCATCGCCCACGAAAGCGAACTCGCCCTCGGAAGAACTTTCCTGCTGGTCGACGAAAGCGAGACCTTCGATGTACTGGGACCGGAAGCGATAGGAAACCTGCCCTGAGAATGGACCCTTGTCGTACTGCAAACCTACGAAGTAGAGCGTATTGGAAGCGCCGCGAGTCGGCAGCTTTTCCTGACGTCCCGGATAATCCGCATCGGAGTCCGTTATCGTAGCATTGGCATTGAGCGTAAAATCGCTCCAGGCGTCGCCGAAGACTCCAAGATTCTGGTACCATGCGAATTCAATACCCTGATTAACCGCCCCAGGACCAGCTTCAGCAGTCACAACCTCGACGTCGCCGAGAGAAGGATCCAAGCCGAAGTCGGCTGCGTTACCACGACGTACCCCTTCGAAGGAGAAGTCAGAGATGTCCTTGTAGAAGGCCCCGATGGCGATGATGCCACCATTGTCGGTGAAGTACTCGAGGCTGAGATCAGCATTGTCCGAAGTCAGGTTTGGAAGATCAGGATTGCCGCGGGAAACCGCCACTGGCGTATCCGTATCATCGATAGTCGTGATACCCAAGAGGTCCGAGAAGTTAGGACGGCCGTAGGTCCTGCCCAAGGAAGCGCGACCAATCAGTTTGTCACTGAAGTAGTACTTGTAGTGAAGAGAAGGGAGGAACTCGTCCCAAGTCCGACTTCTGCTATCGCGAGCGATCGTCCGCTCGACGCCATCGGAATCCGCCACGTAGCGAATGCCCGCCTCGTTGGTGAAGTTCATGGCGTTGTTGGAAGCAGTCTGCTGACCGGGCAGGTAATCGCCTTCAGGAGTGACAAACTGCGAAGACGTGAAGTCAACCGTCTCGTAGCGAACGCCAGCGATGAATTCCCACTTCTCGCCTTTCCACTTGCCTTGGAAATAGCCGGCCAAGGTATCGCGATCAGCTTCATAGTCCTGCTCGAAGGAGTCTTCCAAACCGCCGCTGTTCAGACCGAAGTAGGAAGCGTTGGCCGCGTTTTCACGCATCCTCAAAACATCTGGAGTGTACGGGATGCGGTAATTCGGATCGCCATTCAGATCTTCGTATGGATTGTCGCGAAGGAAATCGGCGAAGGGAAAATCTCTAGCGGAAAACTGCAATTCGTCGTAGTCCGACTCGCGTTCTTCCTGCTGGAACTTAATGCCCATCTTCCAAGCGCCATCCACTCCCATGGAATCGCCAAAAGGAATTTCCAGATTCGTTTCGAAACCGAGGTAGGTTTCCTCGGTGGTGCGGTCTTCCAGCTGGAAGAAGCCAAGCCAAAACTCGTCTGGATTTCCTTGGGTCGGAACGCCAAAGCGATCGTATGGAGACAGGTTGGTGAAGATCGCTTCGAATGGACCACGCGAACGGTCATAAGAGAACTGGAAATCCGAGCGGCGAAATTCAGTATCGCTCTCGAATCTAACTTTATCGGACTTAGCCATGAAGACGTCATAATCCCACGTACCGAAACTAAGCTCCGTCTTGCCGCCGAAATGCAAGTTGAGGAATTCGATATCGATATCGTTCCATTGGCCTTCGTATGCGGAACGACCTCTACCAGTGCCATCTGTGTTCCAGCCAGTGACAGCATGGAGATCGCTTATTTCCAAGATGGTGGAGATACGATTTGGACTGCTGCCTAGGCGAACCAGATTGCCAGGATTGAAACCGGCAGCGGCCCACTCGGATGGATTGTTGATCAGAGCATCGAGATCGCCTTCATACGTATCAGCGAAGGTGAAATAGTTACCCGCATCGTAATTCGGATCGAAAAAGCCATATGGCGAGACGAATTGATCGTAGGGATCCTCACTGCTTTCATGGTCGTTATCCATGATCAAGTGGTGGCGAATATCGTCCTCCTGGCGATCTTCCTGGTGCCAGGTAACCTTGAAGAAAAGCTCAGTGTCTTCGCTCAACTTGTAGTCGAATCCGAGATTCAAGCCAATGCGCTCGCGCTCGATGTTGTAGTTGTTGTACTCGGTATCTTCGTGGAAGAAGATAACTTGCTGACCGGTAGCTTCCTCCGAAGCGCTAAGACTTGGAGCCAGGTAATCGTTAACAAGATCCTGATCAGCGCCGAAGTCGATACGATGAAACATCGGAATCCAGTCATAGTCGATGTTATCGAATCCTTCATTGACACTGTGATAGCTGAAGGAAGCGCTGATCCCGAGTCGCTTTTCTGGGCCAACGATGTCGGAGAAGGCGAAGCTGAATGTCGGATCCATTTCATCGCGCAGAGCGGAATAGCTCATGCCGGCCTTATAGGAGATGTGACGTCCATTGCGCTGGAAAGCGGAACGCGTCTCCAAATTTACAATACCACCTAGGGAATCGCCGTCGTGCTCAGGCAGCGGGCTCTTCCAGATCTCCACGTTGGTGATCGCATCGCCAGGCACATCGTCCAGAGCCATACCATTAGCCGTGTTTCCGTAGGCCCCGCCTTCACCAAGGTTGCCAATTTGACCGTGGCCGGAAGAAGGCATGCGGTTGCCGTCCAGCTGAACATTAACGTACTGCGTATCCACACCGCGGATATTCACATAGCGAGGCACTTCAGAGAATCCGTCCGTATCTACGGAAAGACCAGGCATCTTCTGCAAAGCCAGGCCGATGTTGCCATCGTTCATCTGACCGAATTCTTCTTCAGAGATGACGGTGACTAGACCGGAGGCGACGCGTTGCTGGTTGATAGCGGCTGATTGGCCGATCAAAGAAGCTTCAACGCGAACGCCTTCCAATTCCACCAAGTCTTCGGAGAGCGTAAAATCTGCAGAGGAAGAGACTTGCTCCGAAACGCTCACTTGCTGGGTTTGCGTTCCAAGACCCAAGTAGGACACCTCTAAAGTATGGGCGCCTTCAGGCGCATTCTTAATGATGTAGTCACCTTTAATATTAGTAGACGCGCGAAGCTCACTGCCCACGACGCGCACGACAGCGCCGTGCAGATATTCACCCGTAGTCTCGTTAAGAACGCGACCAGAGATGTCGCCCGCATAGATGCTTGAACAAAGCGAGCCTACAACGCCTATTAGCAAAGCGAAACGCCTAAAGGGATGTCTCGCGAAATCTAGTTTAGTTGAGAGTTTCATGTTTTAGTCAGCTGGTTTTCAGGTGTGAACAATACAGGAATGTTCAGCCGAAAAATTAGTTCTGATCTGTTAAGAATCTATTAACGGGTAGTGAAGCTTACCCGTCCTTTGCGTGACGCTTTGATGACGAAATTCAGGTTGTTCCCAATGTGTTGTGAATAAGTATGTTTGTATCTGAATTTCTATTACAAAAATCGCTTTTACTGCTTTTCTAATGTGTCTCGCAGGTCCTACAGGACTTATGATTCAGGAAGCTTGCTTTACGCGGAAAAGGCTGGCGAGATCGCCAGCCTTTCGTTAACTCCACTAAGCTCTACCTAAAATTCTTTAGAAAACCATGCGCGAAGCTTCCTCCACATCACGCAAGTAGTCAGCCACTTGTGGCGAGTAGTTTAAATCCAATGACTCGCGGATCAGATTGGCAGCGGCCGCGTAATCGCGTTGCTCCACTTTCATCTGGCCGTGCTGCAAGAGGGCTTGAGCTTTGACCTCCTCGATATTCTCAGCTCGCTCGTAAAGGAAATCCGCTTCCTCGTAGTCCTTTTTCTGCCACGCATGGCGGGCTAGCAAAATGAGGGCTCGGCCGTTCATTGGATCCTCTTCGATAATCTTTTCCAGAGTGGTGGCGGCGGCTTCGGAATTATTCAAGCTCAACTCAAGCTCGGCATTCAAATTGAGCAGTTCAAGGCGTTGTTCTTTTTCCAATACACTGCCGATCCGGCGCGTTACCAATTCCGACAGTTGCTTGGCTTCTTCAAAAGCTTGGAACTCGATAAATGCCTGCATGGCGCGACGGGTCTTGGCAAAGTCATCCTTCTTGCCTGAAAGGCTCATTGCATCGTCGTAAGCGGAAATGGCCAAAGCGTACATGCCCTTGTTGGCGTAGATATCCGCGAGGAGAAAAAGACTATCCGCTGTACCCTTATTCATGCGGCGAACGATCTCCAAATTTGTCATTGCTTCCAAAGGACGCTCGCGAGCTAAGGCAATGTTCGCCTGGTGCATATAGAGCTCGTAATTCTGAGGATTATCGCTAATCAATTCCGCGATTAAACCGGCCGCTTCATCATAGTTTTCCAAGTCGACCAGGCAGCGTATCTTGCCTAGCTTCCAATCCGTTTCCTTGGGGCTTAGGGCAATGGCAAGATTGTAGGCATTAAGAGCCGAGGAAATCATATCCATATTGAGATAGGCGTATCCAAGCAACCCGTACGACAGACCGTCGCCACCACCTAACTCGAGACCTTTGACCAGCATGGTAGCCGCTTCTTCCAAGTTCTCGTTCTGAATGTAGGCCAAGCCAAGATTCTTGTAGGCCCGCATGAAATTGGGAAATTTCTTGATGGCCGCCTTATAGCTTTCGATAGCCTTGGCTGGATCGTTTTGCTGAATACGAATAGTACCCAAAGTGAAATCCAAAGCCGCGCTCGATTCGGGCGTAATGTTTTGCTGCAGCATTTGAGCTCCCTGCTCCAGATCTGTATCCAAAATGACAGACAGGGTCCTGAAGAGCTCGCTTTCCTCCTCGGCCAGCTTGGGTTCCAGCTGCGTGTGAACCCCATAACTACCCATCACCCGATCCTTGAATTCAGGACTGCTCCAGAGGTTCTCGCTTAGCGGGTAGCGTTGACCAAAAAGGCTGAGACCGAGAGCGAAAACGCTAAGCAAGCAAATTGATGATCGAAGCTTAGATGAAAATAGGAAACCAGAATTTGTATAATACTTCATTGCAATTAAAAGTTAACTACGGCTTTGCCAGTTCCATGGGAAAGAGAAACCGCGCTTTGACGACTTTGCCCTCTCGCTTGGGTTGAGTGAAACGGAATTTTTCCACATATTCGACGAGGTCGCTTTCAATGATCCTTTCAGTCAGTTGAACAAAGCGTTGAAATTTGACGCGACCGTCCTCTGTAATGATCACTAGGATACGAGCTCTTACATCATTCTGGATTTTGCCAATAGCGCTACGGGGCCAACTCCAGTTCGGCTTACGAACTACTCGAGGCTTTTCGTCCAGCTCCGAGATGCTGAAAGTATTCATATCCTTCAAGGCATCTGTTTCCACTTCGAATCCTCCAACCCCAAAGGCTGCTCCCATGGAGCCTCCCGTACCAGGATTCAAAGCCAACTGCAATTGGCTGAGACTGAGCGGTTTGGGATTCTGTTTGAGCTCCGGTTTCGACTCCTGCGGCTGTTCTTCTTGAGGCGGGGGCGGCTCGGGAGGAGGCGGCGGGGGCGGAGGCAGCGCAATGTCAATTGAGCGAACGGTTTTTCGCTCCTTTACGTTCATGAGGTGCTGCGTGAATGGAAGAATGAATACAACCACCGCAACGATGGCGATCGACCAAATAAAAATGCGGAGGAGCTGAAGCGGCTTGCCCTTGGAGCGACGTAGGGAGGAATAGGATCCGTCCATTGGATACAGAAATAGTCTCTAGTCTTCCGTAGACAGACTCACCGACTCGGCCCCCGCCAGCTTGGCTTCGTCGATCACCCGGACCACGACGTCCGTAATGGACTTGCGATCAGCCTGAATGATGACTGGCATCTTCTCCTTTTGGTACAGGCGGCGAATTATCGGGCGGACACCGCTAATACCTACATTCTTGCCACCGTAAACAACATTGCCGTTTTCTGTGATGGCGATGAGAATGCTATTCTTATCCAAGTCCGAAGCCGAAGCAGCTTGTGGTTTGTTCACATCGACTCCCGTCTCTTCTACGAATACTGTGGTGACGATAAAGAAAATCAGCAATATGAATACCATGTCGATCAGAGGCGAAATATTGATGTCCTCTGACTTCTTACCGCTATCAAACAGCCGCTTGCGTTTCATGTCGTTTTAGATCTTGAGTGTTATGGTGGCGGGACTTGCGAGCCACGATTGATTCGATTCTGGTGATCAACGAATCCAGCGAGTTGAGCCGCTTCTCGATCATGTTGATCATAACGTATCCGGGAATCGCTATAATCAAACCAAGCTGGGTAGTGATAAGGGCTTGAGAAATGCCACCCGCTACAAGATTGATCGTTTGCCCACCGGTACTGATGGCCAGGCCCTTGAATGTTTCCAACATCCCCATAACGGTTCCCAGGAGACCCGTGAGGGGAGCCGCTCCCACAAAAATAGCGAGCATGAGACGGCGCCTTTCCACACGATGGATGTGTTCGTTGCGCACTTCAGTAAAGCGGTTAATCACATCCCGCGTACAGGGCAGCCCGCCCTTGCCAAATTCGACTATAGAGCGAATTTCGCCCTTCAATTTCTCCGGATTCTCAACACAGCTTTCAAGCTCGGCATCGCTGATCTTAGGACCAGCCAGATCCTTGAGGTAGACGATCATCTCGACTCCCGTGTAGAAGATCAGCATGGCTAATCCAACAAGTGGATACATGAGCAATCCTCCCGATTTCCAGATAGGAAGGAAGCTTTCCTGAAAAAATTCGGTCATGGCGCGTATTGCTCGTTTCTCGCTTTGCTAGGCAGACCGTTGACGAAAATCACGGAAAGCTTTTCCATGTGAGCCATAATCGATTGAGCTTTGCGGTTGAGCATGGCGTGGGCCACTAGTGATGGAATCGCCACTACAAGACCCAGTTCGGTGGTGATGAGCGCTTCAGAAATACCACCTGACAGAGAGCTGGCATCCCCAGTACCGAAAAGAGTGATCATCTTAAATGTGTTGATCATACCGGTAACCGTACCGAGCAGACCAAGTAGCGGAGCAACGGCTGCAGTAACGGCAATCACGGAAAGGAAACGTTCCACCTTGGGTTGGGCCTCGAGCATCTTCTCGTACATGACCTCCTCCACGAGTTCCTTGTCCTGGTCGCTGTAATTAACGCCATCCTTAATCATGGGACCAAATTCCCAAGGCAATTGCTCGGCCATGCTAATGGCCTCCTCTTTATCGTTCTGCCGGATTTTATGAATGATGGGAGTGAGCTGGCTGGCTTGAGGCTGCTTGATAGAGAATATTTCGAAGAGCTTGTAAGCAGCCAATAACGCGGCGAGGGTTGCGAAGAACAGTATGGGATAAACCCAAATTCCGCCTTTCTTGATGTGCTCTGTAATGGACTCTTTAGAGGTTTCAATGGCAAGAGCGGCGCCGAGCGTAACGTCGATTGGCAGGTCGCCTTTTCCGTTGGCCACGATGGTTGCAGCTCCAGAGTCCAGATCGGCGTTTAAGGCAGTCGCATTCGGCGTTAAAACCTGGTGGCTTTCAATGATTCCCGCCTGTTTCGTAGCGCTGCTGAGGAAGACGCTGGCTGGTCCGAACTCAATGAAATGGCCTTCCTGCAAGTCTCCTTGAGAATCAATGGCCTGGCCAGGAATAATGGTTCCGCCAATACGATTTTTCAATCTTTCAATTCCAATGTTAATGCTGTCGATCTGGGCCGCATAAGCTTCAGTCCTAGGCGTATCTGGCGTATCCAAAACTTGCCGGATGGCATCGAGGCGGCTTTCGAATTTCTGCTGTTCGCCAGAAGTCATCTGAGTTTGAAGCTCCTGCAGAAACTGGTTCATCATGCCACTGACGTAATCATTTTCGTCCTGGATCGCCTTGATGCGCTGCTCCAAGGCATCCAAGCCAATCGAGCGGCTGTCTTGAGCCCGCTGCTGGCGTTCCAGTTCACGCCTCTTTTCCCTTACTTCCGCCTTGAGCTGATTGATGCGACGAGCAAGCGGGATGCGCTCTTCACGGATGGAATCGCGAGTATCGCTGAGACGCTTAACGGCGTCTCTTAAGTCCTTTTGAGCCTGCTGATTAACGGAATCGAGACTTGCTTGGGCAAATCCAGTCGTAGCCGCAGCCAACAATAAAAAGAATGAGGAAAGAATAGTTCTAGAGCCAATCTTCATTTTAGAGAAATCAGTTGATGGCTACAGGCAGAGAAACAAACTCAGCTTGCTTGCCCTTTTGATACATGGAGAGGAGATCAAGCACTGCTTCGCTGTGTTCAGGCGTTTCCTCCCATTTCCAGCCTTCAGCCGTGGGATAGCCGAAGCCGGCATTTTCGCCGGCCGTGTCCGCAAAGTAAGCTAAACCGAAACCGAAATAGAGCGTATTCACTTGCTTACTACCGCCATCCGCGAATTCCCGCGTCTCCGATTCCAAAGTGATCGTATTGTCGAACTTGTTGGCCTGGCTCAAAATACCTACGATGTTTCTTAGCCGAACCGCAAAAGACAACTTAGTCTCTTGGTCTGCCTTCGGGAGTTGTCTCAGAATGGGCGTTATGCTGTCAGTGTAATTGGTTGGCAAGTACGGAACCAGCTCGCGAATGCCGGACTCCATTTCCTTAAGAGAGGACTTAACAACATTTCCCGCAGCATCCAGCTCGTCTTTCTGCTCGAGAAGACCGGCTCTTTTCTTGTCTGACTCAGTAGCGGAATCCTTTGTCTCGGCAATCTTGGCATCCAAGGCTTCTTTCTCTTGCTCAAGCATGCGAACCAGGTCTTCCAGGATGGCTTTTTCGGCTTTCCACTCGTTGCTTTCCTTCGAGACAAGGCTCTCGGTTTCCGCCCATTTCTCGATGGTTGTTTTCGTCTCGGTGTAGAGTTGGTTCGTCTTGGCGCCAGCCAGGCAAATCGAAGCGAGAAGGCCAGCCGTTAGAATAGGCAAACGGAATTTGATCATAGGAAAAACAAGCTCTTGAACTTCAAAAATCGTTTTTGAATGCTGTGGTGGAACGGATATCAAGGTCCAGTGCCGCTAGATTCGGCGATTAGAAGCGAGCAGGTCAATCGCTTGGACGCCCATCGGTAAATTGTCACCCCGCCGAAACACAATGGTCAGACAGCTGTAACATTCGGCGCGCAAATCGGCGTTTCGTAAAATTCGAATTGTAAAAATTAATGTTTTCCAGGGATTTCCCTTTATCCCGTTTTAATAAAGGGAGCCTATATTCGCGGGATGACGCCAAATATCGAAGAACAAGCGGCGATGCAGGCCGCTTCTCTCCTAAGCGAAAGAGAACGTGTCCAAGGGTCGAATGACCCTATATCCGTAGAACAACTACAGACACAAATGACCGCCCTCATAGACAGAGTGATGGGAGAGGCAGGTTTATACGCTCCCGAGCATGCCTCGATCGCAATCAAACAGTCTAATGGCGATATTGTCGAAGCCTCGGAAATATTGCGAGCCTATCGCCAAAGCGTTCCCAGTAAATATGTCTCTAATATTCTGGATACGGAAGGAATGGAAATCCGCCGACGTATTTCCTCGGCTTTCAGAGAAATTCCGGGCGGCCAGATATTGGGAGCCACCTATGATTACACGCAACGCTTGCTGGAAGACAGCCTGGCAAGGGAAACGCAAGAGACCGCCGATTCTTACGCGGAGGAAATCGAGTCTGCTTTTTCCGAACTTGGAGACGAAGAATTCCCTAAGTCTTACTGCACCGTTGCCAACCTGCTTAAAGAACAAGG
>JANQKI010000272.1 GCA_028281165.1 Opitutaceae bacterium | reverse complement strand
TGGTTTACCAGTTGGGAAAAGACCGGGCTAATCTTGTGGCTGGATGATGGAGATGGAGAGATTCGGTATTCGGCAGGCGAGGACAATGAAGTGTTTCGTCGAGGAAAACTAGAGACCTTCGAGATAACCGAAATTCAACTACAGCATCAGCAATGGGTTAATACTGACGGGCAGGAGGGGGCCGATGCTCGCAAGCTGTTGCGAGAACGTGGTTTTAGCGGACCCGATCGGGACATAATCGTTCTGGCTACTCCTGAAATGGCCGAACTGGCCAATTGGATTATCGCTTTTGTGGCAGCAGGTGGTCTAGCGGCAGCTCTTTCGACAGCCAGCGGTCTCTTGCTGGTGATTTCATCCAGCGTGGCCCATGACCTCTATTCGAAAACGATCAATCCCAACGCTCCTGAAAGCAAAAAGCTATTGGTGGGTCGTGTGGTGATCGGCATCTCGGTAGTGATCGCCGGATTGTTTGGCATAAAGCCGCCCGGGTTTGTGAGCCAGGTGGTGGCTTTCGCCTTCGGTTTGGCCGCATCCAGCTTCTTTCCGATTCTCGTTTTGGGTATCTTTTCCCGAAGAGTCAGCGCGATTCCCGCCATCTGTGGCATGGCGGTCGGGATCGGATTCACCGGCTTTTACATCATCGCTTGCGTCTACGGGGGGATGCAGCCCTGGACCTTTGGCATCTTCGAAAACGGGATAAAGCCGCAGGGAATTGGCTCGATTGGAATGGTTCTCAATTTCGCGGTGACCTGGAGCCTAGCCAAAGTCTTTCCAGCTCCCGGAGCAAAAGTACAGGAACTGATTGATAGCATCCGCGAGCCCGAGGGTGTCGGCCCCGCCATCGATATCGAAGAAGCTATGGATCATTAATAAAAATCTTCTTCTTCGATTTCTACAACCTAGAGCAGCAGCAGCAGAAGAAGATGGTAGAAGAAGGAGAAGGAGATAGAAGAGGGTGGAGGGGGTTGGGTGGGCGATGTGGCACAGGCTTCTCTTCTTCGGGCAGTCATAGTGTCCCGCGCAGGATTGATCGACAACGGTGGCCTATTTTGCTTTGTCAAAATCACCGTTTCCTAAGCGATTGATGGGAAAGGTGTAATGTAAGCGATTAGTGAAAAATTCGTCCTGAAAAGCGTCACATTGACCTTGGGCTAGCCAGGTATAGATTCTGCAAGCGATTTCGTGGAGGAACTTTTATATGATCGACCCGAACCGACTCACTGAAATGGCTCAGAAGGCCTTGCCGGAAGCGCAGGCCATCGCTCGTCGCAAACAGAACAACGAAGTGGATACGCTGCATTTGCTGGCGGCTTTGCTGGAGCAGGAAAACGGGCTGGTTCAAGGCATTCTGCAGAAACTGGACATTACTCCTTCGGCTCTTTCGCTCGCCTTGAATCGGGAGCTGGATCGCTTGCCTAAAGTAAGTGGCAGCGTGGATAGCTCGAAGATTTACGTGACTCAAGCCATGAACGAGGTTTTCACTCAAGCCGAGAAAGAAGCAGAGTCGCTAAAAGATGAATACATCAGCGTCGAGCACCTGTTATTAGGTTTAGTCGAAGTGGCGAAGCCCATGGCTTTAGCCAGTCTGCTGAAGAGTTTTGATCTGACGCGGACCAAGCTGCTGGGAGCCCTGCAGGAGGTTCGCGGTAATCAGCGAGTGACGTCAAAAAATCCAGAAGCCACTTTCCAAGCCCTGGAGAAATACGGGATGGATCTGGTACAGCGAGCTCGTAGTGGAAAAATGGATCCTGTCATCGGTCGCGACGAGGAAATCCGTCGCGTGATTCGTATCCTTTCTCGCAAGACCAAGAATAATCCAGTTTTGATCGGAGAGCCAGGTGTAGGTAAGACGGCCATCGTGGAAGGGCTGGCCCAACGCATTGTAAGAGGCGATGTGCCGGAAGGACTTAAGGAGAAAACGGTTTTCTCTCTTGATATGGGTTCGCTCTTAGCAGGAGCGAAGTTTCGGGGCGAATTCGAAGAGCGCCTGAAGGCAGTCCTTCAGGAGGTGAAGTCGAGCGAAGGCAGGATTTTGCTCTTTATCGACGAGCTTCACACCATCGTGGGTGCGGGCAAGGCTGAGGGAGCCATCGATGCTGGAAACATGCTCAAGCCGATGCTAGCTCGCGGGGAATTGCACTGTATCGGAGCGACAACCCTGGACGAGTACCGGCAGTATATCGAAAAGGACGCGGCTTTGGAGCGACGTTTCCAGAACGTTTTGGTCGATCAGCCGACGGTTGAAGATTCGATTTCCATTCTGCGCGGACTGAAAGAGCGCTTTGAAGTGCATCACGGCGTGCGTATTCAGGACAATGCTTTGGTGAGCGCGGCAGTACTTTCCAATCGCTATATTTCGGACCGTTTTTTGCCGGACAAGGCTATTGATTTGGTTGACGAAGCTTGTGCCAGTATCCGCACGGAAATGGATAGCATGCCTACAGAACTGGATACATTGACGCGTCGCATCATGCAGCTGGAAATCGAGGAAGCGGCGCTGATTCAAGAGAAGGACGAAGCTTCCAAGGATCGATTGGAATCTCTACGCAAAGATCTGGCCAACCTGAAGGAACAGGAAACGGCTCAACGTCGACAGTGGGAGAACGAAAAGTCCTCGGTGGCTTCGTTGCAAAAACTGAGAGAGGAGATCGAGGCGACGAAAACTGAAGTTGAAAGAGCCGAGCGCGATTACGATTTGAATCGGGCGGCGGAGCTGAAGCACGGACGCTTGCCAGAGCTGGAGCAGAGGCTCTCCGCCGAGGAAGCCAAGCAGAAGGATCGGAGCCTGGTTAAGGAAGAGGTTTCGCAAGAGGAAATCGGCGAAATCGTATCCAAATGGACAAGTATCCCGGTAACGCGTCTGCTGGAAGGCGAGAAACAGAAGCTTCTGCATATGGAAGACGAGTTGCACAAGCGGGTCATCGGCCAGCATGAGGCCACCAAGTACGTATCCGAAGCCATACTACGAGCTCGAGCAGGCATTAAAGATGCCAAGCGGCCAATCGGCAGTTTTATTTTTCTGGGGCCGACTGGCGTTGGGAAGACGGAGCTGGCCAAAACGCTGGCTCTGACCTTGCTCGACAGCGAGGACGCCATTGTACGCATCGACATGTCGGAGTACATGGAACGGCATGCGGTTGCTCGTCTGATCGGGGCGCCTCCAGGCTATGTGGGTTATGAAGAAGGCGGACAGTTGACCGAAGCCGTGCGACGTAAGCCGTACTCGGTTCTGCTTTTCGACGAAATCGAAAAGGCTCATCCCGATGTATTCAATGTTCTGTTGCAGATTCTCGACGATGGACGTGTAACGGATTCACAGGGCCACGTTGTGGATTTCAAGAATACGATCATCATTATGACGTCCAATATCGGCAGTCAGCGTTTGCTGGATGGCGTAACGGGCTCGGAGATTCCGGACTCCGTGCAGGAGGCCGTGATGACCGAGCTAAGAGCGAGCTTCCGGCCTGAGTTTCTCAATCGCGTGGACGAGACCATTATCTTTAAGCCGCTCTCGCTGGAGGAAATCGAACAGATCGTCGATCTTCTGCTGGCAGAGTTGAACAAGTCGTTGGAGGAACGCCGGATCACCGTGGAGCTGGACAATGAAGCCAAGCAATGGATTGCCGAAAAGGGTTTCGACCCTGTTTACGGGGCTCGTCCTTTGAAGCGCTTCATGCAGCGCTCGATCCAAACTTCGCTGGCCAGAGCCATCATCGAGGGGACTGTCGTCGAGGGATCGACTGTAAAGTATTCGCTTGATGGCGACAATTTGAAACTTCTTTCCGAGGAAGCTGTCGAAGTTAGTTAGACACGATTTACAGGCAAAATAGGAGGAGTGAGCGGCTGGCCCTCAGGGCTGGCCGCTTTTTCTTCTGTTATGATATTGGAGGCGGCGCCTGGATGATAGTTCAGTCTATAAAGAACTGCCAACACAGCTATTTTGTCTAGCGATGAGATCTTCCGCGCTGATTGTCGAAGACGAGCAATTCTTAGCGCTTGAGTAGGCTCGGAGGACTCCATGATAGGGTCCAGGCCTTCCATCTCGATAGTTCAGATGGAAATCGCTGATCCACTCGACTCCAGCAAAACCTGCGCTGATGGCCATTAATTGTAGGCATTCCTTCGTGGGAATCCACCAAACGTCTCCGGTCATAAATCCCTTCATCAACGCAATGGGCTCCGAATTGGAGCTCGGGGCTATCGCTGTCGCAATAATGGCATATTCTTTGGTGACATTTCTGATTCCAATCAGTGCTTTGATTGGATTCATCAAGTGTAGCAACACGCTGCCGCAGAAAACGATGTCATGAGTCCCAATGGTTTCAGGCGATAGATCGTAGCTGCTAACGCTTTTCTTCTCGACTTTCGATTGAAGCGCTTTTTTCGCTAGTTTAAACGGCTCGGTGAGGAACTCGTTCAGAGAGCTTTTCGAATGATGCGTTTTATAATTTGGTCCCAAATCCAACTGGGCCCAATCGGTTATGTCAGTAGCTGTTACGTTCCCTCCACGTCTTTCGAATTCAAAGGAAAAGAAACCGCTTGCAGCTCCAACATCGAGAACAGATTTTCCGGACAGGTCTTCGGGAATGTCATAAAAATCTAGATACTTTCGATGATCGTATTCTCCATTGGTCGTAATTCCATAGGGAAGTTCAATGGTATGGTACCAGCCTAGCTTTGATACTCTCGTTCGTAGTTCTTCTCTAGTGAATTCCATATCCATGCGATGTGGCTCGTAATGATTCTCTATTTAATTAATCATACCGAGACCCATTTCTCTAGCGCATTTCGCAACGCTTTGTGTTCAAGCGGCTTAGGCAAATAATCATCCATTCCAGCGTCCATGCATTTCTCTTTATCACCTGCCAGAGCTAGAGCGGTGAGAGCAATGATGACGGAACGTTTGCCATGATTTTCCTTGTTGCGAATTTCCCGCGTCGCCTCGAAGCCGTCCATTTCGGGCATTTCGCAATCCATGAAGATAAGGTCGTACTTCTTGGTGGATGTGGCTTGAACCGCTTCAATTCCATTGCTCACTACCTCGGCTTCCAAACCGAAATTGCTTAGCATGTGGGTAATGAGTTTTTGGTTACCGCCGTTGTCTTCCACCACAAGGGTTTTAACATTGCGATAGAGGGCTTTGGTTTCTTCATCTGGCTCATCAACGCCTTGATCCTCCAAGTCGCTTGAGCTTGGCTCTAGCATTGCCGTGAAAATGAAGGTGGAGCCTTTTCCCAGCTCGCTGCGGATTTGAATGTCTCCCCCCATCATCTCGGCTAGGCTTTTCGAAATGACGAGTCCCAGTCCAGTGCCGCCGAATTTTCGTTTGGTCGAGGAGTCAGCCTGAGTGAAGGGCTGGAAAAGCTGTTTCTGAACGGCTTCTTTGATGCCAATGCCGGTGTCTTCGACTTCAATCACGATGAGGGTCGATTCAGAGGGGTTTTCGACCAGAGAGACCTTCACTTCCACATGCCCTTCTTCGGTGAACTTGATGGCGTTGCTCACCAGGTTCAAAATAACCTGTCTCGTTTTTCCCGGATCGCCGATAACGAACTCCGGAACGTCATTCGCATACCTTTGCCGCAACTCGAGCTTCTTGTTCATCGCTATCGGCGTAGTGACATCGATAACTTCCTTAACGATCGACTTCAGATTGAAAGTAACAATATCGAGCTGCTCGCGACCGGCTTCGATTTTGGAGAAGTCGAGAATGTCGTTGATGATGGTTAGGAGGTTATCTCCTGAACTGCGGATCGTTTCGACGAAATCGTTCTGTTCTTCGTCGAGGGCCGTTTCTAGCAGGAGACTGGCGAAACCGATCACGCCATTCATCGGCGTGCGGAGTTCGTGACTCATCATGGCCAGAAATTCGCTTTTAGCTTGGCTTGCTTTTTCCGCTTCCTCCTTGGCCTTAAGGTAGGCGGCCGTTCGTCGCTCTACGGTTTCTTCCAGCCGCTTGTTCTGATCCTTCAGCTGGTTCCGTAGAATAAGGCTGTCCAGAGTTGTGGCCATGGCCGTCAGCATCAGGGAAATTTGAGTGAGGATGAGGTTCGATTTCTCTACTTTATTCTCCACGAAATTCCCCACGAACATCCCCAGGGTGCGTTCGCGCGTCGACAAGGCGTGCATGAACAAATGGTATCCATTTTCTGGATCGTCCCAAATGAAGTTGCGTTGCTGCTTGAGAGCCCAGGCGAAGGTGCCTTGCTTGATGGAGTGCTGCACGATTTCCGGCAATTGACCGTAGTCTCCCTCTTCCTTTGTAGGATAAATCTCGAAAGCTCCGTCGTTGGGATTTACCAGCCAACAACCTTTATGCGGAAAATAATGGATGGTATCGATCTCGCTTTCCGTAATTTGGATTACCTCGCGAATGCTAGCGGCCTCTCGTAGCTTTCGCTGGAAAAGATCCAGCATTTCGAACCGGCTTACGATCTGCTCTGATTTATCGGGATGTTCGCTCTCCATTGCGCAACTCTAGCTTGTTTCCATCCCAGGTTGGTTTTGTTTCTCCAGGAAAATTTTGCAGACCTCCCCGTACTGCCTTTGAAGCTCTTCTACAATATAAAACAGGCTGGATTCGTCCAAGCCGCTGTGACCCCAAGCAGCCTCGGAAAACGTAGGAATGTAGCGCTCTCCAGTGAATCCCATGCCTAGCGCTTCGGTTACGAAATCCGCTAGATGAATCAAACTGACGTCCCTGACGGAAATATTAGCTAATACAGGCTTTATATGCGAGGCGACCAGTTCGGAGAGGGACTTGGGCAGCCGCCAGTTTGAGAGCAGAGCTCCTCCGACATCGGCATGATTGAAGCCGAGGACCTCCGTTTCAATGTGATGCAAATGGAGCTCTCGCTTTTTCGAGATCTCCATGATTTCCAGAGCCTTTTCCGGCTCTTCCTTGTAGATGATAAGGCGACCTATCTTGTGCATAAGTCCGCCGAGAAAAAAGCGTTCGGAATTAGCCTCCCTTAGCTCAAGAGCCATGATGCGAGCGCAGAGTCCGCAGGCGATGCTCTTTCGCCAGAATTGCTCCATGTTTACCAAGTCTTCCGGGATTCCTGTAAAGATATCCATGATACAGGTCGACAAAGCCATGTTTTTAAATTGCTGCAGTCCTATGACAGTTAAGGCGTCAGGAATTGTGGATACTTCGCTTGGGTAACCGTAGAAGGCGCTGTTGGCGAGCCTGAGCAAGCGGGCGCTGAGACCCTGATCGTTTAGGATGATGCGAGCCATGTCATCGAACGAAGTGTCGGGATCCTCAACGGCTTCCTGGATCTTGGTGTAAACCGTAGGGAGTGTTGGCATCTTGTCTGATCTCGAGACCAGTCTCTGTAGCTTCGGATTCATTGAGATGCCTCCCTTCGCCTAGTGGCGATGGCTTCCTTCTGCACGCACAGCTTACGAACAATTTCAACAGCGGGATGGGAAGATTTGACCAATTTAAAACGTTGACTGACAATGCCTTCTGCCAGTTCTAGAATGTGTGGGGCAAATTGATTAAGGTCTATTCTTTCCTCATCGTCCTCGCCATCCTCCACGTCGACATTAGGGATGCCCCACATTTGCAGAATCTCGATGTGCCTCTCTTCAAGCTCGACTCCCTTGGCAAATAAAATCTGTCCATCCAAGTTGAAGACATCGCCGGCAAGTACCATGCCTGCCTTCAATTCATTGGGTTTCCTTAGGGACATACGCTTGTTGTTAAAGAGTGTCTAAGATCCGAAAACGAAACCTATGCCAATTGCGAGCAATTTCAAGGTATCAGCCTAGAACCTATCCCGAAACCTGTCTTGGCGCCGCTGAGAGCAGTTTTGGCTTAGAGCAAGGTGTGCTTGAAAAGCGAATACCTAAAGGTATTTATTTTCAAGCAGAACGCGGCTCTGGGCCAAAAGAGCGTCAGCCCCAAGAGGTTGCGCGAGAAACCGCCTGCAGCTGCGTTCGCTTTGGCGAGGATAGGCCTATGGGCATACCCGTAGCCAGAGCAGCTTTGCTGCAGGCGGTTACTCGCGCAACGGCGTTCAAGGCAGGTTTCGGGATAGGTTCTAGCATCTAGCGATAAAGAATGCGTAAAGATCGGGGCTAGTTCAAAGGTTGTGGAAACGTCTACAAATTTAGGATACAACCCTGTTAGGTTTCCTGGTAGGCGATAGCATTCCCGCTTCTCCAGAATTTAAGTGGCAGCAGGGTCAGGAGAACGAATAGGAGATTCGCAGCCATGAAGACTTGAAAGAGTATGAAGGACACCGAGCCGGTCAAAGAATAGCTTACGTGGCTTTCGCTGATGACCCATCCGATGAAGGCCCAGGCGGCAATGAGGTTCCCGCAAACGGCCAACATCATATTCGCCCGAGGTCTGAGCATGTTCTGCCAACGGCACTGGGTTACTATAAGGCACCACGCAACGGCGGTCAGCAATCCATTCTCGGCTTTGTCCCAACGCCAAAACGTTCCTGAATCCAGATTCGAGTTAAGGCTTTCGAAGACCACAGCGAAAAAGCCTAAGTACAAGGCGACAGTAGTGAGTTGGTTGAAGGTCTTGGTGGTCTCGCTAACCTCTATAGAGTCAACGGTGTCGGTGAAAACGGACTTTGAAATCCAAATCACGCCAACCGATCCTGCCGTGAACATAAAAGCGAAACAGACGTTTTTCGCGATGTGATACAGCTGCAGCCAGATATTCGAATCCTTGATAGCGGAAACTTGGGCAAATGCGTCTCCATGCAGACTCTGATACTCGGCGACAAAAAGGGCAACCACGGCTGCGAGAGATGCGGCTATAAAATAGATGCCTGACCGATAGCGCGACTCGAATCCCAACGCGATAAGCACTGAAATCAAACTCATTAATATGGCCGATGAGTGAAGATTGAATACAACGGTATCTCCAATAATGATTAGCCAAAGAACAACTCCTAACAAATGGAGCGCGGCGCTCGAGATGATGAGGCTCAGGGCAATTCGCTTTGTTTCGCTTGAAGGTCGTATCCACGTTGTCATGGCGAATAGGAAACCGGCGAGATAGCCCCAAAGGGCTGTGGAGAAAGGTTGAAATGCATCAAAGAAATGTTCGTAGAACGCCTTCTTGCTTATCGAGCTGTCGAGCTCGCTGACTTTCGTTAAAATCGTTCGGGTCGCTTCGTTGAAGCGGTTCGGATCATTTTCCCGAACGGCGTCTACGACGATAGCGTATTGAGCGACTATTTCATTTTGCCGCCCATCTTGTATCAGCATATCAAGCGCGGTACTCATTTTCGACCAGTTCGTCTCTCCCGATGGAGAAGTCGTGAGAATTGGCATTACGGAGGCTTTTTGTTCCCAATCCTCAAATTCGTACCAGGTCTCCATCATCTTGGTGTAGTCTTCCTCCTCGAACGCTTTCCCGGCTTCCCTAGCTGCCATTGCGGCGTTTCCTTTTTCAACGACATCTTCTAAATTGGCGATGCGTTCCACTAGGCTTGCGCTGCCTTCGAATAGGGAATGGCTTAGGGACTCGTAAAGGGTTATCGCTTCGCTTAGATTGATAATCGATTTCTGGAAATCGTCCCTCGCTTCAAGGCTCTGCTCCAGGGCTCCGCTGGCTTGAATATCAATACGCTCCAAGTAAGGCCCTAGCTCGTTGTAGGAATAGTAGACTGGATCTGGCCCCAAATCGATAAGCTGACGAAGACTCAAATTCGATTCCTCTTCCGAATCTGCGGGACGCCGTTTCAGATTCGATTGTATTCGTGGATTTGTTACCGTGAAAATCTGACGATCAGCGGCCTGGTTGGGCTTAGTCATAACTTCTAGTAGCCAAGAAATGGCGCTATCGTCATTTGAATCCGTCCAACTAAAGTAGAAGCTAGAGCTGATCTTCAGCAATGAATCGCGAGCCACGCTTTCCCAAGGAAGGATCCGGCCATTCAGGTTTACGGGAATGCGACCAAAATCATTTAGGGCAAAGGATGATCTTGGCTGATTTTTGGCGAAACGAAATCCCGCGAAGCTCAGCAAAAGGATAACAGCAAGGATGCTTGGGAGGTATCGCTTCATGCCGTTTTCTTTTTATCTTCCACCACCTGCCATGCGTATTCGGCAAGACGACCTGCAAAGCCGACGAGAATCAGGATTAGCGCAACGAAATAGAGCGATCGCGTTGGATTTAATACCACTAGAATTTGCGAACCGTCGATCGCTTCTTTATAGTGGAAAGAATAAGACTGCCACTTTAGCGGATTGATTTTGTCTACCGTGAATTGCTTTCCATCCTCGGCGGTAAACTCGCTAATGCTCAACAGAGCAGAGTCCTGGTCGTTGCCATTCGCTATCAGAGTTTTGACGCTGAAGGGCAGATGGCTTCTTTCGTTGCGCAACTGCAGAGCGTAACTACTATTTTGATACGAAAAAGTCTGAGGCAGCCAACCCATGACCAGTAACCATGTCCCAAGAACTTCATCCGTATCATGATTGAAAAGGGTTACTAAGGTCGCAGGACGATTGGCTTCGTTCGGCTGGGTAGATTTTGGCAGGGGAGTAACGTAGGTTTCAGTCCCCAGGCCCTTGTTCGCTAGCAGGGCGTTGCGAGGAGCCAAATCTTTGCGAGCGGCTAGCCGAGCGTTTGGCAGGAAGCGACTGACGCTCAAAGTAAAAGGAAGGTCGGCAATGCGAGCTCCATAGCGTTTTTCAAGTCTGTCTTGAGAAATGACATACACGCGATCCGTTTCCAGTGACTGGCTGCGGTCGAACAAGACCAGCTCGACTCCATCGGGATTTTCGAAGGTATCCGTTTCTCGGGATTCCGCTACGGTTAGCACTCCTTCTTTGGAAACTGCGCTAGAGACGAGCCAGCTGAGTATCATCAGAAAGAAACCGAGGCGGACAAAGGCTCCGGGAAAAAATTGCAGCTTCCACTGAGCTGCCACAATCAATCCAGCTACTAGATTTAAACAGAACCCTATGCCAAGTACGTATCCACCGAACATGTACGGAAGGAATATTTCAGTGTCGGGAATTTCCCAGTACACGAAGGCCGCTTGGAAGTATTTATCTTTTACCCCCGGAAGACCAAGACTGTCTTGTTCGATAGCCGCGAAATAAAACAGGAGGATCGCTAAGGCCAAGAAAATGATGGTGACTTGGTAGGAGGCGATGAGCTTGAGACTAGACTTCATTTCCTGCTAGCTGGCTTGCTCATTCCGATTCGAATCGCACCGATTTGAGAAGCTCGGTGAAGCGATTGCGTTGCGTTTCCACCAAAAAAGGATCGCCTTTGATTTTAAAGAACCAGGATGCGTTTTGCTCCTGCATGATGGCGGCGAGGATTCGTTGAGACGTATTTTCTTTTTCCAGATCGGTTTCCGGCTTTAGGTCGAAGAGAACGAATTTCAGTTCTTCACTGTCGATTTTCAAGCTCCTGCGATTTATCTGTCCACTCGTCCACTCGTTAAGCCCAAGTTGTCTTCGCCATCGGTTGACGTTTAGCATAAGGTCCGCGGATTCGCCTTGAAATGCGGTAATCGAAAAGTCAGCCGCTGGATGGCCCTCTTTTTCGATTGAATAACTGGCTAGTCGATAAGAGCTGTTAGGTTGCGGATTCCAGGCTTCTGGCGCATCGAAAACGATATTTGGAATTGTATCCAGAGTTTCATTTTCTTGATCGTTCGCTTTGAGACTGGTGAAAGATATGTTTTGGAGAAGGGCATAGAATGCGCCAATCTGATCTTCCACCAATTGGGAATCCCCGGTCATTTTTATCTGCCAGGGCTGAGTTCGATAGCGAAAGAAAACGCCCAACGTTCTTAGATTCGGCTCGCTTGAGGATTCGCTTTGAATGTCAAGAATCGACATGTTCAGATCGGCGATGCGACTTCGCGCAAGACTTCTCTGAAGATCGGAACGCGAGACGGGCTTTAGATTCAGCTGAGCTCGCCACTTGTTGGCCGTTGGCAGCAAGCGGCCTGCCTCGCCTGGCAGCGAAGCGATGGAAATGTTTACCGATGCCTGCGAATCTTCGGGGCTGTATTGAAAATTCGCTTTCCGAAAAGCTGTCAAAGGCAGCGATTCCCAGTCTTCAGGTTTCACCCAGTTAATCTGGGGCATGGCTTGCTCGGGGGTTCGGCTGGCAGTAAGCAATCCGTCCAGCTCTTCCTTCGGAACATCGTAGGACTTGATTTCCGATTTGCCGCATCCAGCCAGGCAGAGAACGATGCCAGATAGGGCCAGCGCGTTTTGAGCGAGAAAGCGTCTCATAAAAGCGGAATAGCTAATAATCATTCCGTAACGGAAGCAAGCCGTAGTGTCGAGCGATAGGAATTATTGCCAAACCTTTAGGGGAGCGTAAGTTTCTCAATCCATGCCGAAAAAGGAATCATCCCTGGATCGAGTTCTCGGGCGTATTGATACTCTCGACACAATAAATCTGACCAACCTTGCCCAAAGACTGGCCAGAGAGAGGGCATTGTTGGAGACGATTTTCAATACCACTCTTGAGGGCATCATGGTTATCGACGGATTAGGAGTCGTCCACTACGCGAATACGGCAAGCCGGAAAATGGCCGGCATTAAGGAAAAGGATATCGGAGCAGCTCTGCTCTGGAGGTTGATTCCAGGTCTGCGCGATTCTTTAGGCCTAGCTGAGGGGCAAGCTTTGAAGAGTTCGGTGAGTTCGCGGGAGATCGAGCTTACTTATCCCGAAAAACGCTACGTCCGGCTCTACATTTTGCCCATTGACGGCGACGAGGATCTTATCGATTTCGAAGACATAAAGGATCGTTTCGTCGTTATTATCTCAGACGTCACGCGCGAAAAGCTTTCCAATGAAGAGCAGATTGAATCGGAAAAAGTGTCTTCGATTCTTTTGCTAGCCGCTGGGGTGGCTCACGAGCTCGGCAACCCCCTGAATTCGATTACGATCCACCTTCAGCTTCTGGAGCGCCGTCTTAAGAGATTAGAGCAAGGCGAGGACGCGGAAAAGCTTCAGGAATCCGTCAAGATCTGTCGCGAGGAAGTAGGCCGACTCGATGGTATCATCGACAATTTTCTCGAAGCGATCCGGCCGCGAGAGCCCGATGTTCAGGTTATCGATTTGAACGAACCATTGAGCGACGTGCTTCAGTTCTATGCCAATGAATTGAGCGATCGTGGCATAAGTGTAGAAGTGGAGGTCGGCTCTGAGCCACCAGTTGTAGCGGCTGATCGAAACCAGATGAAGCAGGCTTTCTTTAATGTTATTAAAAACGCGGTTGAGGCGATGGAGCCGGGTGGGGTGCTAACGGTTAAGAATCGGTTCGACGACGAGAGCGTGTACTTGGAGTTCAGCGATTCGGGCTCTGGTATTGGGCAAGAGGATCTGCCCCGTGTTTTCGAACCTTTTCACACCAGCAAAAAAAGCGGAACTGGTTTAGGCCTAATGATCGTTCAACGCATCATGAGAGATCATGGGGGACAAATTGGCATAGATAGCGAGGAAGATATTGGTACAGTTGTGACGCTCGAATTCCCTAAGCAATCTCGAAAATTTCGCATGTTGGAAAACTGAAAACTTTCCTTTTGTGACATTTTTTCACATTGACTCTCTCATTAGGATCATGTTGGATATCGCGTTATGATTCCGACATTACTGGTCGTCGACGACGAAAAGCATACGCGTGATGGACTTCAGCAAATGCTGGAGGACCAGTATGATGTTTATTTGGCGGAAAGCGCGGATCAGGCTTTCACATTGATGGAGTCCGAAACGTTCGACGTTGTTCTGACCGACCTTCGCATGCCGGGAAAATCAGGTCTCAAGGTGATCGATAAGGCCCTGGCCCTACCCAATAGCCCGCCGGTTCTAATGATGACCGCTTACGGCAATGTCCCCTCGGCTGTTGAAGCCATGAAGCGGGGCGCGTACGACTTTCTCACCAAGCCTGTCAATATGGAGAAACTGGAAATTCTTCTTAAGCGGGCCTTGGATTCCAAGAATCTGGAGACTGAGGTGAAGCAGCTTCACGAGCGTCTCGACAAGAAATTCAGCTTTGAAGGAATTATTGGCAATTCAACGGAGCTAAAACGCGTCATCGAGCGTGTCCAGTTGGTGGCTCCATCAAGGGCTAGCGTTTTGATCGAGGGAGAAACGGGTACGGGCAAGGAATTGATCGCTCAGGCTATTCACCAGAATAGCAACCGACCGGAGGGGCCATTTATAGCTGTTCACTGTGCGGCTCTCCCGACCAATCTCCTGGAAAGCGAGCTTTTCGGTCATGAGCGAGGCGCCTTTACGGGAGCCACTGAGCGAAGGATTGGACGTTTCGAAATGGCGGATCAAGGAACGCTCTTTCTAGACGAGATTGGGGAGATCAGTCTGTCAACCCAAGTGAAGCTTTTACGGTTCCTAGAACAAAAATCGTTCGAGCGCATTGGTAGTTCCCAATCCATTACAGTCGACACTCGATTGATCGCCGCGACCAATCGGAATCTGGAAGAAATGGTCAAGGAAGGCGATTTCCGGGAGGACCTCTACTTTAGGCTGAATGTGGTGCAAATCGAAATGCCGGCTCTTCGGGACCGAAGCGAAGACCTTCCATTACTGTTGAATCACTTTCTGGAAGAGTTTTCCAAAGAAAACGGAATCGACCCACCAACTTTAGAACCGGGAGCCATGCAGTGTCTGCGTAGATACGGCTGGCCGGGAAATATCCGTGAATTGAGAAATTTTGCGGAAAATGCAGTGGTGTTGTATCGAGGAGAAAAGATCCACGACTATGATCTGGAGTCGAAATTTCGAGGGGAAACGCGAGCCCTCGATGGCTCTGCACGCGTGATCTCTCCGCTAGACAAGGAAGAGAACGAGAAACGTCTGCTACGCGAGGCTTTGAGCGATGCCAAAGGCAATCGTACCAAGGCGGCCAAGCTTTTGGGAATAAGTCGCCGAACCTTGCATCGAAAGCTTCAGCAATGGCCGGAACTGGACGTTAAGGATAGGTAGGCGCGTCTGAAAATTTCTATTGACTTAGGCCGTTAGAAATAAAGATTACCGCCTCTCTTTTTGACGCGGGCGTAGCTCAGTTGGTAGAGCACCACCTTGCCAAGGTGGCTGTCGTGAGTTCGAATCTCATCGCCCGCTCCAGCCTTCGCTCG